>CALCRE010000293.1 GCA_937894465.1 uncultured Clostridia bacterium
TCCTTATAAAATTTAAGTAGTAAATTGCAAACACTAAGGTCGCAAGAGTAACCGTAGATGGAATTGTATAGATCACTCGCTTCGTTGAATCCGCCATGATTGTTTCTATATCACCCGTATAAACAAGCTTGATTAATAGAAAATTAATCGCTTCTGCAATTATAATGAACAAAATACCTAATAAAGCTCCATTAATTACCTTTGCCATCGGTGCTTTCAGAAACACGTTAAAAATAATAACCAAAACCACAACATTAATCAATAATGTCATACCATAACCGGGTAACAATACTCTTGCCAAATATGTGATCACCACATGAACGAACAATATAATGGTCAGTTGTTTGCCTTGAGGCTTTATTTTACAAAAGAAATAAACGCACAAAATAAGCAACAAAGACTCCGGAATACCTTTTACTAACACCTCTAATAAACTTGTTTCCATTTTTCTCCTCTTTTTTATTGTTTTTCATTTACGCTTGAATTCATGATTTCAATCATTTTATAGAAAACAATCACAAAATAAGCTTTCATTACAATGTCACCGATACTCATTACACAATAACCAAAATCAAAAATGTCACCTAAGATATTCAAATTAGTGTACTCGCTCATCCTGGTATGGATGGAGTTCGGCAAATCAAATGTCGTTTCATTAGCAAATCCGGTCAACTTGGACAACGTGAATTTTACCGGCATTTTACCACCGTTTACATGCATCACCAGCTTGTTCATCAATGTTCCCAACAAAACCAATCCGCTTCCTAACAAAGCAGATTTATATAATTTATAATAAAAAACCGGCAGAAGCAGATATATGAAAAAACCGGTTTTTAGCATTCCGGCGAATTGAACAACTTCCATATTACCGTTTGCCATCATGTATTGCAAAACCCAAAAGATGATTTCCAAAACCAAAAAAGGATACAATATGTAGCTTTTAAATATGATAAAAGGCTTATATCCCTTGATCCGGGCAATCACCAGTGCAATAATGAAAAACAGTAGCAATTACTGTACCTCCGCAAGCTCTTTCTTGGCATAATCCGTTAACAAAAGGAACTCCAAAAACATATCCGTTAATTCAGGGTCGAACTGAGTTCCTTTACAACGCTTAATCTCCTCTACAGCTTCTGTAAATGACATTTTCCTTTTGTATGGACGCAAGTTTGTCATAGCGTCAAAACTGTCAATCAACGTCAGAAGTCTTGCATGTTTGCTGATTTGTTCCCCTTTCAATCCATCCGGATATCCGGTTCCGTCATATCGTTCATGGTGTTGTTTTACAATAGGAATAAGCTCAGGATCATATCCTAATTCCGATATAATATTCGCACCCCATTCCGGATGTTTGCGTAACATTTGAATTTCCTCTTCATCCAGCTTAGTGGCTTTCATTAGAACACGGGAGGGAATGTTGATTTTACCGATGTCATGCATATAGGAAGCGTATACCAGCACCTTTTTTGTGTAATCATCATATTCCGCCCAATTGGCAAACCCCTTCATGTAATTAACAACATTTTCGATATGGTTGTATGTGAACTCATCCCTCGTATTGATTACCGTAATCAGAGTTCTGATTGCCGTTAACATTTCATTTTTAAATTTATCAGAATCATTAATACTTTCAAATATGTTTTCATACTTACGGACTTGATTCTTATCCATAAATTTAGCTCGATATAATGCGATATCTGCAAAGTGAACCAAGTCGTCCACCGATTTGGCGTCCTCACTCATCTTTGCCACACCTATTGAAACAGTCAACTTCTTTTGCTGTAAATATTCTTCTCCGTAAAACTTCGTGTCGCTTACTTCCTCACAGATCTTGTTGGCAATCGACATAGCCTGGTTTTCAGTAAACCGACCGACAATAGCAAATTCGTCCCCTCCTTGACGGCAAACAATTCCACCTTTAGCATTTTTTTCAAACAATTTTGCAAATGTACTTAGTATTTCATCTCCTTTTACATGGCCGTGATATTCGTTATAGATCTTAAAATCATCAATATCGATCAAAAGCAATGCCAGAGGGGTGTTCTTTTCACGATATTCAAGAATTTTTTCTTCTAGGTATGAAATTAAATACCTGTGGTTATATACACCGGTCAAGCCGTCCTTTTCTGCAAGATTTTTTAATACCTTAATGTATTGCTCTTTTTCACTGATGTAATACCCGATGATATAGGATGTCAGAAGAAGTTCCAGTCCAAATAAAACATTTCCCTCCATCGCAACACCGGACGCTTGTCCGAAGCGAAATAACGCCAGCATATATAAAACAAAAAAAAGTAAAGACGAAACAATACCCCATGAAAGACCGTTTTCAATGGTCATGATGATGACAACAAGAAAGAACAGATGCTTATGATCCCTACCCATAGCTGCGCATGCAATGATAATTCCACTCATCAAAATGAATAAAATAATATTTTGCACTTTCTTAAGTACTGCCTCTTTCTTAGAAAAACGGTATCCTATAAAGAACCAGATGGAAAACAGAACAACAAAAAAGGCAATACTAATAAAGAAGTCTTTCGGTTCTTTTAGTATAATCTCCAAATTGGTTGCATCTTTAAAGACTTCTTGAATGAGCATAAACGCCGATGCGACTAATAACAGTAACTTGATTGATGATAATAAATTGCTTAATTTTACGTTACTATCAGTGTTGATCATGAAACGTATTGTACCTCCCCTATGTAGAAAGGGCTGCAAAACCCTTTTACAGCCCTTCTGCCTCTCGTTACTTATCTTGTAACGATTTGGGCTCCTGCGGTTGGTGTAGGAAAACCCAGCATGCCGAGGTTGCCAAAAGTGTTGCAACTACAGAAGCGACTCCAGCAGCAACTTTCAAAGCTTTTTGTTTCATTGGATTAACCCCTTTCTGTTAAAATTCATTCAATTCGAGATATATGTATTTCTAAATGAATGTCAATAGGTCAATTATCATTTATTACAAAATCGGTCCGTTTAATAATCCTTTAAGAAATCCGAACACCACAAATGTTTAACCAATCATGTCTTCTTGCTTGCCCAGTCCGTTTTGCTTTGATTATAACACAAACAGTGTATAAATAAATACTGTTTTATACACGATATATATTTATGAAGCCATACATTCTTCCCATATCCCTTTAATATATTTTAATGCTTGTCCACTCTTGTTCTCTATATGATCATTACATTCAAAAGATAAACGTCCTTTATAGGAACTATCCTTTAGAATCTTCGACAGACGAATAAAATCCACACCACCTTTTCGATCACTTCCGGGGAATAAGCGTCTTTGATCGGATAAATGGATATGTACCAAATGTTCGGCTGCTTGCTTTAAAATATCAAAAGGCTCATTTTCCTCATTCATATGGTAGGTATCGGCCAATAGCTTGATGTTCGGCAAGTGTAAGCTTTTCACGATATCCAACCCCTCTTTTACCGTATTAATCACATTGCACTCTTTTTTATTCAATGGTTCTATGGCAACTGTCAATTGATATCTACCGGCGCACTCATTGCACAGAACAAAAAAATCATTCAACTGATCCATGCCCTTAGAACGGGGAAAACCTTCCGGAATCCTTCGGGCGCCGCCGCTTCCGAATATGATTAATTTTCCCTTTAACCGATGAATGCGACTCATAAGCATATCCACATATTGAATAACCGCATCCTTGTTAACATATAATCCGGTCAAAGGTAGTTTCGGTGGAATAAAACTATTAAACACCGGTACACAGTAAGAACCTTTATCCAAAAGCTCCGAAAGGCTCTTCATGTCAACGCAAGACAAGTCGGCAATTGCTCCCGCAGTCAATTCTCCGAAATCAAAGCCAATGGTTTTTAACATAGCCAAACCGTTTATGATTCCATTACTCTTTTCCGGTACTTGTTTCTCATTATTTTCAATTTGAGGGACAAAAGACCCGAACGGCAAACAACATCCGAACAATGTCATTACCCCACCTCTCTTTTTAACATGCTTTGGACAAATTACATTACAACATATAGAGTATAACATAAAAATGTATAGTCGGATATTTATTCATAAAAAGAATTTTTAATTTGTCGAAGTGTTATGCACTTTGTCTCCTTTTGTTTGTTAAGCGCATTTTACACCTCATTTACACCTTGTATTTCTTATTTACTTTCCGCTGTATAACCGGTAAAATTTGTTTAGTTAGCAACAAGAAAAGAGGTTTTTTGTATGACGATTGTTTGCATATCGGATGAACAAGGAATTTCAAAAGGAAACACCTGGAATACATATATGAATGAAATCATGGACCAATTGGGGATCTCATCCGGGATGATTTACGGCGAGGCTAATCTACCGGAGATTCTACCCCGGCAACGATGCATCTTGTGCACCGATATGACCTTGTCGGAACAAGTTGTTTCCTCTTTGGAAAGTTGGGTTAATGGCGGAGGAATTCTCATTGGTTTTCAAACCAGAGGTGCGGATAAGCTGTTTGGGATCCGGGAAACCGGGCAGCTAAAACAATCCGATGACGCTTTCACCATAAACGGATATATATCCATAAAACAAAAAGAATATCTTCCGGTGGAAGAAGCATATAAACATACCCTACCGGTGATATCACCGATTAGAAAAACCATGGTGACCGATGCAACCGTCATCGGAGAAATGTTAGATCCTCTTTCAACCAATATCTTTCAAGGGCATTCCAATCAATCCGCTATTTCAGTGAAACAAACAGGCAAAGGCTTTTGCTTTTATTTTTCATACAGTATGGCGCAAACCTTGTGTGCCATACACCAAGGGAGGCCGGTGGACAAAGATTACGACCAAGACGGCATGTACCGCTCCGGAGACGGGATTGTATTGACATCTGCCCATGACCTTTCTTTGCCTTATGGGGATTATCACCTATACATACTACAATACATGCTCGATAAAGCCGGCATTGTTTCTAAACATTTTTTGCCACCTGTAAAGGGAAATATAACCGATCTTTTACTTCATTACGGCGGAGACGACGAAGCGGATCCACATCAGGTGCAACGACCTGCTATGGAATTTATGAAAAGCCGTGGATTGCCATATCATTTTAATATTATGCCAAAAAAGGATCTGTCGGGTTTTGAAATTAATAAGGATTTGTATGAAGAAATACGGCAAAACGGTCAAGAATGCTCTCTCCATTTTAATTTTGTAAAAATCAGAGAATTCTTTACAAAAGAAGAATTCGATAAACAACTGGATCTATATGAGTCCTATTACGGTAGTACACCAGTTGCAACCGTCAATCATTGTTTCATGTTTCGAGGATGGACCGAACAAGCTCGTTGGGCGTCGTCAAGAGGAATCAAGGGTGATAACGGCAGAGCACACACCAGGTTGATGCCGGATCCGAACCCCGTGAATGTATTCGGAACAGCTTTCGGGACAACATGGCCCCACTTTGTATATGATGATGCCGAGCATGATCGTATTCGCCTACCCTATGCATATATCCCGGTAGTTTTTTATGAAGCCAGAGTTCGAATAGACCAAAACCGGTGGAAAGATGTGGAAAGACTATGGGGTATATTGCAAAAGGCTGTGAACAACGCTTGGACATTGAACATGTTTTTTCACCCGGTCTATATTGCGAAAACACCTGAATGTACCGAAGCCATTGACCAAGTATTGAAATTTATAGACAGTAATAGTTATCAAGCTGTTCATATGGGGACCGATCAAGTATGTCTGTGGTGGTTTGACCGCTCCGAGAGTACGGTAAAGACCGTAAGGCACACACAAACCGAATTGGAGCTGGAAGTGACCGCTGTAAACAAAGAGGGGTTGATCATACGGATTCCTGAAGAAAACGGTTTCGATATTTGTTTTGTGGACCAAAAAGAAACAATGTGTGAAAAAAGAGCTATTACCGGTAGAAACTGCTACCTTGCCGTTATCCCGGCAGGTGTTCATCAAGTGATTTTTACCCGTAGGAACCAGCGAGAATAAGGAGGAGCGTGACATGAACAAGTTCTTTTTAAACGGCCCGGAGGATTACAAATTGATGTCCCAAACCGGAGTTCGTCAATTTGTGTTCCCTTTGGAATTTTCCCATAATGCCATATGGGACAGCAACGTGAGTCCGGAAGGCAAGCTGTATTTCGGTCTTGCTTCAGAAATATTCACCGGGAATTATGTGCGGTTGTGCGAATATGATTATGAGAATAATGACGTAAAAACCTTGTTTAAAGTGGAAGATGTCATCTTACCAAGCGATCGTACCATACGTGCAAGCAAGTTTCATACTTCAATCAGCTTTATGAATGATCAAAGGATGATTATGACCACCCACACAACAGATAAGAGCCCTGCACATCCTACATGGATGCCGGATGCCTATTACAATCACATGTGGGAAGGCTTTCCCGGATCCAATATCGTTATATACGATCCGGCAACCGGTCAAGCGAGCAATATGGGGATACCGGTTCCCCGGGAATCCATTTACGGTGCAGTGTATGAACCGGGTCACAATTGCCTGTTCTTCACAGGTTTCTTTAAAGGCCATTTATACAGATATTCCATCGATGAGAAAACCGTACTTGACTTAGGAAAGGTATCCGAAAATTATGCCTTCCGACTTGTCATAGGGCCGGATGGTCATTGTTACGGAGCATCCAGAAGCGGATATGTATACAAAGTCAACACCGACACATTAAAGATCACAGATATGAATTATCGCCTTCCCTATTACAATTTCAACTATCCCAGGGAATTTAGAAATATCAGTGTCGGTCGTATCGGACCGGATAACCGTCTTTACTTTGCGGTCATGTTCGGGCGGGATATCCTTGCGTTAGACACCAAAACCGGTCAGTTTGAAAATATGGGTGCATACATACCAACCGAAAATTATATCAAGGGAGAGAACCGAAACGGTATATTCGGTATGGATTTCGACAGCAACGGTGTTCTATGGTATGCATTATCCTCTAAGAATGACACGGCGGATAAGCCTGAAACCGGTTTGCCGGGATCTTTGTTCCGCTGGGACATCACAAGAGGCAAGAAACCGGAATGGGCCGGTCTTTTGGGAACAAAACACCGTGTAGGTGCATGGATGAGCGAATTATGCATTACAAAGGATGATATATTGTATGCAGTAGGATCCAATCATAGTCTGGACGGACCGGATATTACGGCAATCGATTTAAAAAAATTCGAACCGGATATGCAATCCATGTCAAATGAAATCCTCGACGAATTTTATAATCCTGCAGCTCCCCAGTATATAGCAAGCTCAAAAAAATTATTCGACTTGGAAAGAATGGGCGAAGGCAATCCTATATCGTTTGATAAAATCCCTGCAGCACCGCCGGTCCTTCTTTGGCGTGAGCTGGCGCCGGACAATATCGAGCAGTCCGGTGTCACCGGATTGTACTGGGATAAAAACAATACATTGTACGGAGTGTGCGGAAAAGACAAGAAATTCATTTTTGAAATTAAAGGATTGAAATTACAAAGCATCAAACCAACAAATGAATGTAGCCCTGACTATATTAACCGTCACATGGAAAAAATGGAACCTGTACCTTCTCAGCTGAAAACCTCTTTCAAGCTTCCCTCGTATCCAGGACGGCAATACAAAGCCGTACCTGCAATCCATATGGATTTTTCAAAAGATCGAAAAATTGTGGGAACCAAAGACGGCATGCTGGCTATTTTGTCTGAAGAAGGTATTTTCTCACTAGGTCCGGTATCACCTAATGGACCGATTCATGCCATGTCGGTCAATCCGGACAAAACCATTCTCTACGGAGTGGCTGGTGATCCCGATGACATGGGCTCGGTGTTCACCTATGACGATAAAAACGGTCTTCTTTGGAAGGGATTTGTCAATTATGAATCCCCGGGATCTGTAGGTGTGGTATGCTGCACCAATTTATCCTGCTGTTCCGTCAGTAAAGACGGGCATTATCTCGCCATCGCCTCAAATGAACGATTAGGTACGGTAATCATATACCGTTTGCCATAAACCGGGAGGTACAAAATGGAGCATAAAAAATTACGGTTAGGGATCGTCGGGTTAGGGCACAGGGCCATTCATTTGATGAAACTGTATAAAGCTCACCCTAATTGGACCATCGTGGCTCTTTGCGATAAGGCTAAGCCTTTGGTGGAGTCAGCAGCGGCAATATTAGGCCAACCGGATGTGAAGTGCTTCACATCCTATAACCAAATGGTAGCTTCCGTTCCCATGGATGCTTTATTCATCGCCATTGATCCGAATATACAAGCCGAAATGGCATGTGATGCCATGAAACGAGGACTTCATGTCACAACTGAAGTTCCGGCTGCCTACACCATTGCCCAATGCAGGGAGTTGGTGGACACCGTTGAGAAAACCGGCGTCAAATATCAATTGTGTGAACAGACAAGATACTGGGGATTTATTCAACAATGGAGGGCAATGGCCCAAAGAGGGGATTTTGGAAAAATTCTCTTTATGGAAGGCGAATACCTGCATTATGAAAAATATTGGAACTTCTGGGTGGATCCTGCATCCGGTGAATTATTCTCCGGAGCAAAGCCTCCTGTCGGTAGAAATACCGTTCCAACATGGAGGAACACCACATTCAACCACCCTATCTATTATTTGCCCCATGAACTGAGCCCCTTGCTCAGTATCATCGATGACAGAGTGACAAAGGTCTCTTGTATGGGAACACGTCCGGAGAGTTACCATACTGAAGGCCTCCCTGCAAGAGATATGGAAGTGGCATTGATGCACACGGCAAAAGACACTGTGATGAGGTTGGCGGTGGGTTTTACCTCTCCCCATGCACCTAGAAGCAAAATCGCCGCCCATTGGTACCAAGTAATGGGTACCGAATGTACTGTGGAATGGGCTCGAACGAACAAAGATAAACCTAAGATGTGGAGTGCCACAGATGGTCAGTGGCAGGATATGGACTGGTCTCCCGAAGTACGTGAGTCGGATGAGTTTATAAAAACCAGCGGACACGGAGGTGCAGATTGGTGGCCGGTTGACAGCTTTGCAAAAGCCATCCTATACGATGCACCGGTTCCCATGGATGTGTATAAAGCAGTCGAAACCGCCGCACCTGCCATATTGGCAGCAGAGTCCTCCGAAAAGGGAGGCATCATGCTGGAAGTACCGGATTTTAGATCTTGATTTTAAAAGAAGGATGTGTTATATGAATCAAAAATATAGTTGGACTGCAATGAATTTAAATGCACCTTTTGCACCGAGGGATGGAGCCGGACTTTTATCATTCAAAGGAAAGATGTGGCTTTTGGGAGGATGGAACCCTAGGGATAAAAAGAATTTTCCCATGACATGCAATTCCGAGGTATGGTCTTCCATCGACGGTGTAACTTGGAACCTGGAGCTTTTGCAAGCTCCTTGGGAAGGCCGGCACACCGCAGGATATGCTGTACATGCAGGAAAGATGTGGATTGTGGGAGGAGACTGCATCCAAGGCCGTTATCAGCCGGATGTTTGGTCTTCGGAAAACGGAACGGACTGGGAATTGATAACCGACAACGCTCCTTGGGGACAAAGAGCATTGCATCACACTGTTGCATTCAAAGACAAAATTTGGGTGATGGGAGGTCAAACGGTACCGGGGTTTGTTGCCAGTGAACCGAGAACCATCTATTACAATGATGTATGGAACTCCAAGGACGGGAAACATTGGGATTTAGTGACCGAACATGCCCCATGGGAACCTAGAGGGATGATTGGAAACAGCGCAGTGTTCAAAGATCGCATGTGGTTACTCGGGGGAGGCACATATGACACACCGGAATTTCCCGTCAGGAAATATTTTAATGATGTGTGGAGCTCTGCCGATGGCCTTAATTGGGAATTGCATACACAAAACAGCCCTTGGAAAGCGAGACAGTATCATGAAATAGCTGCATATGACGGTCACATATGGGTAATGGAAGGTTTCGACGGGGTTTTTGAGATTCAATTACCGGATGGGAGCAGAAAAAAGAAAAATCCGGATGGGAGTGGTAATATCAAGGATGTTTGGTACTCTTACGACGGTGTAAACTGGCATGAATTGCCCAATACACCATGGTTGCCCAGACATGCGGCCAGTGTTACTGTTCATGACAATGCATTATGGATGGTAGCCGGAAACAATATGACCCCGGATGTGTGGAAGTTAGAAGCAAAAACCGTTGCAAGATAGGGATTTACTTGTTTTTATCAAAAATTGGATTATGTAAACTTCCTAAAAACTATTTACATTCTTACGTAGTTGTTATATATTTAAAATAGCAACATTTTATAAAAAAATCAATATTTTAAATTGATTGAAGGAGGAAAAGTATGAGAAAAAGATCATTGATTGCGCTCTTGATTGTTGTTGTTATGATGACTGTTATGTTGTCGAGTTGCGAATCTTACAACCCGACTTACGACACTTTAGTTATTGCAACACAAACATTTGAAGGAAAGTTTAATCCCTTCTATGCAGAAAGCGCATACGACATGCAGGTTCTTGACCAAATATTCGTCAACCCGCAAATTGTGAACAAGGACAACGCTTTGGAGGACTGGGCAGGTTCCATTGATTACAAGGAAATTACCGCACCGGACGGTCATACCCAAGTCGAGTACACCGTAAAGGTGAAAAAAGGTATGAAATTTACCGACGGAGAACCTGTAACCATTGACGACCTTATCTATTCCTATTATGTGTATGCAGACCCGTCCTACACAGGACCGTCAAGCACATTCTACACCGAAGACATCGTCGGTTTAAAGGAATACTATTATGACGACCCGAACTATTCCTCTATCATAGAAGGATATGCACAAACTGTCATAGATAAGTACAGCCAGGGCACCATTTCCAAAGAAGACTTTATTACATACCTGATTGAAACAGGTTTGGACGGCTGGTGGAATGGAAAACCGGATTCACAAATCGCAGAAAACTACACATGGTCTGATTACATCAAAGACGAAGGCTTTGAAGAACAACTTAAGAAAATCGACGCAAAAAATGCAGATCAAATGTTAGCTTTACTGGCTGATGTTGAATACACCAATTATGGAGAGTATTACGATCCGGCTCCTTGGTGGGAAGCAAAGCTTGCAGAAGATTATATCGCAGGCAACTTGGCTGACGGCATTACAGTTGAAACCATTTCCGGTATTACGAAAGTTGATGAATATACCTGTAAAGTTTTATATGATTCCGTTAATATCTACGGTGACCGTGCCATCAACGCACCTATAGTTCCTTCTCACTACTACGGATCCTTCTCAAAAGGTAATGCGGAAGCAGTGGTAAGTATTAATATGGATCAACCGATGGGTTCCGGTCCGTACATTTGGGGCGGATTCTCCGATAATATTGTCACAGCTACGGCAAACGACAGTTACTTCCAAGGAAAACCGTATATCAAGACGGTTAAATGGCAAGTATACAGTGATGACGATATATATGCAGCATTTGTTGCAGGAGACATCGACATTGCTAACCCCACATTGAACAGAGAAAAATTACAAGAATACATCGATGCAGAATTGCATTATGACCTCGTTGACAACAACGGATACGGTTATTTAGCAATTAATGCGAAAAATGTTGACAAACAAGTTAGACAAGGATTCATGCATTTATTGAACCGTGCTCCTTCTGTTGAAGGATATTACGGAACAATGGCTCAATTAATCGAGCGTCCTATGACCACCACATTAGCTGAATATCCGGACGATGCAGAGGAATACTATGGATATGATCCTGCCAAAGCACTTGAAAAATTCAAGGCTGCCGGTTACGAACAAAAAGATGGCAAGCTGGTGAAAAACAATCAACAACTGGTGCTTAATGTTTACATCGGTGGAGACGGCGTCGGTGATCACCCGGGTTACGCTATGTTGACACAAGCTGAAAATGACTTGGCTGCAATGGGCGGCGAACTCATTATCAATGACGTTCAATTCTCAGTGTTGCAAAGTGCAATGAACAGCGGCGAAGCTGATATGTTCGTTCTTGCTTGGGGTACGGATACAACCTGTGACCAAAGAACAACCTATATGACCGGTGGAGGACAAAATCGTACTAACATTAGCAACAAAGAACTCGATGGCTTGCTTGAAGAAGTTGTTGTAACCATGGATTTGAAAGAAAGATCCGAAAAGGTAGCAAGAGCTTTGGATATCGTCATGGAGGAAGCTGTTGAAATGCCTCTTTATCAGAGAAAGAACGGCTATGTCTATAATCCTGTTACTGTAGACATTTCAACATTACCTGAAACAACAACATATTGGAACTACGAAAGAGTTCTGTATAAATTAAAACTCAACTAAAAGAAAATTTTAATAAACTAAAATCTCTCCGTTGTGAACAACAACGGAGAGATTTATTATATCTAATTTTAACCGGTAAAATTAACTAACTAATATACAACGACAATGCCGGTTGACAACGAGATGATAACCATCTCTATACCATTTAATATTACTTCAAAGGGAAGGGAAGAAAAAATGAAACAATACATTATCAAAAGGGTGATGATCAGTTTCATAGTATTAATCGGCGTTTCAATAATGCTATTTTCTATTACCAGACTTATGCCGTCTGATTTTGTCGATTTATCAACCGCTAATAACTTGAAGATTACAGAGGAACAAAAAGAGCATTTACGGGAATTATACGGTTTGAATACAGGAATTGTTGAAGGTTATTTTTCATGGCTTGGAAACGTTTTAAGAGGTAACTTAGGTGTTTCCTTATACTATAAGAGACCTGTCACAGAATTGATTAAAGAATATGCGCCTGTTACTTTTTCAGTCGCAATTATTGCATTGATATTAGAATTGCTTATAGCCATACCTTTAGGTATCTTAGCCGCTACAAAACAATACACGAAGGTTGACTATATGATTACAACTATAGCATTTATGGGTATATCATTACCTATATTCTTTTTTGCTGTTATATTAAAGCGAATATTCGGCCCATTGGGTTTAAATATCCTGCCTGTAGCAGGAATGCTGAATGCCCGTGTCACTTACACAGGATTTTCATTTGCTAAATTAATGGATTATGGACGACATTTGATTCTGCCAATCAGCTGCTTTGTCATTACCAGCGTAGGCGGTTTGTTACGCTATACCCGCACCAATATGCTGGAGGTTCTTAATTCAGATTATGTAAGAACCGCTCGTGCAAAGGGTTTGCCGGAGAAAAAGGTCATAGGAAAACACGCTTTTAGAAACACATTGATCCCCATTGTTACCATGGTGGGTGGTATGCTACCGGGTTTGTTTTCCGGTGCCGCTATCACAGAAGGTTTGTTTTCAATCGAAGGATTAGGGCAAATGGCATTAACCGCTTCTTACCAAGCGGATATTCCATACCTTATGGGATTTAATATGTTTCTTGCAGTTATGACGCTGATCGGCACATTATTATCTGACATTCTTTACGCTGTCGTAGACCCGCGTATTCGATACAGTTAGGAGGCGATTTCATGCAAGATAACAACAATAACTATAACGAGGGTAATGACCAGCTGGAGAAAAACAGGGTGTTTTTATCACCGGGGCAATTAGTCATGAGACGATTTATAAGGAATAAGGCAGCGGTGTTAGGAATCACTGTTCTTATTGCAATGATTCTGTTTTGCTTTATTGGACCCCTTTTAATGCCCTACACCGAAACCGAGCTATTTTATATGGCCAAGGAACAATATACCATGATCACCGATCAAGGTTCTGTCATTAGTTTTATCAAAGAAATAGACGACAGTTATTCCTACTATGGAGAAAAAACATATGGAAAAATGAAGACCAGATCTCCTTTTGCGGAAACAACCAAAGGTGCTTTGTCATCTATAGAAGACCGTGATTTGTCATCCATCACATCCAAAAAAGGAGATGTAAAATATTATATAAGCTTTATAAACGGTGTTAAAAAGAGCGAACAAGCCGTTGTTGCTTTCTATGAAGACGGGACAACCGCATTGAATGTGTTAACCGATTCCGGTTATGTAACCATAAATGGATCTTGGGAATATCACTTGATGGAAGAAATTCGCATGACCGATCCCCGCATCGTTAATTCGATATTGTATGTAAAGGCACCTCCTTCTAAAAACCACCTTTTAGGTACCGACCAAGGAGGCCGGGACATGCTGACAAGACTTATGTACGGCGGTAGGGTTTCCTTGCTGGTGGGTTTGTGCGTTGTCATCGTGGAATTATTAATCGGTGTGACTTTAGGAGGTATCGCCGGATATTACGGTGGAAAAATCGATATGATCATCATGAGGATGGTTGAAATATTCTACGCCATCCCCTTCATTCCATTGATGCTTATCATATCTTCCATCATGTTGCAATTACGAATATCGCCTGCTAATAAGATCTATTATATTATGATTGTAATGGGGGTCCTGTATTGGGCCAGCGTTGCGAGAATGATACGCGGGCAGATTCTATCTTTACGGGAAATGGAGTATATGCAAGCCGCAGAAGCTTTAGGATTAAGAACATCCCGTAAGATATTCAAACACTTGATACCCAACGTCATGCCGTTGATTATTGTTATGGCTACCATGGATTTGGGAAGTATTATTTTAACCGAGTCCACAATGAGTTTCTTGGGTGTTGGTGTAGCCGCACCTTATGCATCATGGGGAAATATGGTCAGTGCCGTAACAACATCCACCGTCATGAAAAACAATCCTTGGATTTGGATTCCACCCGGAATATGTATCTTGGTCACTGTTTTAGCATTTAACTTTGTCGGAGACGGTTTGCGAGATGCATTCGATCCCAAGATGAAACGATAGGCAGGTGATGAAATGGATAAAAATAAAAATAATACACGATTAAAAGAAATTAAAAAGTTTAACAATATAAAATACCGGGAACACACAAAAGCACAAAAGCGCAAGCGTATCCCGGAAAGTGAATATGTAACCACTATGAAAGATCCGAACAACATCTTGGAAATTGATAATCTCAAGACGTATTTTTATACCGACATCGGAACAGTGAAGGCGGTAGACGGAGTTACATTCGATGTGCCCATCGGAAAAACGGTTGGTGTAGTGGGTGAATCCGGCTGCGGTAAAAGTGTTACCAGCTTATCCATCATGCGCTTGTTACAGGCCCCTCAAGGGCAAATTTCCGGAGGACAGATACGATTTAATCAAGCATCCCGGAACCGTGCAGTGGATATTACCAAAATGCCATTACAAGAATTAGAAAAGATCAGAGGTAATGATCTCGCTATGATCTTCCAAGAGCCTATGACTTCATTAAATCCGGTTTTCACAATCGGAGATCAGATTGACGAGAGTATTCAGTTACACAATCCCAATTTGAATAAAAAGGAAGTGAAGGCTCGTACGATAGAAATGTTAAATTTGGTTGGTATCGCCAACCCGGAGGGGATTTATAAGAACTATCCACACGAGCTCTCCGGTGGGATGAGGCAACGTGCCATGATTGCCATGGCTTTGTCCTGTGATCCCCAATTAATCATTGCAGACGAACCTACAACAGCATTAGATGTTACTATACAAGCCCAAATACTGGACTTATTGGTAAACCTAAAAGATAAGATCAACTCCTCTATCATGTTGATCACCCATGATTTGGGTGTCATAGCCGAAACAGCAGATTTTGTTGTTGTAATGTATGCCGGTAGGATTGTGGAGCAAGGGACTGCGGAAGAAATCTTTTACAACCCCAGCCATCCTTACACTGTAGGGCTTATGAAATCACGTCCTTCATTAAATGCCAATGAAAAGAGACTGTATTCCATACCGGGGAATGTGCCGAACCCTATTAACTTACCTAACTTTTGTTATTATAAAAACAGGTGCGAATTTGCCACAGAAAAGTGCGAAGGAAAATATCCGGCATTGTTCTCATTAAGCGATACACACAAGGTTTGCTGCTATCACCCTATAAAAGGGAATTTTACGTTAGGAGAAGATGATAAAAATGAAGAATAACAATCTCATAGAAGTTAGTAACCTCAAAACGTACTTTCCCATCAAGTCCGGTGTATTTCAAAGAACCGTAGGCCACGTTAAAGCAGTGGATGATGTGAGTTTCTCCATTAAAAGAGGTCAAACATTCGGCTTGGTGGGAGAATCGGGTTGCGGAAAAACCACCATTGGACGTACGTTATTGCGTTTGATACAACCGACGGCCGGCTCCGTTATCATAAACGATGTCGACGTGTTTAAATTAAAGTCCGACGAACTCAGGGCAATGCGGAAAAAGATGCAAATCATATTCCAAGACCCTTATTCCTCCTTAAATCCCCGTTTACCGGTGGGGGAAATCATCGGTGAAGCGGTACGAGAACATTATTTGCGTAAAGATGGTAGCGGGGAATTACTTTTTGGTGATAACAACACCGAACTGACGAAGGAAACTTATCGTGATTATGTGCTGCAAGTGATGGATGATTGTGGTCTGCGTCCATATTTCATCGATCGGTATCCACACGAGTTCTCCGGAGGCCAAAGGCAAAGAATTTGTATTGCTCGTGCATTAGCGTTAAATCCACAACTGATTATTGCGGACGAACCGGTTTCCGCACTGGATGTATCTATCCAGGCTCAAATTATTAATTTATTGAAAAAGCTTCAGGATGAAAGACAACTGACCTATTTGTTCATTTCTCATGACTTATCGGTGGTGGAATATATATCGGATACGGTAGCAGTGATGTATTTAGGAAATATTGTAGAAATGGCACCTAAGAAAAAACTTTTTGCAAACCCCTTGCATCCTTACTCGGAAGCCTTGCTTTCTGCCGTACCTTATCCGGATCCGGCAAGACGCCATACAAAAAAGAGGATCATCTTAGAAGGTGATATTCCGTCTCCGGCAAATCCTCCGAAAGGATGCCGGTTCCACACCAGATGTCCTTATGCAAAGGAAATTTGTGCGGAGCAAGTACCGGAATACAAGGAAGTTGCTCCGGAGCACTTCTGCATGTGTCATAAGGTGAACGGTTTGTTTTGACAATAACTAATATCAGAGAATATATAAAATCATGGTGTAAAAAGGAGATCCAAAGATCTCCTTTTTGTTGCCTAACAAACCTAAGTCGTGCGTAAAACGGGGATCTCGAAAGAAGCATTTTCTTTGAACAAATAGGTATAGTTCCCCTCTTGATCCCTTCCCTTAACGGTTGTACGATTTAAGATCAAGCGATAACAATTGTTTTCTTGTAAATATGCATCAACGATTTCATAAGACGCATTCCATGGACCTGCAGGTTGAATATGAATTGTTCTGCCAATGATTTCGGTCAATAAATCAGGTGCTTGATCAAAGATTACATCCACAAAATGATATTCACTGAATTGCTTTTCAAAATCCTTTATACATCCTCTTATGCTCTCGTAAGGAGAAGACAGAGCAAATTGATATCCTTTTTCTCCATATTCAAGTAAAGTTCCTTTGGATAACAAAGCATAAAGCACTTTACCCTCTTTGGTTCTCAAAAAGCCCAACCTTCCTTTAAATCGGATCTTGTCATCCACTAAAAATTCCGTATCTTCACAAACACTAGAGCATATATAATCAACGGTCCCACCTGATAACAAAACCTTCACACCACCGGCCACATATCCGGGATGGCCTTTCATACTGCCGGGATCCATTACCTTGATACTGACTTCTTCAAGATGAACGATCTCGGGTTGACCTTCATATGCCTCATACACCGATGTGAATCGGCTTTTTAAGCCCCTACCCCTTTTGACAGCCAATAAGTAATTCAAGTATTTAGGGTTTCCCGGCTTGTTTTGTGGCGGCTTTCCTTTGGCTTTGATGATCTCACTAAAAGAACCTAAAAGCCAAGCTTTGAAGGATATCGATTCAATTTTTCCCTTTGTGACACCCCAGGTGTCTTTTACCTGCCAAATCGCTTCAATATTATTTCCCGGAGAATTACACTGTTCCACATCATACAGATAGCTTAATCCGGAACCCACTCCTTTGTGTCGATCACGGTTATCTCCATAGGCAATGTCAACTCCTGCCACAGTACCCGGTTTCTTTTCTAACTCCACTCCTTTCATCGTTAAAGGACCTTCACCTCCATGGAGTGAGAATCGGTGCAATTCGCCTCCGGACACTCGAAAGAAATCCACTATATATGCTTTACCCGGTGAAACCTCAATCATGGACAAAGAGCGATTATACATATCAGCATTATCATAAACATCCGGTGCATCCACATCGATATATTTTACAATACTGTCATCTTCAAATCCTTTCACATAACCCGGGTGATAAGTTGTTTTTTGACACTGATCATCTACCATGACACAATTATGGCTGAGGGTATGGTTATTCCATTCCAAGCGATTATGAAATCCCGCTTCGCAGTATTCCGGATAACCTAAATCCGGAGAAATGTTGATTCCTTTATAAAACAGCTCAAAATTTAACTTGTCCCAATGACCGTGGCCTACCGTTCTGCCGTAATAAAAATTAACAAAGTTGCCGTCTTTCTCAGGCTGTCTTAAAATGCAGTTGCCAAATCCACAGGCATTGTCTGATTTTTCATAAAATTTCATCTCAGAAAGATCGGCTTGTTTTAGCAACTCCATCATTTTTTCTTTGCCGGTGATTCGGGAGCTTTCAAATTTTCCTTTCTTCGCATCCGGCCACACCATATTGATATATGTCAATATTCGTGGATCCTTTGTCAAAAAATATCCATCAACTAACAGCTTTAAGTCCTCAGAACCGGTCAATATTAAACCCGGATTCCCAGTACTCCCGTTATCCCCTATATTCGGGACATATCTTTCGTCAATTACCCAAGGCATATAACTTTTATACATCATGAGCATTTTGGGATGCCGGTTGATATCATAAGCCGATCCTTTGATTCCAGGATAAAAAGACAGAATATCGGCTAATCGATAAAGCTGACGTAGCCACAAACAGTTATAACCTAAAGAACATTCATCTCCCATCCCGTCTCGATCCACCTTGTTCTCAAGTACACCAAATATATTTCCTCCGGTAACATGGACACTAATTTTCATCTTAGGGTGCTTTTCCGAAAAGGAACTCCCGGAGCGAAAGAGAAAGTCCAACCATTCTTCAGACTCTTCACATCGACCCATACAAACAGCTGCCATTGCCAAAGCAGCTTGGTGCATCCCTTCATTTCCTAAAATTGAGCCGTTTTTAACACCTGGATACACCTGACGAACAATTCCATCTATAATCGATTCTTCAATTTTTTGTACGTTAACTGTTGCAAAAGGTTGAAAAGCCTCCTCGATCTCTTTAGGGTACCGGTCTAATACAGGTAAAAACGCATCAGCGGCTTCACATAATCCCTCCGAGAAAAACGTTTCCCAAATGCTTCCAACCACTTTGCCCTGCAAACGGTGTCCGTCACTATTCCTGTATGGTCGACCGGGACGGCGCATCCAAACATTTAAATCCATGGAAGGATAAATCATTGAGACCCTGTATAACAAAATTAAGCCTGTGATTGCATAACGCACATCACCTGTATATACCCATGCATCTGCCAAGTGACGAAGTACAGTATGAATATTCCCTGTTTGATTTTTTTCCCGCCCGTTTAATCCCAACCATATACCCCAATGATGGTAGTAAGCGGCAAAAGCCCAGCTGTGTCCGTTTTCATCAATATATCCGGTTCCGTCATCCACATACTTCTCCGGTCCGTATTGAGGATATATCTCATTGACCAGCAAAGATCGGTCTGCAAGCTCGCTTTCAAAAAAGCCATCTTGATTCAATCCACTGTCGTAAAACCTCTTAAAATCATTGCTTGGAAACTTCATTCCGCAATTAGGACATTGAATTTTCCACGTATTGTTTTCCGTCAAGCAGATCCAACCGTATGTACCGTATTTGTTTAAAAATTCATCTCCACATTCAGGGCAACCACTAATGGTCTCTCCTGGTACCGCTCCCCGCGGAATAGAATTGCCAGCGACAAAATTCCACCAAAATTCATTTCCGTTACATAAATGCTTGTCTGCTTGCTCAACAGTTTTTTTCATATGCCAATTCACACCCGGATCGGAATTGGCATTGCATTGTATTGTCTTGATCATCTCGGGATTATAGTAATTACCACCTCTCATACGTACCTCCTAAATATCAAAAAAGAGCCTTACAAAGACCCTTTTAATCCGATTTCCTCAGCTACTGTTTTCATACCTTCGATGGTTTCATTTATTACATCATCCAGTTGCATATTCAACATTGCAGCACCTTCTTCAATAATATTGCGATCCACCCCTTGCGCAAAGCTTTTTTGTTTGAATTTCTTTTTTACCGAACTGACTGATAGATCTAAAATACTTTTACTCGGCCTCATCAAACAGGTGGCATTGATCAATCCCGTCAATTCATCAATAGTATATAAAACCTTCTCCATGTATTGCACCGGTTCAGTGTCCGAGCAGATCTTCCATCCATGACTCACGACAGCATGGATATACTCTTCCGGCCAATTCTCTTGTCTTAAAATTTTTTCTGTCATTTGGCAATGTTGATCCGGATACAACTCATAATCCAAGTCATGAATCAAACCGATCACTCCCCATTTTTGCTCATCTTCTTCTTTAAGTTTTGCAAAATGCTTCATAACAGATTCTACCGCTAAAGCATGATTGATTAATGCTTCATTTTTATTATATTTTTTTAACAATGCCATTCCTTGTTCTCTGCTTGGGTTCATTTTTATTTGATCAACCTCTTTTCCATTTTAAATGTTTTTATTTCTTTACAGCTATTTTAGCATAAAATCAACCTAATCCATCCATAAATTTTAAAAATTACATCTGTTAAAAACGACTTTTTTGAAGATACTATGAATGTGCGTACAACGAATTCTTTTGATAGAAGAGAAGGAGGAAAACTGTGGCTAAAAGAAAAAGTGTTATGTCAGATGCTTTGAAAGCAGAATTTGCTCGAGAGCTGGGTGTATATGACACTGTAAAAAGAGAAGGTTGGGGAAGCGTCTCGTCCAAGAATTGCGGTAACTTAGTCAAAATGGCAATAGAGAAAGCAAATAGGGGACCGGGTGATAACCAACTAAAGTAACAGATGGTATGCATTTCTTAAAAGACGGGCAATAGTCCGTCTTTTATCTTTCTAATTTTCTGATAATCGTATTGAATAAAGTGTATATGCTAGCTGCAATGATCACAGCAGCTGCAATAGCCGTGGCAATCAATAATGTTTCAGTTCCTTTAAAAATAGCTTGATTATAGTCTCCTTGTAAAAGAGATATCATGGTGAAATACATTCCTGCGCCGGGAACCAAAGGAATGATTCCCGGTAAAAGCGTGATGGTAATAGGCATTTTTTTAACTCTAGCCAACAATTGACTGGAGAAACTTGTAGCCAAAGCACCCATAAAGGTGGCACCGACAGCCGATCCATAAACAGAAAATACGAGGAAATAGACCACCCAAGCCAACATGCCGCAACAACCGGCATAAGGTATAGCTCGTTTGGGACATCGGAACAAAATACTAAAGCACATCGTCGCAATAAACGCATATATCGCATTCAATAACAAATTCATAGAAAACCACCTGAAATCACATCAAACAAAGTAAATATAATGGCAACACCGGATGATACTGCAACAATCGTAATGATGGCATCTACGGTTTTTACAGTACCACTGATATAGTCTTGGTGAAATATATCGAGAATAGCATTGGTAATAGCTATACCGGGAACCAAAATCATAATGGAGCCAATAATAATTTCATTGAAATCTCCGGTCTTTAATAATGATTCAAGACCAATGGCAACTCCGGATATGAGCATTCCTCCTACCAAGTCATTGATGAATCCGGTAACATTAATCTTTTGAAGCAAAATCAATATCAATCTTGTGACGGCGCCGGTGATAAAAGCTAATAAAGCACTTGTCAATTGTCCTTTAAACATCAAGCAAAAAAATGCTGAAGAAACACCGGAAAAGAAAACAAGCCATAAAAGAGGATAGCTGTGTATGGAATTGATTTCATCCAACAGTTTTTCAGCTGATCGAATATCAGACAAGCCCACAGCCACATCCCTGGACAGTTGATTAATCCGTTCAATTTTTGTAAGGTTTATTTCCCTTTTCCTTACTCGTTGAATTAATGTGACAACCTCCTCTTGGTAGATGATGGTTGCTTCCATTACAGTGACCGTAACAGTGCATTCAATGCGTGTAGCACCGAAACTTCTGCATATTCGGGCAATGGTGTCTTCAACGCGATAAACCTCTGCGCCACTTTCCAGCATAATTTTTCCCGCATACATTGCAAGATCCAAGATGTCTTTTGCTTTCATATATCACACCTTAACAATCCATCGTTATAGCCAATATCAAAGATCCCCGTTTTTCTAACGGGGATCTGATATTCCAAATAACCCAACCTTAACTTAGTAATTTTTGCACAATACTTCAAAATGAGCTTGAGGATGATCACAAACCGGGCAAACGCTCGGAGCGGTATCCCCTTCATGGATATGTCCGCAGTTACGGCATTTCCAATAAACCTTACCATCTTTCTTAAAGACAGTACCGTCTTGAATGTTTTTAAGCAAAGCATTATATCGTTCTTCATGTTCTTTTTCTATGGTTGCAACACCTTCAAACAACTTGGCAATGTCCTCAAATCCTTCTTCGTAGGCTTCTTCGGCCATGCGCTTGTACATTTCCACCCATTCGTAGTTTTCGCCGGATGCGGCATCCATTAAATTCTCTATGGTATCACCAATGCCGTGAAACTTTTTAAACCAAATCTTGGCATGTTCTTTTTCATTTTCAGCTGTTTCTAAAAACAAGGCGGCAATCTGTTCGTATCCGGCTTTTTTAGCCGCCGAAGCATAATAGGTGTATTTATTGCGAGCTTGAGATTCTCCTGCAAATGCTTCCATTAAATTTCTTTCGGTTTTCGTACCTTTCAAATCCTTCACTGTGATTTATCCTCCTTTTTTTAATATAAAAATAATCCGTATATTAATTATATACAATTATCAAAATTTAGTAAACATATATTACATGCTTGTTTGTGTTCTTTACACCTATATAAATTTGTAAAAAGGATATACTGATTATACAAACATAAACTTTTATGACAGGACGGGCAAAACGATGAACCAATCTTTTTCATATTGGATGGAGACTTCAACACCTCCCGAATTTCCGGCTTATCAAGGGGATCAATCTTGCGATGTGGCAGTGATCGGAGGAGGTTTGACAGGGATCACAACGGCGACATTGCTTGCACAAAAAGGACTGCGTACTGTAGTTCTAGAAGCAAACAAAGTCGGGAGCGGAACAACTTCAAAAACCACTGCGAAGATTACCATACAACACAGTTTAAAGTATCAACAATATATACGGGGTATTGGTACCGAAAACACCGCGATGTATGCAAAGGCGAATTTAATCGGTTTTGAACTTATTCAACAATTAATTAAAGAAAACAATATCGATTGTGATTATACAACGGATACTGCATATGTTTATACACTGGAAGAAAAGCATCTCAATAAACTTGAGAACGAGAAAAAAGCATATGATAAACTTAAGCTGGAGTCTTACTTGGCGGATCAATGTAAATTGCCTTTCCCCATTTCCGGAGCTTTTGCGGTACCCAAACAAGCCTATTTTCATCCCTTGAAGTACCTATATGCTCTGACTGAAGTATTGAGGAAAAGCAAGGGAGAGATCTATGAGCATTCCCATGTAAAAACAGTGGATAAAGAATCCGGCGTAGTTCATGTCAACGGGGGAACACTCCATGCCAAACACATTATATTAGCCACCAATTATCCGTTTTTAGACATGCCGGGTTACTATTTCATTCGTATTTTTCAGATGAGGTCTTATTTGACCCAAACTCAAACGCCTGACTACGCACTTCAAGGGATGTACATCAATGTAGGAAACCCTGTTCATACCATGAGATCTCACGGAGATGCCACCGGTAATCATTTGCTATTAGGAGGATACAATCATAAAACCGGACATCAAAAAAACGAAAAACCGATTTATGAAAAAATAGACCTGGTCAAGCAAAACTATTTCCCTTTTATAAAAAATCCGACAAACCGATATTGGTCCACACAAGACAGTGTGACATTGGATCATCTCCCTTACATCGGTCGCCTATCCGCCCAAACTCCTAATGTTTTTATCGCTACAGGATACGATAAATGGGGTATGACCAATTCGGCTGCAGCCGCTTTAATCCTCGCACACGAAATCACTACGGAAAAACATCCGATTATGGAAACCAAAGGTCTGTTTTCACCGGCGAGGTTCACACCGGGTGCTGCTGCAAAAGAATTTTTGTTTCTAGGTGCGGATGCCGTAAAAGAATATACCCTCACCGGTTTGACCATCCCCAAGGGAGATATTGACAAAATCAGAAAAGGTGAAGGTAAAGTGATTCGATCCGATGGTCAAATAATTGCGGTTTATCGAGATGAAAACGGGGATTTATCTGCATTTGACGCTCATTGTACCCACAGAATGTGCCCTTTGACTTTCAATAAAACAGAAAAATCCTGGGATTGCCCTTGTCACGGATCTCGATTTGATGTCAATGGAGACGTAATCAGCGGTCCGGCAGTGGAACCTTTGAAAAAATACACAATTAAATCGCAAGATGATGTATAAAGCTAAACTGCTCTTTCCTTATTAAAGAAAGAGCAGTTTTTCTTACATATATCTCGAGCTAAATGAAATGCTGTACTTACGACGCTGATTGTGTTTCCCGTTCAATTCCTTTTTGAATGATCTTATCCAATTTACTGTACCAACTTGGGCTTAATGTTTCCACTTGGACATTGTCACCCTGTTTGAAAATTCTTTTTGCAGTAACATAATAACCGGTCATACCATTTTGTTTTACAACAACTTGCCCGGGTTGAAGCGTGTTCACTTTTTCTTCAACCACATTGAAAGGATATTCTTTTTCCACCTTTGTCTCAACGGTAATGGTTCGTCCCGGATGTTCATTGGTTCCGCGGAATACTATTTCCACAGCTTTATCCTTGATAATCGCTTCAACTTTTATAGGGTAAGTTGTGTTGTTACGGAATTTAAAATCCACAGCACCCCATGCTACCGTGGCATCTGTTCCTAAATCCACATAACTTACTGTAAACTGATGATTCAACCGCTCCACGATTTCCATCCCGGCATATAAAGCCACATTGTATAACAAGGAAGAAACCTGGCAAATACCTCCGCCGTAGTCATCTTCAATCCGTCCGCTGATATAAACGTGAGCAGCTTTAAATCCTCTTGCAGCCGACCTTTCTCCTACCACATCATTAAAAGAAAAAACATCTCCGGGGGCTAAGACCTTTCCATTAATGTTTTGCGCAACCAAACGAATATTGTGTCCCCTGTTAATGGTGTTTTGATCATATTCGCTATATACCGTCAATCTGCGATCCAACACATCTTTATAGATCTTAGATTGGATATCTTGACTTTTTACATCCGGAATCACATTTTGAATACTTAAGGGGATGATGATGTTTTCTTTCATGCCCATTTCCTTAACCGATTGTTCCAGGATCGCTTTATCTACGGTCTTTCCCGGTTTTTCAGGAACAATAAGCACCTCATTGTTTTCCACTTTAAATGTTGCAGGTTCCTCTTTTACATAAACAGAGGAGAAAATTGTAGCGGCATCAATGTTTTTTCTTGGATATACGGATATTTCCGCTTTATACTCGGCACTTTCCAGCTTATCCAACGAATCATAAATTTGATCAGCCAATTTAGTGCGATTTAACTCTTTTCCATCGGTTCCTGCTTTTAAAATGATTTCAGTATCGGTAATATCATATGAATTATCAATCCGTTCCACGAAAATGTCATCATAGATTTGAGTTATGATTTGCTCTACAGCCAGCTCATCGTAAGTGGCTCGGGTATAAAATTTCTTTTGATTCAAATAAGCCGATATGATTTCAAACACTCTGTCCTTTTTCGTACCCGTTCGGCCGATACTCCATACTTGATCTACCGTTTCGTCTATGTTCACCGAAATCCCCACATCAGTATATTTGATCACACGAATTTGGTCATTGTATTTCACTGTAATGGTTTTTTGTTCAAGAACTTCTTTTTCATTTTTGATCAACAGTTGTCTTAATTCATCCTTTGACATACCGCTGACATCTATCTCATTGACCGTGATTCCCTTATAAATGACTTCAAGTTCTAAAAGATTCCCGAATAGAACTACCGCATAAGACGATGCACCGATCAGCAATACCGCTAGAAAAACCAGTATAATATTTATTGAGGAAACTCCCCTTTTATCAAAAATTAAATTAAACAAAAGCAACACTCCATTTTTACAAGTATCTATACTTATATTATTACAAGTAAGCAACCGAAAAACAATAATTAATAATTATATTATTTGGCTTATTTAACCTTTATCACAAAACAAAGGTCAGCCTTTTTTCCCCCCACTTTTTGAATCCGGCCCCTTCTTTGATTCCTTCGATTATATCACACAAATATCGAATAAACTATATCACTTTTAAATTTTTTCAAGAAAAACTGAGCAATTGGAATATTCCGGTACCCATTGCACATAATCATTCATATGATGTTATTGTTAAAGGAGGCAATTTGTCATGCGTATAACACTATTTAAAAAGAAAACCATCCGTTCCATATCATTAAAACACTTTTTTAATGAGAAAAAGGTTCAACCGAACAATATTACAGTGGATGATGAATCAAAAAAGTTTTCCAACCAAGAGCTGTTGGATGCCATTAAAATTGCTAAAGATGATTTGGACTTGGCAATGGAACATTTTCATTATGCAATGACTCCGGAAATCATCGACGGTTGTATTTATAAAATAAAAGCTTGCATGGAGTACTATCAATATTTGTTAAAGTTAGCCAAGAAACAGGATCTGACTACATCATACATACCTTATCAACTAAAAAAAAGTAGTAAAAAAGAGGTGGCGGTTCTATGAAAACCCTTATAAAATTTATTGTCCATATCTTGTTTGGAGCGGCTTTTTTATTTCTTCTAAATCGCATATGTGCAGGAACCGAATACACACTCCCCTTAAACCTTTATACGGTTGTATGTACCGGCCTTTTCGGAGTTCCCGGTGTCATTTTACTCATATCTATGAAATTCATCCTGTAATCCTTAAACACTTGTATACAAAATACAAATTTTTTTCTCCTGAGTATTTCAAAATGCATACTTTTATGATAAGATGTATCTTGGTAATAACATGCACATAGACTATGTCGTTATCTAAATAACGACATATTTCATATTACATATGCAAAATTAATATTTAAAGGAGAAAGAGAATATGGGTAAAAAGATGCAGACGATGGATGGAAACACCGCTGCGGCGCACGTTGCGTATGCCTTTACCGAGGTAGCCGGTATATATCCGATCACACCTTCTTCGACAATGGCAGAGTATGTTGACGAATGGGCATCAAAAGGACGTAAGAACATTTTCGGACAACCCGTTAAAGTCGTTGAAATGCAATCAGAAGGCGGAGCTGCAGGTGTTGTTCACGGATCTTTGCAAGCAGGTGCTTTGACAACAACATTTACAGCATCTCAAGGGCTGTTGCTAATGATTCCTAACATGTATAAAATCGCAGGTGAATTACTTCCGGGGGTTTTCCACGTTAGTGCACGTGCATTAGCCTCTCATGCGCTTTCCATCTTCGGAGATCATTCCGACGTAATGGCATGTCGCCAAACAGGTTTTGCACTTTTAGCATCCGGCGGAATACAAGAAGTCATGGACATTGCAGGTGTTGCACACTTAAGTGCCCTCAAAGGACGAGTACCTTTCGTACATTTCTTTGACGGATTCAGATCTTCACATGAAATTCAAAAAATCGAAGTAATGGATTATGACGATTTAAAGGGTTTGGTGGATGTTAAAGCATTGAAAGAATTCCGTGAGAGAGCCTTAAATCCGAATCGTCCGGTTTTAAGGGGAACGGCTCAAAATCCGGACATCTTCTTCCAAGCAAGAGAGTCCTCGAATACATATTATGAGAACATTCCGGCTGTTGTAGAAGAGTACATGGAAAAAATAAACGAATTGACCGGTAGAAAATACGGATTGTTTAATTATTACGGTGCTCCGGATGCTGAGAGAGTTATCATTGCTATGGGTTCTGTCACTGAAACCATTGATGAAACCGTAGATTATTTAATCTCCAAGGGAGAAAAGGTCGGTGTTTTGAAAGTTCATTTATACAGACCGTTCTCTATTGAACACTTCTTAAAAGAAATGCCTGAAACAGTGAAAAAGATCGCTGTTCTAGACAGAACAAAGGAACCCGGCTCACTCGGTGAACCTTTATACTTGGACGTATGCGCTGTTTACAAAAACAAATGTGATGCACCGCAAATCGTAGGCGGAAGATACGGTTTAGGTTCAAAAGATACAACTCCTGAACAAATCGTTTCAGTATTTGACAACTTGAAATCAGATGAACCTAAAAACGGATTTACCATCGGTATCATTGATGATGTCACTCATACTTCATTACCTCTAGGAGAAGAAGTAGACACAACACCGGAAGGAACAGTCAGCTGTAAATTCTGGGGATTAGGCAGCGACGGTACAGTCGGTGCTAACAAAAACGCCATTAAGATCATCGGAGATAACACCGATAAATATGTACAAGCATACTTCTCATACGACTCCAAAAAATCCGGTGGTATCACCGTTTCTCACTTGAGATTCGGAGATAAACCCATCAAATCAACATATTTGATCAAGAAAGCCAATTTCCTGGCTTGCCATAATCCGTCTTATGTTCATAAGTACGACATGGTGTCGGATATTAAAAAAGGTGGAACCTTCTTGTTGAATTGCGGATGGAACATGGAAGAGCTCGAATCCAATTTGCCGGCTAAAACGAAACGTTATTTGGCTAAAAACGATATTAAGTTCTATACCATAGACGGTGTTAAGATTGCTCGTGACATCGGATTAGGCGGAAGAACCAACATGGTTATGATGGCAGCTTTCTTTAACTTGGCAAACATTATTCCCATTGAAGAAGCAGTCAAACATATGGAAAACGCCATTGTGAAATCTTATGGCAAATTTGGTGACAAGGTTGTTGCCATGAATAAAGAAGCTGTTCAAAAAGGTATTGAACTACTACATAAAGTTAATGTACCTGCTTCCTGGGCAGATGCAAAAGATGCTCCAAAAGCTGATGTGAAGGACAGATCGAAATTCTTGACCGACTTTGTTGATGTAATCAATGCGCAAGACGGTGATTCGTTACCGGTCAGTGCTTTTAAAGGTATGGAAGACGGAACATTCCCACAAGCTTTATCCAAGTTTGAAAAGAGAGGAATCGCACCTGTGGTTCCGGAATGGATCCCGGAAAACTGCATACAGTGTAACCAATGTTCTTATGTATGTCCTCATGCCGTCATTCGTCCTTTCCTTTTGAATAAAGAAGAGGAAGCAAGTAAGCCCGCTGATTTCAATACTTTGAAAGCAAATGGGAAAGGCTTTGAAGATTATACATTCAGAATTCAGGTTTCCTTGATGGACTGCGTAGGATGCGGAAGCTGTGCTGATGTTTGTCCCGCAAAGAATAAAGCTTTGGTTATGAAAGAATTCGATACACAACATGTCCAAGAAAAGAATTGGGAATATGCAATGTCATTGAGCAAGAAACCCAATCCGATGAAAAAGAATACAGTCAAGGGATCGCAGTTTGAGACTCCGTACTTGGAATTCTCCGGTGCATGCCCGGGTTGTGGTGAAACACCGTACTTGAAGCTGGTTACTCAATTCTTCGGAGATCGTATGATGATTGCCAATGCCACCGGATGTTCATCCATCTGGGGCGGAAGCGCACCTTCCACACCTTATGCCGTTAATGATGAAGGCAAAGGTCCTGCTTGGGCAAACTCATTGTTCGAGGACAATGCTGAATACGGTTTGGGTATGTATCATGGCGTTAAGCAGATACAAGAAAAAATCCAAGAACTGAATACAGAATTGATGTCAAAAGACGTTAGCGACGATATTAAAGCCGCATGCCAAAAATGGATTGATACCCGTACGGACGGCGAAGCATCCATTGGCGCATCTGCTGACCTTGTGAGCGCACTTGAATCCATTAATTCCGATGATGCCGCTGTTAAGGCAATCGTTGCTGAGTTGTTGGAGAAAAAGGACTATATGGTCAAGCGTTCCCAATGGATCATCGGTGGAGACGGATGGGCATATGATATCGGTTTCGGCGGGTTAGACCACGTTCTTGCATCCGGAGAGGATATTAATGTTTTGGTATTTGACACCGAAGTATACTCTAACACCGGTGGTCAAGCTTCAAAAGCAACACCCACAGGTAGTGTAGCTCAGTTTGCCGCTGCCGGTAAAGCAACCGGAAAGAAAGACTTGGGCAGAATTGCCATGACATATGGATATGTATATGTTGCACAAGTTGCTATGGGTGCAAACCAAAACCAATTGATCAAGGCTATCACAGAAGCTGAACAATATAACGGACCTTCTTTGATCATTGCTTATGCTCCTTGTATCAATCACGGTATCAAAGCAGGTATGAGTTGCACACAAGCACAAGAAAAGAATGCCGTTGAATCCGGTTACTGGCACTTATACAGATACAATCCCGAATTGGCAAAGGAAAACAAGAACCCCTTCGTACTCGATTCCAAGGAACCCAAGCTAAGCTACCAAGACTTCTTGAATAGTGAATCAAGGTATGCTCGTTTGTTGAAATCTTCTCCGGATAGAGCCAAGGAACTGTTCGAAAAATCCGAAGCGGATGCGAAGTTCAGATATGAATCTTATAAGAAAATGGCTGAACAAGAGTAAAAGAACTTAAAAACTTACAGGATACATTATATAGAAAAGCACCGGTTGTCCGGTGCTTTTTAATATGTTAATGTCATTTACCTGCCATATTAAAACATAATCCCTTCTTTGTTTTCATATATTGAGAATAGCTGTACTACATAGGCGGAGGGATATGACATATGGAAATAGAGAAAATGATTGAGACGAATTATGATATAAAAGTATCTTCCTATATACCTTATCGAGACGGATTTATTATCAATGCACAAGATAAGAAAAAGTATTTCTTTAAATCGGTTAATATCTCGGAAGAGCGTTTGATGTTTATTGACGGTTTAAAAAAGTATCTGGCCCAAAACGGTTTTCATAATACCGACCGATACTTGGAAACACATACGCAATCCATTTGTATTGCCGAGGAAAATATTCGATTTGTACTTACGGATTTTATCGCGGGCAGAGAATGTGATTTTTTTGATGCGAATGACATCACCGATGCCACACGCTTATTAGCCAACTTCCATAAATGCGCCAAAGGATATGATCATCCGGACAATAATTATATGCAAAATTATTTGGGGATGACACCAAAGTGGTATGCCAAAAAAATCAAAGAGTTCAATCGTATCAAAAGTCGCGCATCTTTTCGTAAAACCAAGTTTGATTCTCTCCTTATGGAACACATAGACTACTTTATAGAACGAAGCACAACCTGTCTGACAAAACTAAAGCAATCCAATTATTTGGAGTTGGTCAAGAAAGCATATAACCGGCTTCCGATTTGCCACAACGATTTTTCATATTACTCCATTTTATGTAGTGAGAAAGGGTTATTTGTCATCAACTTTGATTCATGTCAATATGAATTATGTGTTTTTGACTTGATGGACTTTATGGTGAGGAGATTGCGAAAATGTAATTGGGATATTGATGAAGCCAAAAGAATACTGGTCATATACAATGAAATTATCCCATTGTCCAAGGATGAAATGGACTTGTTGAAAATTATTATACGTTTTCCGGAAAAACTATGTAAGACCATAAATCGATACTACAACAGCAAAAAAAGCAAAGCCAAAACCGGTTATTTATTAAAACTACAGGAAATCATTGACGAGATCCCTTATTATGAAACATTTATCACTAAGTTTAGCGATCTATAAAACAGATACATGATCCCCAAACTTGCTCTTATTCAAGTACAAATACACAATCAACAAGGAGTTCACGATAAAGCTGATGATGAATACAAATTGAATCTGGCTGTTGGGGAAAAACTCCCCTGTCATCACAGGCAAATTGACACGAAGAAGGTTTCCGGCAAAGGGACCTAAAATGCATCCGACTCCCACGACCATATTGTAAAAACCCTCGTACACGGATTTTTGTAAGGCCGGCATGCTATTAAATCTTAAATTCAATGTAGCTAATACCAAGCCGCTATTTGCGATTCCGGAAAAGGCATGGGACAAGAAAAGCACCCAGACACTTTTGTTGGTGGCAAAAGCCCAGCTGATGTACTCAAGGCTAAAACACACCAGGCAACCAATAAAAACCGCATACCAACCTTTCTTTATACCCATCCTCCCCCATACGGGCGAGACCACCCCTTGGACAATCATTCGAAAAGAAAAAAGGACAGAGTACAATAAATAGGAGATCTCCATGTACCTAAGCATATATATATTCCGGAAGGAGTAGCATAACCATGCAATAAAAAAGAAAATCGCAATATAAAGGGTCAGATTACGAAAAGACTTGTTTTTTAAGGGAATCGTGATCAAATCCGCCAACTTGGTCTTTTCTTCGGACAGATGATACTCCACATCGGTGATTCTACGTAATTGATAGTATTGTATCATAGCTAATAAGAAGGCTACGCCGTATATGATGAGAAACCCGGTATACCCTCTATGAAAGTAATCCAAAACAAATCCTAAAACAAAAACTACAACACAAGTCAGGAATTTATCCAGTATCTCCCTTTTGGCAAAATATTCACCTCTATATTGTGGTAGGACAATTTCCATCACCCAAACATTCGTACCTGCTGTTACCATACCGTATAAAATGATTCCGACAGCCGTGACAAAAAGTAATATAAGTCCAGCGGTTTCACCTTTTACAAATAAGGGAATGAGCACGAGGCCACACAATAAAATATATCCGGCCAACTGCATGAGGGAAATGACATTTCTCCTCCGAGTCAATCGTTCAAAAATCAAAGGAGATAGAAACATCGGTAAAAAGCTGTACACTGACATGGAAGAAACAATACTCGATAAAGTATCTCCGGCGCCGACGAAAATGGCAAACCCGGATAAATACACCGAGATTGCTATCGTACTTGCAGTAAGCCCTCCTGCATTAGCGATATAAAATCTTGTCATATCTTTTTTTGTTTTCTCATCTATATTGGTATAGTTCCCATAGAAAACAAAAAATTGTTTAATCCTTTTAAACATTTCTCCCCTTATTCTATATTAAAACAACCCTGTAAACGTTCCGTCACTCAATATATCCATATTTTCAGCGGCCGGTTTTTTCGGCAGTCCCGGCATGGTCATGATATTTCCTGTGATCACCACGATAAAACCCGCTCCGGCTGACAGCTTCACTTCCCGGACAGTAATCTCGAAATCTTCCGGACGCCCTGTTAAACTTGCATCATCAGATAAAGAATACTGAGTTTTGGCCATACATACAGGTAAGTTGGAGAACCCCATCTTCTCTAACTGTTCAATTTCCTTTTCCGCTGATTTTACATAATTCACACCTGCGCCACCATAAATTTCTGTGACAATCAAGCGGATCTTTTCTTTAATCGGCAAATCCACATCATATAAAGGCTTAAAGCTAGAAGGTTCTTTCTCCAATAAGTCCAATAATTTTGCCGCTACATCCAAGCCACCCTCGCCACCTTTGACAAACACATCCGATACAGCAGCTTCCGTTCCGTTTTGACGACACAACTCCATAACTGCTTCTATTTCAGCCTGAGTATCCGTGCCGAAGCGATTGATCACAACTAAAGCAGGAACGCCAAACTTTTTGACATTCTCCATATGCTTTTGCAAATTGCAAAAACCATTGCGTACTGCCTCAACATTCTCCACAGAGAGATTTTCGCCGGATATTCCGCCGTTGTATTTAAGCGCCCGAATAGTTGCCACAATCACAGCTACATCCGGTTTAAGATTTGCATATCTACATTTGATGTCAAAAAACTTTTCTGCCCCCAAATCGGCACCAAAGCCTGCTTCGGTCACCACGTAATCAGCAAGTTTGAGCCCCATGCGTGTGGCTATGACACTGTTACATCCATGAGCAATATTGGCGAAAGGCCCTCCGTGTACCAAAGCCGGGGTATTCTCCAATGTCTGAACCAAATTCGGTTTGATGGCATCCTTGAGCAGCAAAGCCATGGCTCCTTGTACTTTTAAGTCCTCCACTCGGATGGGTTGCCCTGTTACGGAATAAGCAACGACAATTCTCTTGATTCTTTCCTTTAAATCATCCAAATCATTGGCTAAACACAAAATGGCCATCAATTCGGATGCTACGGTAATAATGAACCCATCTTCTCTGGGGACACCGTTTATTTTCCCGCCTAGCCCCACAACAATTTCTCGCAAAGCACGGTCGTTCATATCCATGGATCTTTTCCACATAATCGAAGCAGGGTGAATATTCAAGCTGTTTCCCTGGTGAATATGGTTGTCTATACAAGCACTTAAAAGATTGTTAGCAGCAGTTAAGGCATGCATATCTCCGGTAAAATGAAGGTTGATGTCCTCCATGGGAACCACTTGGGAATATCCGCCTCCGGCAGCGCCGCCTTTCATCCCCATCACCGGGCCTAACGAAGGTTCCCGTAAACATATGACCGCTTTTTTACCCGCTTTACACAAAGCTTGCCCCAAGCCGATGGTCATGGTGGTTTTCCCTTCTCCTGCAGGGGTGGGATTAATTGCAGTCACTAATATTAATTTCCCGTCCCTTTTCTCCTTGATCCGGTTAAAAAAGTCCAATGAAATTTTTGCTTTGTATCGTCCGTATAATTCGATATATTCTTCAGGTATGCCCAATCCACAGGCGATATCCATAATAGGTTTCATATTACACCTAGTGACTATGTCAATGTCAGATTTCATATATTTACCTCGATTTCTAATGCTTAAAAAACGCATGCATAGATTATATCCGTAACATCTTAATAATTCAATAGACAAATAAATGTCCGGTTGATCAACCGATCAACCGGACACTTATATATTCAAACAATTTTGGTTCACTCCATGTATTTAATGACAGGATTTCTAGCCGCAGCCACTTCGTCCAACCGCCTCACAGTTTTGGTGTGAGGTGTGGTTTTCAGCAATTCAGGATCGTTAATCCCTTCTTGGTATATTTGCTCCATCAAATCACAAAAGCGGTCTAAAGTCTCCTTACTCTCGGTTTCCGTCGGCTCGATCATTAATGCCTCTGAAACAATTGCGGGAAAATACATGGTAGGAGGATGAATTCCGAAGTCAATCAAGCGCTTGGCCGCATCTTTTGCATGAATTCCCTGATCAAGCAATGTATCGTAGGAGACAATAAATTCATGCATGAATCCTTTGTCAAAGGGAATCTTTAGGAATTCACCTAATCGCTTGGCGATATAATTAGCATTTAAAACAGCATTTTCTGCAACTTGGATCAAGCCTTCCCTGCCTAAGTTCAGGATATAGCAATAAGCCTTCACCAAAACACCGAAGTTTCCGTAGAAAGAATGAATCTTTCCGATGGAACAAGGTGAACTGTAGTCAAGAAAATACCGATCCGAATCTTTTTTTACCACCGGATTAGGGAGATATTCTTCCAAAAACTTTTTCACACCGATGGGACCGGATCCGGGTCCGCCTCCTCCGTGAGGTGTGGAGAAGGTTTTATGCAAATTAAAATGCACCAAATCAAATCCCATATCGCCGGGTCTCACAATACCAACGATAGCGTTGGCATTTGCACCATCATAATACAAAAGTCCATTGACGGAATGGATGACAGATGCAATTTCTTCTATATGCTCTTCAAACACGCCTACTGTATTCGGGTTGGTTAACATCAAGCCCGCCACACCGTCATGAACCATTTCTTTTAGTTGTTGCAGGTCGGTTTGTCCCTTTTGGTCGCTTGGGATGGTTTGTACCGTAAACCCGGCCAAAGCTGCTGATGCGGGATTGGTTCCATGAGAAGAATCCGGTACCAAAATAATATTCTTATGTTCCAAGCCGTGATCATTCAAATACTTCCTCATAATCATCAATCCGGTGATTTCTCCCTGAGCTCCTGCAGCAGGCTGCAAAGAGAAAGCATCCATTCCGGCAATCTCACATAATAGTTGTTGCAAACAGTGCATCAGCTCCAAGCAACCTTGCACAGTATGCTCCGGTTGCAGCGGGTGCACATCGGAAAAGCCGGGCAAAGCAGCCATATATTCGTTTATTTTCGGATTATACTTCATGGTGCAGGATCCTAATGGATAAAAGTTAGCATCCACACCGAAGTTTTTTGTGGAAAGGTCGGTATAGTGACGTACGACATCCGGTTCGCTAACCTCCGGCAGATCAGCCGGTGTTTTACGCATATATTTTTTAGAAAGTGTATTCATGTAGTCCGGTGTATCCATTTTTGGTAAATGTATGGCTCTTCTTCCGGGTTTACCTTTTTCAAATATTAGTTTTGTCATGACATATCACCTGCCATTTCCACAACAAGATCCATTTCCTTCTTGGTTCTTTTTTCAGTCACTGCAATTAATAAACTGTTTTTCATATCAGAAAACTCATTGGCAAGGCCATAGCCTAAAAGAATCTTATTATTCAAGTAAGCATCTTGAATTTGCTTCACATTCACCCCGGCATCCAAAACAAACTCATTAAAGAATTCAGAGGTAAATCGTTCTTTGAAAAGACGGGTTTCCTTAAGACCGTTATACAAATAATGGGCTTTATTAAAACTCAATTTTGCAACGTCCACAACGCCTTGTTTTCCTAACACCGACAAGTAAATAGCTGCTGCAAGTGCATTAAGAGCTTGGTTGGAACAAATGTTGGAGCTTGCTTTTTCTCTTCTGATATGTTGCTCCCTGGCTTGCATCGTCAACACATACCCGGCTTTACCTTCTAAGTCCTTTGTCATTCCCACAATCCTGCCCGGCATTTTACGAATCAAAGGCTTTGATACGGCGAAAAATCCGAGGTAAGGCCCTCCGAAGGACAACCCGTTTCCAAGCTCTTGCCCTTCCCCTGTAACGATATCGGCCTCGTACTCTCCGGGAGACTGTAAGATTCCCAAACTGATGGGATTTACCGAAACAATCAAATGCAATCCATTCCTTTTAGCGAATTCCGAAGCGCTTTCCATGTCCTCCAAACATCCGAAATAGTTGGGGTTTTGGAGAATCAAGCATCCGCTCTCAGCTAAATCGTCTTTCGAAATAGATTCTAAGTCGGTTACTCCGTCTGCTGAATCAATTTCAACTGTTTTCATATCCTTGTACCTAACATAGGTGTCAAGAACCTGTCTATACCTAGGGTTTAAACATCCACTCACCAATACTCGGCTTTTTCTTTTTACACTGTTCGACAAGGAGACCGCCTCCGCTAAAGCAGAACCTCCGTCGTAAACAGATGCATTGGATCCTTCCATTCCGGTTAAATTGCATATCAAAGATTGATATTCAAAGATCGCTTGCAGCAATCCTTGGCTGGCTTCTGCTTGATAAGGTGTGTACGCCGTTAAAAATTCCTGCCTTGAAATCAATGCTTTTACAACCGCAGGGATATATCGGTCATAAGCTCCTGCTCCGATAAAACAAACTGCATCATTCACATTTAAGTTTTTTCCGGACAAAGAGCGCAATTTGCCCTCTAGCTCTATATCCGATAAACCCTCAGGAATATTCATTCCGTTTCTATCCTTAATGGAGTCGGGTATGCAATCAAATAACCGGTCTACACTGTCAATCCCTATATAGGAAAGCATTTCGGCTTTTTGAGCCTGTGTATTCGGGATATATTTGTTCATTGATCCAACTCCTCAATATATTTTGTGTATTCATCAGCACTCAATAATCCTTCAAGGTCATTGTCCTCTTGTTGAATCACAAAGATATAGTTGGTGTAGCAATCCGAGTTGATCAGTTCCGGTTGGTTTTCCAGCGCATGATTGACCGCTTTCACGGAACCTTTCACCGGCATATAGATATCTGATGCCGTTTTCACCGATTCCACCACTGAAACCGCTTCTGAAGCTTCAAACTCGTCACCAACTTCCGGTAACTCCACATACACGATATCTCCGAGCTGATCTTGCGCATAATGTGTGATGCCTACATAAAGACCCTCGTCGGTCACCTTAATCCATTCATGTTCCTTTGTGTAATATAAATGTTTTGGTATCATTTAATGCTGCTCCTTTACTTCCTATATTTCTTATTATAAAAAGGCATATTTGCCCTTTTGGCTTTCATGGGTTTGTTACGAATCATTATTTCAAATTCATCATCCCCATATTCCTTCTTTTCCACCAAACATATCGCATAAACACCGTTTAAAGAAGGACAAAAATTCCCTGTTGTAACAATTCCGATTTCCTTATGATCATCATACACTAAAAAACCGGTTCGGGGTATGCTTCTGCCTTCCATTTCTAATCCGATCAACATTCTTTTTGGCTCTTCCAAAGCATCTTTCCCTACAAAATCTCCTTTATTCAAATGAACAAACGCAGAAAGGTTTGCTTCCAAAGGTGAAATGGTCTCATCCAACTCTTGACCATAAAGTGGCAAACATGCTTCAAATCTCAGTGTGTCCCTGGCACCTAATCCTATGGGCTTGACAATGGGGTTCTCCAATAAAGCGGTCCAAATACCCTTGGCGCCAACCGGATCACAATAAATTTCAAACCCGTCTTCTCCGGTATATCCGGTTCGAGAGATCAGACAATCAGTTCCATTTACACTAGCATTATTTTTAAAACGGAAAAACTTCAATGCAGAAAGATCAAAATCACATAGAGGCTGTAGGACTTCCTGACTTTTGGGTCCTTGGACGGCAATCTGGGCAAATGTATCACTTTTATTCTCTACCGAAACGTCAAATCCTTCTTTTAAGGAATTGATCCGATCGAAATCCTTTTGAATGTTTGAAGCGTTCACCACCAGCAAATATTCCGAAGGCCCGATTCCGTAAACGATCAAATCATCTACAGTTTTTCCTTCTTCGTTTAATAAAATGGCATACACCGCTTTTTGATTGGCATATGAATTCTTCACATCTGCTGTTAAAATATATTGTAAGAATTCTGTGCTCTGTGGGCCCTTGACAACAATTTCCCCCATGTGAGAAACATCAAAAATACCTGCTTGGCTTCTTACATGCAAATGTTCACTGACAATCCCTTCAAATTGAATAGGTAAATCCCATCCGTGAAAATCCGTCATCTTTCCACCTAATGATTTGTGTAGATCAAATAAGACTGTTTTCATATATTTCTTTCCCTTTCCGAAAATATTGCTAATAAAAAAACAAGAAAAACTATACGCCATTTTCCCTGTTTTGTTACCTGAGAGATTCTATTTTTCAATATTGCTCCTTCGGTGCTTTATGCTTTTCAGAGTGTTGTCCGGATCCGGTCCTCTTGCCTGAAAGGTTCATCTGTTGTCGACATTCAACAGACTTGCTTCTTCGGCTTCCTGTCTTATACAGGAAATCTCCCGAAATCCATCAATCAACTGCCAAATATTTCACTTTAATTTCAGTATATGCACGAAACAGGTAAATGTCAATGGCCTATGTGGCTAGTTTGTGAATCCATATCTAATATATTCATCACATATCGAATCAAATCCTCTTTTTTGTTTTTAACATAGCCTTGTATCACATGGTCTGTCAACAAGTCCAAGCATTCCCCGATCTTTACACCTTCTTTCAGACCCGCTTCGATCAAATCATTGCCGTCTATATGAAGTTGGGAAACAGACCAGCAATAATCTCCGGATAGGATCTCCATTGCCTTCTTACGACAAGCAATCACAAGATTAAGCTGTTCCCGGTCAATTTGACGGCCTTTTAAGCAAGCTTCCCTCAATTCTAATAGATTGATAAAGATATCAGATCCAAATCTCTTAAACTGCCTTAAAATACTTGCATTACTATTTTCGATATATATGGATTGGTTTTCGACTAATGATACCGTCTTTTGAAGGGTATCATTGTCATATTTAAATTGTTTCAATGTCCTTCGAGCTGCCAAAGCGCTATGAGGAGGGTCCGATTCAATTTCATGAAACAACAACGCAAGCCGCACAGGAAGATCCAGAGGAGCCTTACTTATACTCAAAGCCGTGTGTTTCCATACATCTGCTCCTGATACATCCTTCCGTAAGGTACAAAAACTTACCTCAGGCAAGAGGACTCCAAACACCTCGGCGAACTCCGTTAAAACACGCTCCACGTTATCCCCCATAAGAAGTTTGTTCACCTCGCAGGCAATTCGCTCCACAGAAATCCGCTTCAACAACTGTTTGTTATTTCCAATGGCAAAAGCGGTGTTTTCTTCGACTCTATAGCGTAAGATCGACGAAAACCGCAACGCCCGCAAAATTCTCAAAGCATCTTCTGCAAACCGCTCATTAGCATCCCCTACACATCGAATCCTTTTGTTATTTAAATCATCTAATCCTCCGAAAAAATCCATCAACCCGCCTTTGGGATTATAGGCCATTGCATTGATTGTGAAATCTCTCCGACGGCAGTCCTCTTGTAAAGAAGGAGTGAAGAACACTTGATCCGGTCGGCGGTAATCGCTATAAGCCGAATCAAGCCGGTAGGTAGTAATTTGCAGCTCCATCCGGTCTATGATCACCATCACAGTTCCATATTTTATACCTGTATCGATAGTTCGGCACATAGAAAAGCAAGCTTTGATTTCATCCGGCATAGCGCTTGTACAGATATCCCAATCATCCGGAGTTTTCAAAAGCAACGAATCCCTGACGCACCCTCCTACGACAAAGGCTTCATGCCCTCCTCGTTCCAATTGATCCAATGCCATAAGCACCGGTGCAGGTAAAAGGATTTTCATAATTTTATGGGTTAAAATCAGCCGGTCTTTGCTTTAGAATACCAAATTCATAAAGAATGGCATTCACGATTCGTTCAGATGCATATCCGTCTCCGTACGGATTAACGGCACGAGCCATCTTATTGTATACATCCTGATCATCCAGCAACTCGGCACAGCATGCAGCAACATGGTTCCGGTCGGTACCCACCAATTTTACCGTTCCTGCCAGCACCGCTTCTTGCCGTTCGGTTTCGTTTCGCAAAACCAACACCGGTTTTCCCAAAGCAGGTCCTTCTTCCTGTAATCCGCCGGAATCGGTAACCACCATATAGGACTTACCCATTAGATTATGCATATCCCATACATCTGTAGGATCGATCAAATGAATCCGTTCATGCCGCAAAATCGGGTATACAATTTCCCTAACCGCAGGGTTCATGTGTACGGAATAAATAATTTCAACATCAGAAAATCGCTTTGCAGTGTCCAACAAAGCGTAACAAATATCTTGTAAGGGTTCACCGATGTTTTCACGACGATGTGCTGTGACTGCGATAACTCTTTTATTTGAAAAATCATACTCCCTTAAGAAAGGATTCTTGAATTGGTAGTCCGGTGTCACGGAGTTTTTTACTACGTCGATCGAAGTGTTTCCGGTAATATAGATGTGCTCCGGACTGATGCCTTCGTTGAGTAAGTTTTTCTTGTTTTCATAAGTAGGCGAAAAATGAAACTCTGCCATTCGCCCTGTAAGCACCCTGTTCATCTCTTCCGGGAATGGCAGGTACTTGTCAAAAGATCTTAACCCCGCTTCCACATGGCCACACAGAACCTTGTTGTAAAAGGAAGCCAATGCACAAGATAAGCAGGTGTTTGTATCACCGTGAACCAATGTGATATCCGGTTTTTCTTTGACCAACACTTCCTTAAACCCGTTTAAAATATCCGATGTCACCGATTCAAGGGTTTGCCTGGGCTTCATGATCTTTAAATCATAATCAGGCTTAATACCGAATACCTCCAGTACTTGGTCCAACATCTCCTTATGTTGGCCGGTACTGCATACCACAAGATCTATATGCTCACATTCTCTTAATGCCCGGATTAACGGTGCCATCTTGATGGCGTCCGGTCTTGTTCCGAAAACAGGTAGCACTTTAATTTTTTTCATATCATACCGCCTTTTTAAATTGTCTGATCTTTGTTATTTTCCGGGTTATCTTCTGCCAAGCTATCTATTTGTTCCGTATTTTTCTCGGGTTTAACCGCCATAGAGTGCGCATGCTGTGAAAACTCCTTCATGTATTTAATGCCTACAAAGATTAGAATGAATATAAAGAGCAACAAATATGCCCCGTATTTGATTCTATCTCCGGCTAGTGCAACGGCACAAATACCGAAGGCCGCACTGGCCACATACAATGTCAGCACGCTCCATCGCTGGCTTAATCCCATATCGATCAAACGGTGATGAATATGGGATCTGTCCCTTTGGGACACAGACTTATGCCTGGTTAATCTTCGAAAAAAAGCGAATGTTGCATCAAACAAGGGAATGGCTAAAATCAAGACAGGTAATACAATGGATATTGCTGCATAAGATTTTAAAGTTCCTTGAATAGTGATGACACCTAATGTAAAGCCAAGAAAAGCCGCACCGGTTTCACCCATAAAAATTTTCGCAGGATTAAAATTAAAAGGTAGAAACCCTAGACAAGAACCTGCAATTGCAATGGTGATTATGGTGGTGTATAATTTCACATCCATAGATATATCCGTCCGAATAAGAGTCACTACAAACAAGCTTAAGGAACAAATCGCTGAAATTCCTGCCGCCAAACCATCCAATCCGTCTATCAAATTAATAGCATTGGTAATGGCAACAATCCAAAAAATGGTGACGACATAAGAAAGTACGGGATTTAATGACATCATTTTACCGTCATCGCTGAAGAACATGGTTATATTTTCAATTCTGGTGTTGGATATGAATACGGTAAAAGCCGCAGCAGTCGTTTGGAAAATTAGCTTTTGCCAAGGTTTCATTCCACGGACATCATCAAAGATACCATAACCTAACACGATCAAAGATCCGCCTAACATTCCGAATAATTTTACCGAATTATAGGGAAAGTCGGTAAAATCAAACCAACAATAGATGACTGATCCCCAAAATCCCAAAAAAAGAGCAATGCCACCCAAAAGAGGTGTGGGCCTTTTATGCATTCTGGTCTCATCTTTAGGCACATCAATTGCACCTATTTTGTATGCAATTTTTGCTGCAATAGGTGTCGAAAAAAAAGCAAGTACAAAAGCAATAACGAAAGCTAGTAAATATTCCACATCATATCACCGGTTCTAACGGTTCCTTTCCTATGTATTTTTCAGTGGATATGCCGGCTTCATTCAATAATTCCACCGCAAGAGGATCCGGATAATCCCCTTTGTAGACAATTCGCTTGATTCCTGCATTGATAATCATTTTAGCGCATAAAGAACACGGCTGTGTCGTTACATACAAGGTACCGCCGCTGAGGCTGGTTCCGGAATATGCCGCCTGAACAATTGCATTTTGTTCTGCGTGGATGGCTCTACACAACTCATGGTTTTTCCCGGAAGGAACATTTAATTTCTCCCTCATACACCCTACCTCGGAACAGTGGGCGCACCCTACGGGTGCACCGTTATATCCGGTTGTCAAAATTCGTTTGTCCTTGACAATCAGTGCTCCTACTTGCCTACGTAGGCAGGTGGATCTTGTTTTTATAATTTCAACAATTTCCATGAAATATTCATCCCATGAAGGTCTCATAATGATTAGTCCTTTATCCAATTATTTTGTACCGAACAATCTGTCCCCCGCATCTCCCAAACCGGGAACAATGTAAGCATGATCGTTGAGGACTTCGTCTATTGCCGCACAGTAAATGTCCACATCAGGATGATCCTTATTGATACGCTCAATGCCCGCCTTTGCTGCAATCAAGCACACTAATTTTATACTGGATATTCCCCTGTCCTTTAAGAAACCTATTGCTGCCGAGGCAGATCCCCCGGTGGCCAGCATGGGGTCTAGTACAACCATGTCACGTTCATTGGCATCCACCGGCAACTTACAGTAATATTCCACCGGTTCCAATGTTTGCGGATCCCTGTATAACCCGATATGACCTACTTTGGCCATGGGCAACAAACGTAACATTCCGTCCACCATTCCCAATCCCGCTCTGAGGATGGGAACAAATCCTAGTTTTTTACCGGCGATTACTTTTGAATGAGCGATTCCCATGGGTGTCTCTACATCAACATCCATTAATGGTAAATCCCTTGTCACCTCATAAGCCATTAACATGGCAATTTCACTTACCAATTCCCTGAATTCTTTCGTTCCTGTGTTCTTATCCCTTAATAAAGAGATCTTGTGTTGTATCAAAGGATGGTCAAATTCGAACACTCTTTGCATGGTCTGACAGCCTCCTGTTTTTGTTTGTTTTATTTCTTGATTAATATACCGCTTGTCCAATTCATCAATCATTCCCACTCTTCTTTTATGGCGGGAATGCTCACTGTTATCAAAAGGGGTGTCCAGCCATGCGGAAACGATGCTCACAGCAGTTTCAGCATCCATCAACCGTCCGCCTAATGTGATCACATTTGCATTGTTATGCTGTCCGCTCAACCTGCCCATATCCACGTTTGTACACAGTGCAGCACGAATACCGGGATATTTATTTGCGGCAATCGAAACTCCGATGCCCGTTCCGCATAATAAAATGCCTGTATCGGCATCTTTTTTTATAATGGCTTTGCAAACCTTTTGAACATAATCCGGATAATCCACAGATGATTGATCGTCAAAGGTCCCGAAATCCATTACTTCTATATTTCTTTTCTTTAAAAAATCTATGATGGGCTGTTTTAGAATAAAACCGCCGTGATCCGCTCCAATTGCTATTATCACTTTAAACAAAGAACTCCTTCATATTTTTATATATTATATCACATCAAAATCTCACTGAAAATACCTTTGCCTTCAAAACGAGTTTTATACATCAACGATGTAATCGCCTGCCGCCTTTTTCAGCCGATTCATGATGGAAATGAATAATCCTTTACCCGAAAGATACATGCTGTAAATGACATCCGTATCGGTTTTATCAATCTCCCTCAACACTGAAAACAAATTTGCAGCAATTTGAGGCGGATTTGACAGACACCCTAAATCAAATGTACATAAACCTTCAAACTCATGTGCACATTCATTCACAGTCAAAACACAAGCCTTCTCGTCGGTGTTACTCTTAACCATTCTTCGAATGTATTCCGATGCCTTGTCAGTATCACCTCGTACAAGTATGATTTTTGCTTTTGGTGCATAATGTCGATACTTCATGCCGGGTGCCTTTGGAATGTCGTCTTTTACGCTTGAATCAGATGATTGCAGCACATCCCGGCTGATACAGGACAAATCCTCCCACGTAATGAATCCGGGCCTTAAAATGACTGCAGGCTTTACAGTAATGTCCAACACAGTGGATTCAAGTCCGTATACTGAGCTTCCTTGGCATAAGATCACATCCACCCTTCCGTTTAAATCATCTATCACATGAGATGCTTCAGTTGTGCTGGGACGCCCGGATAAGTTGGCACTTGGTGCGGCAATTGGTACACCTGCTTCCCGAATCAGTGTTCTTGCCACTTGGTGAGAAGGGCAACGCAAACCTACTGTTTGAAGTCCGGCCGTGACTTGATCCGGTATGACAGGTTTTTTGTTCATGACCAAAGTCAAGGGGCCCGGCCAAAAATGATCCATATATAGCTTTGCAGACGGATCCTCGATATAGGTGTACAAGGATGCCTGATCAGGATCAGATATATGGACAATCAACGGATTGTCAGAAGGACGACCTTTCGCTGAATATATTTTCTTTGCAGCATTCTCATCTAGTGCATTGCCACCTAATCCATATACGGTTTCGGTGGGGAAGGCCACCAACCCGCCGTTTTTTATGACATCAGCGGCATATAGTATGGCGGGCAAATCCTTAACAGGATCCGTTATTTCAAAAATTTCAGTTTTCATTTTAAAACCCGCTTTCAGCAAGCTTTTGAGTTTGGTCATATGTGATTAAAGGTTCTGTTAATTGATCCAAATCACCTTCTAGAACATCATCCAGCTTGTAAACGGTCAATCCGATTCGATGATCCGTCACGCGCCCCTGAGGATAATTGTAGGTACGGATTCTTTCGCTTCGATCTCCCGTTCCCACTTGACTTCTTCTGTTCTCAGCCACTTCTTTGTCTTGCTCGGATTGAGCCATCTCATTCAACTTGGATTTTAACACCCTTAACGCTTTGTCTTTATTCTTATGTTGTGAACGTTGATCCTGGCATGTCACCACAATTCCGGTGGGCAAGTGGGTAATTCTTATAGCGGAGGAGGTTTTGTTAATGTGCTGGCCACCGGCTCCGGATGCCCGATAGGTGTCGATCTGCAGGTCATTCGGATTGATATCCACTTCCACATCCTCTACCTCCGGCATAACTGCAACCGTCACAGTGGAAGTATGAATTCTACCTCCGGACTCGGTCACAGGAATCCTTTGAACTCGGTGAACACCGCTTTCATATTTCAATTTGGAATAAACCATTTTACCTTCCAATATGAATACCACTTCCTTGAACCCACCCAATTCATTTTCATTTGAATCGATCAAGTCCATTGACCAACCGTTATTTTCAGCATACTTGCTATACATCCGGAAAAGGTCAGCGGCAAACAAAGCCGCTTCGTTTCCACCTGCACCGCCTCTAATCTCTATGATGACGTTTTTATCATCATTAGGATCTTTAGGCAACATCAAAATCTTAAGCTCATTTTCAATCTTCTCTTTTAAGCCCTTGTTCTCATCTAACTCAGCTTGGGCCAATTCTCTTAATTCGGCATCCGGCCTGTCCTCCAAAACATCAAGGGCATCTTGAATACCTGCAAGAACATTCTTGTATTCATTATATTTTTCTACGATCGGTTCCATCTCCGACCGCTCCTTCATCAAACGTGTATAGCGGTCTTGATTGGAAAGCACCGACGGGTCGCTTAAAAGCTGGTCGATTTCTTCAAACCGGTTTAACACCGCATCAAATTTATCAAACATCAAACACCTCTTGTCATCAATGGTGGAATAAACGGTTTCCGGTGAAAACCATCACCATTTGATACTCATTACATGCATCTATCACGATATCATCACGGATAGAGCCACCGGGTTGCGCAATATATTTTACACCGGATTTAGATGCTCTGTCTATATTATCTCTAAACGGGAAAAATGCATCCGAACCTAATGTCACATCCGTAAATCGGCTTAACCAATCTTGCTTTTCCTCATAAGACAACCGCTGAGGTACTTCTTCAAACATGGTCTCCCAATACTTGTTCTCTTCTTCCGTGATATGATCTCTTAGATACGTATCAATGGCATTGTCTTTGTCAGCCTTTTTCAATCCTGCTTTGAATTGTAAATTCAAAACAGCCGGGTGCTGCCTTAATAACCAAAAATCCGCTTTGTCTCCGGCAAGTCTGGTACAATGAATACGAGCCTGTTGCCCTGCGCCGTTTCCGATTACTTGACCGTCATAAACATAACAAACGGAATTGGACTGGGTATATTTTAACGTAATCAAGGCCAGGATCATATCCCGCATAGCCGATTCCGGCAAATCCTTGTTTTGTGTTACAATATTGGTCAAGTCCTTTTTTCCGGTTATATAATCATTTCTTTTTTGCTCGAAGGTTATACCAAAAATTTGCTTTTTTTCCATTTGAACCGGTACATAAGTAGAATCCACTTGTATGATATTGTAGCTTCCCTTCCTTTTGGACTTTAAAATTTCCAAAGCTTTAGCCGAATAGGAAGGTGCAATGATTCCGTCCGATACTTCGTGTTCCAGCAGCTTTGCAGCAGATTCATCCACCTCATCGCTGAACGCGGCAAAGTCACCGTACGAGGCGACACGATCTGCTCCTCTTGCTCTTGCATAGGCACATGCCACAGGTGACAGTTCCGTGTCAGGGTCAATGTGATATGCCTTTTTCATGGATTCGCTCAACGGCAACCCCAAAGCTGCTCCAGCCGGGCTGACATGCTTAAAGGAAGCTGCTGCCGGAAGCCCTAATGATTGTTTCAATTCCTTCACCAATTGCCATGCATTCAATGCATCCATAAAATTAATATATCCCGGGTTCCCGTTTAATATCGTTAAAGGTATTTCCTGATCTTCGCAGTATAGTGTTGCAGGTTTTTGATGGGGATTACAACCGTATTTCAATTTAAACATTGCTATTCCTCCCTAATATAGATGTTAACTATTTAACATTATTATATACACAAACCAATTGCCTTGCAATGATAAAAGGTCGTATGGATAAAATCAACTTATAGAAAATATCCTTAACAGCAACATTGACTAGACCTCCTTGCTTACCCGTCCGTTGTCCCATCATTTTCCGCTGCTACTGAAAAACAAGCTGAAAACAAAGAGTCTCTTATCGCCAAGCTTACGCAATCAATGAATAATCAAAAATTCCAAACATTGAATGACAACAGATCCGTTATACCTTGAATGTCCACAAGTGTTCATTAGAAGTGGATATACCGTATGCCCCGTTCTTTAAAGCCGTATCCGCATCAGTCACGGTGTTTATCATCCCTCCGGCTATGACCGGAGTTCTTACCTTGTTGCAAAAGTCACCGGTAACTTGATGCATGATTCCGGGCATGATTTCTACAATAGTGGGTTTGGTGGATTCAATGACAGAAATAGCGGTGTCCACAGACAAACTGTCAATCAAAAAAAAGCGTTGAATACCGCAATACCCTTTGGAAACGGCATATCGAATGGGTTGACTGCGGGTACTGATGATACCGTCAGCACCATGCTTTAAAAACAGATAGTCCACTGCGCTGTTGTTAGATCCTAAACCGTCTATAAAATCAAAATGAACAGCACATACCTTACCCATCTTTTTTGCAAACAATATACTCTTCTCCATTTCAAAAAGCGATGTTTTCAAAAGAAAGATCACTGTAGCTTCCGAGTGTACGGCTTTATACAATTGGCGGTCATTTCGCACAGCGGCGATCACCGGATTTTTCTTCAAAGAATAAAGTATACTGTCCATATCAAGATTATACCACAACGCGTGTTTTATATTATTAAGTGATCCATTACAAAATCAATGTAATTTTATACTATAATTTTATACTTTACAAGTGCTTTACACTGCTAAAGAAGGGTGCTACAATGTTAGAATGATTTGTTGCAAAGGATTTTAACTTCATGAGACATATTTTTATTGTGAACCCCGTTGCCGGAAAAGGTAAGACCCTTAGTGTGATCCCGGAGATTAAAGAGTACTTTAAGGACAAGCCTGAAGAATCGTATGAAATATTGATAACCGAAAGAAAGGGACATGGCACCGAGCTTGCCCGAAAAGCCACCGCTTCCGGAAACGGTAGAATTTATTCCGTGGGTGGTGACGGAACTTTAAATGAAGTTTTAAACGGTATGATCCATTCGGATTACTGCCTGGGCCTTTTTGCCAAGGGCTCCGGAAATGACTTTATAAGAACTTTATGTCCGAATCAAAAACCGGATATGTCAGTGGAGCAAATCGTGCAAGGAACTCCAAAAATAATCGATTGCGCTAAAGCCAATGACACATATTTCATCAATGTGGCATCGGTTGGCTTTGATGCTGAAGTTGCTGACAATACAAAGATCTTTAAAAAAATACCTCTGGTGAAAGGCAGTCTATCTTATTTATTCAGTCTCTTTTACACCTTAGTGAATATGAAGCCCTATACCATCCGGTACAAAATGAATGACATGCAAGACTCCTCCAATTATTTATTGATTGCCTTCTGCAACGGCAAATATTATGGAGGAGGATTTCTCCCTGCTCCTAAAGCGGATCTAAGTGATGGTCTTTTGGATATATGCCGTGTCAAACATACAAAAAGACGGGTTATTTTTAAATGTTTTCCTAAGCTTCGTGACGGAACCCACGACACATTGGATGTTGTCACAATAGAAAAAACCAAAAGTATTCATATTCAGTCGGAGCAAGAATTATGTTTGAATATTGATGGAGAGATCTCAAAGACCAAAGACCTTCAAATTGAGATTATCCCCGAAACCGTGAAGATTTTAGTTCCAAAAACGCTTTAATCCCGATTGAGAATGTTACAAATTGTATCCATCCATTCTTTGACTTGATCTACATGAACCTGGCGGTCGACGACGGTTTGATCTTGTCTATTCATCCAAGCAGGTATGTTTAATTTTCTTCCGTATAACCTTTTAAAGAGATTTTCCATATCCGCTGTTACGACAGTATAGGGTAAGAACTCAAAAAAGTTCTTGATGATATTCGAATTTTCTTGGATATTGTCATCATAAACATTCAACAAATAGTTTTTAAAAGCAATGATGTCCTCATAAGCTTTCTTCCCCTTTTCGGTTCTTCGCACCATCAAGGACGAGAAAACGGTGATTAATATACCGGATAGCATCATGGAAAAATACTCAGTCATATACAATGAATCGTTGTTATATACCAACAACAAAAAGAATACAAACATACACACACCTAATGTCATTTGTAACCAATGTCCCGACGTTAGATTCTTCAAACGATGCGACTTGATTTTCCGAACAATTGCGTTAATGCTTTGAGACAACATAAAAAAGAACAAAGAACAAAACAACGCCAATGTCAAGGAAATGCCGCTTTGTCCGGTGTACACATAAAAGGTCTTGAAAGTGATATATATAAAAGGAATACTTGCAGTAAAGCGAATCATTTCACGTAGCAGCGTTATTTTTGGGGGAAACATACATTCCCGCGGTTGACTGTAAAATTGATAAATATCCTCATCAATTTTACTCTTCTTACGTTTTAAAATTCTATGCAACCCACCGATGCTTACATATTCCTTTTCGGAAAAGATCTCGTTATACAAACTCTTTTCGTAAGACTTTGCATCAACATCCATTTCATCCTTTTTAACAATTCGAATAGATTCTCTTTTATTGGCTCTGTCAAGCAAATGGAACTCCACCTTGCCTTTATTTGCCCAATGAATAATGTTAGCAAACACATCTTGCAGAATGACTTCACCATCAAGTACATAAGCAGCTTCGCACGGTGGTTCGGACATTAATGCATCAGGATCTTCCCGATGTTGTTGTATTGAATTGTTGTCGAAAATAAAGCATACCAAACAACTGAATAATAATAAGATGATCACTGTTATATTCGCAATAATAGTAAGGGATTCGAACACGTTAGTATTCTTTTTAGTTTGTATAAAATACCCTTCCGGTAAATCTAAAAGTATATTCAACTCTCTCCCGGCTAGTTGCTCTTCCGTAACTTCCACGGTGATCGTGTTTCCTTCAATCAAAGCGGGAATATAAACCGGATCCCCCTGCCCTCCTAAATTCACAGACAGATAATTGCTGTTAAAATACTTTGGTAATGTAATTTGAATTTTAGCATTTAACACTTTGCCATATGATTCATCAGGTACGAGGTTCAGATAAAAACGATCTTTGTCTACATAAGGATCCGCTCCCATGGAAAGCGTGTACAGATAACTGTAATTTCGTTCTCCGGCCACTAAAATATCATTTTCACCAAAAATAGCGGTAACTTTATCCGGATTTTTTTTCAATTCAAACTCGGTATTTAAGCATTCAAATAATTCTAAAGACGCTTTTTCCTTATGCGTCTTTAGCGAAATGACCCGTTTATACCTCGGAGAAGGTTGTAAAAAATTAACACTTGCTTTTTCGTAAATATCATATGTATTGTTTTCCTTAACAGTTACCTTTACACTAAAGTCAGTAATTATGAATGGTTCTTGCGCTAAAACTTTATTACCGTGTAAAGTAGAAATAAAAACAATGATGAATAGTATAATTTTTTTCACTTTACCACCTGTTCTTCGGTTATTTATGATAAGTCCTGTTGTTGATTATACTAAATGCCCTATATACTTGCTCTAAAAGTATGACCCTGGTCATATTATGTGTAAATGTCATAGAGGACAAGGACAAGCGTAAGTGAGCCTTGTTTCTGACCTCTTGTGACACCCCTAACGATCCTCCGATGGCAAATGTCAAGTGCGACTGTCCGGATACCATTAAAGACTTGATCGTTTCGGAAAATTCAACCGAATCCATGTCTTTTCCCTTTACATCCAACAAAATGAAATATGTGTCCTTCTTCATTCCGGCCAGAAGCTTTTCCCCTTCCTTGCGGAGAATCTCAATGCATTCTTTTTCCGATGCATGGTCGGGAATAGGTGCATCCGGGATTTCTACGACATCAACTTTTCCAAAAGCCGATAACCTTTTCAAGTACTCCTTTTGGGCCGCTTTAAAATATCCATCTTTCATTTTCCCGACACATAGAATTTCAATTCTTATCATTACAAGTCGTACAAGGTTCCTACCGCATACCGATCCGCTACTTCGACGGTTGCATCCCTACCAGGTAAAATCCCTTCCTTTTTCATTTCGTTAACAGCTGTAATATAGGCTAATTCTTTAAAATTATTTTTTTCACTTAAGTGCCCCAACACCACACGGGTTACTCCGGTCTTTACCATATATGCAACTGTTTTAGCAGCTACTTCATTGCATAAATGACCTTTGTCCCCTAAAATCCGATTTTTCAGCTTCTGCGGATAGGATCCGATCTTCAGCATTTCAATATCATGATTGGACTCAAGGAATAATAAATCACTTTTTTCAAACCATTTTAACAAAGCTCTAGTCATTTTGCCGATATCCGTAGCCACCACGGTCTTTTTATCTTCCGCCAAAAGGCAATAACCCACCGGATCATTTGCATCATGAGGTGTACGATATGGTTGTATGCATAAATCATCAATTTCAAAAGGTTTGTCCGCTTCAATACACACCATGTTTTTCTCGTCGATTTCACCGAGCACCGGCATGCATCCCTTCCAAGTTCCCTCGGTGGCATATATGGGAATATCCAATGTCCTGGACAAGATTCCCGCTCCTCTGACGTGGTCGTTATGTTCGTGGGTCAGCAAAATACCTTTTAGCTGATCCGGCTTTTGATCGATTTGCTCCAATGCATTAAAAATCGCTTTTCTGCTTAAACCGGCATCAATCAGTATTTTTGTTTGCTCCGTTCCAAAAAAGAGGCAATTACCACTGCTTCCGCTAAACAAACTACAAAATTTGACCACTTATTCTCCTTCTATCGCTTATTACAACTCTCTGCTTATATTCGCACCGAGTTTGTTAAGCTTTACTTCTATCTCTTCGTAACCTCTGTCTATATACTCAATGTTTTGCACACGGGTTTGACCGGTGGCAAATAAACCTGCTATGATCATAGCGGCTCCTGCTCTTAAGTCCAAAGCCTTCACCGTTGCTCCGGATAGTTTACCCACGCCTTTAATGACTGCCACATTGCCGTCCACCTTAATTTTAGCTTTCATTTTTTTGAGCTGATCCGTATATTGAAGCCTGTTTTCAAAAATGGTTTCGGTAATCTTACATTCCCCATTGGATAAACACATTAAAGCACCCATTTGAGGCTGCAAATCCGTAGGAAAACCGGGATAAGGTAATGTGATGACATCAGTTGGCATTAACTCCTTATTACGGACAACTCGAATCCAATCATCTTCTTGTGTAATGTTGACATTCATTTCTATAAGCTTGGCACATAAAGGATCCATATGTTCCGGGATAATATTTCTGATGTAAACATCACCACCGGTTGCCGCTGCAGCAATCATAAATGTCCCGGCTTCAATCTGATCCGGTATTATGGAATATGTCTTCCCTCCGGTGAGCTCTTTTACACCTGTTATTCTGATTCTATTGGTTCCCGCCCCTTTTATATTGGCTCCCATCATATTTAAAAAGTTAGCCACATCGACAATGTGAGGTTCTCTGGCAGCGTTCTCCAAGACAGTGACACCATCCGCCAATACAGCCGCCATCATTAAATTGATGGTTGCACCTACGGTAACCACATCCATATATATTTGAGTTCCTATCAGCTTGTCAGCTGAAAGGGTCATTTTTTCCGCTCCAAGATGCACTTTGGCTCCTAATGCCTCAAAACCTTTGATATGCTGATCAATAGGTCTTGCTCCGATGTTACAACCCCCGGGCAACGGTATCTCCACACATTTTGTTTTGCAAATCAATGCACCTAGCAAATAGTATGAAGAACGGATATTACGAAGCTCGCTAAAAACGGCTTGTCCGCTGTTGATTCCCGAACTGTTTATATAAAATGCTTTTTCATCTACTTTTTCTACAACTGCACCGATCTTCTGTGCAACATTCAAAAAAATTCTAACATCAGCGATATTAGGAACATTTTCTATTCTACACGGGCCATGAACTAACAACGCAGCCGATAAAATCCCTAATGCCGCGTTCTTTGCACCGCTAATTTCAACTTCTCCGACAAGCCTGTTGCCGCCGGTTATAACAAACTGATCCAAAGTAATGCTCCTCAACTTTGATAATAATTCATTAAATATTATATCATCTTATTGATAAAAAACAAGTATTAACACTTTTAATATATCCTACCCCTAGGAACGGAGAATCATGCGTCATTTCACTTCTTGTCCGTTCATTAAGCTGACATAGTAATCAAGACCGTCTTCGGTTTGTATCCTCCAGCATAAACCGGCTTGTTCCTCGGACACCTCAGAATCTGTAAACGTGCTCTTCTTAAACCCTTGATCAATCCGGATTATTTTTGAGTCAACAGATCCTGTGGTAAAGAACTTCAAAAGAACTTGACGAGAGTTTAGCAGTCTGCTTTCAGAGCTTTCCACCCCGTTAATAAGATAATCACTTGTTTCCACATAAACAAAACCGGTCTCACTGACAATTGCCTTGATATAATTATCATACACGATATTCCCTTGGTAATTTTGCATGATTTGAATTTCGGCGACCGTTGCCTGTTCATTAACGGCGAAATCTGTGACTATATAATCATCCCAAACTACATCCAAGGATGCCAAATAGTCCGTACAATAATCCTCCACCGCCTTTTTTTGGTTCACCGATATAATCCTTTCGGTTTTTTCACTTTGATCTACAAAATAGAAATGACTGAATTGTCGGTTTAAAAACACCACCTTTTTACCATTGCTTTCAAATTGAGTCTGAGTTCGGTCATCTACAGGATCCATCTGTAATAAAGTTGATAACACTTTGTTTTTATCAAATCCCGTTTGTCCCAGATGTAAAAGCTTGGCTTGCCCTTTAATATCCGGTATATTTGTGTCAATCTCGATACCCCGGCTTACCAGGATAGAGATTGTATTCTCAATCATTGCTTTTTCATTGCTATCCTTTGTACCGGTTTTCTGCATAGTGACAAACAAAAAGATGTTTAATATAACCAAGGCAATAATTAAAATGTTTTTTACTTTAGTCCAACTCATGGTACTGCACCTCCGGATGAACTAAATTGCAGTAACACCAGGGGAATCCCCGTCAATCCCTTTTCTAACTGTAACAGCACCCCTGCAGTAAGCGTTGATGAATTGGACTTCACATTCATAATATACCCATTATATAATTTCTCGATATAAAGATCCTCTAAATGAAAATCTTGCTCAGTAAGTAGCTTCACTGAATCATTTTCATAATATGCCGCAGTTTGTTTGTCAGTCAATATAGTTCTGATCATACCGGTCAGTTTCAATACGATATCTTGACTTGCTTGTACCGTAAATGCATGTTGCAAGTCAGAATAGGTGGAATTATCATAGATATATACCGGCATATCGCCTTCCACTAAATAATCAAAATTGAACACATAGTACTTTGGATTAGAGTAATCAATATCGGTCAATACCAATGTGGCAGATGTTTTCTCGTCCATCAATCCCAAAACCTTTTCCATCATGGAAAGAGCTTTGTTGTATGCCATATCTACATCGCCTTTACCGGTTGATGTTTGCTTTCCGAAATAATCATAGGTTATCCTTCCGTCACATGATACGGAGTATTGATTTTCCATGTTTGAGAAGAAAACCTTCTGATCAGAACTTAAAGACGAGGTAAATCGATCTTGCATGACACCGAAAAGCCTACCTTTTAGTTCCTTCAGGTCATAAGTATCCTTTGATGTAGAAATGTCAGCGATCAGTGAAGGTGTAATATTAATGGCAAGCTGATATTTATGAGGAGATCCCATATACAACTTAACATCATTATTCCCCCTCAGTTGATAAGCAGCAGGATGGGAACCTAACAATTTATAGGAATTCTTATCATAAAAGTTGGTGTATTTAATAAAGTTGAAGATACTGTCGTAATCAATACTGTTCAACAAATTATCATTGGTCGCATCATATTCCAACTCATAATAACTGTTACCGTCATAAATATAAAAATCTATGTCAGGGCTGGTAGGGTGAATCACCAGTTGATATATTTTATTAATTCCTACATCCCCTTGTGATTTGCCGGAGTATGCACTTACAAATGAAAGCGGTACCGTACAATAATATTGAAACATGATGTATTTTTCACTAAGCAAATCAACCCAGCTTTCCTTAGAAACATATTGCAACGGCGATGTGGACAACTGTTTTAAGATTTCGTTTGCAACCAATTGGAGTTGATAATATTCATCGGTTCTACGGGGCAGATCCCAATAATTGCTTTCTCCATCGGATATTCGAATGCTTTCCATAGAAACATAATCATAAGAAAAAATATCTTTGCTTGCCGGCGGAGTATTACTATCGAAAAGCTTGGATAAGTCAGAATAATTGTCACTGATAATAATGGCGAATTGTAAAAAAGCCAACATAACCAAAAGAATAATACTGATGGTTTTTATGTTGTTTACAAATTTCATTCCACTTCACCGTCTCTTCTTTTAATCGGTAATGTAATCCTCACTTCCGTTCCCTTGTTTAAAACCGAAGCAATTTCAATTTTGCCACTATGGGCATCAATGATTTCCTTGGCGATAGATAAACCTAAGCCGGTTCCGCCCATATCACGGGAACGTGCTTTGTCCACACGATGGAAACGTTCAAAAATCAAGGGAAGATCATTTTTAGGAATACCAATGCCGTTATCGGTAACCTTCACAAGAATATTATCTTCCAACGCTTTGGAGTATATCAGGATCTTTCCATCTTGCGGTGTATACTTAATGGCATTATTCACAATGTTCACAAGTACTTGTTCTAATCGATACACATCCCCTTCAATAAAGGGAAGATCGTCGGAGATATTCAGTTCAATGGTTTGGTTCTTTTTATCTGCTTCGGATTTAAGCTGTTCCATACAATCATCGATCAGCTTTAACATGTTCACCTTTGATATCTCTAATGTCAGCTTCTTATTATCGAACCTTGATAATAATAACAAATCTTTGACCATGCGAGTCATACGGTCTGCTTCCCCGTCAATCACTTGTAGATATCTTTGTGTCAAACCCGGATCATCCACACCGGACAACAACGTCTCTGCATACATTTTAATCGATGACAAAGGCGTTTTGAGTTCATGAGACACATTAGCGACAAATTCCTTTCGCATTTCATCCAACATGGTTTGCTTTGTCAAATCTACAAGAACCACTATGATGCCCTCCGGAACCTTGTATTCATTTTTAAATACAACACAATATAAGCGATAGGTTCTCTCGTCAATATGGATATTCTCTTCGTAATTGATTTCATTTTCCTGAATAATGTCTTCTGCTTTTAAATCTATATTCAAAAACCGAATCAAGGAGTTTATATTCGAGCAATTCTTTTCATCACATACAATCTTTTTTGCAGCAGGATTCACATGCAAAATATTTCCTTCCATATCATATGCAATAACACCTTCTGACATGAAATTCAAGATGGTTTCCACTTTGTTCTTTTCACTGGCAATGTCGTCCAGCTTTTCTTTTAAAGATGCGGACATATCATTAAACACATGGGTTAATCGCCCGATTTCATCGTTGGAGGTCACCGGGAGCTGTCTTCCGAAATTACCATATGCAATGCTTTCGGCTTTTCTCATGATGCTGTTGATGGGGCGAGTAATGTATTTAGCCAGCAAAAACCCCAAGACCATAGATATAGCCAAGGAAATCACCAATGTGGACAATAATATACCGGTCAACTCATTGATCATGAGCTTCCATTCATCTTTGTAATATCGGAAATAATATACGGTTCCTTTACTGTTTACGGCATAATCATAATATTCCCTGCCAATGATCGAACGAGTGGCCTTTTCGTCCCCCTTCTTTCCTGCCATGGCAGCTAAAAAATTACCGGACAAAAACAAGTCATGAATAAATTCCGTTTCTCCGCCTTCCAAATAATGAATATCATTTGAGCGGATTTGGTTGGTTTGTACATCCACAATGGTGAAGCTTTTATTCTCACTGTATAATCTTAATGCATGAATATAGGTATCGGTAAATCGATCATACAATTCCTCCAAAGAAATGGAGTCACTTAAATTAACAATATGCACAGAAAAACCTTCCTCAAGGTCCTGCACAAATTGTGTATAATAGAAATCATCAATCTTATCATCGAGGATAACACCAACCGTTAAAATAATACAAATGGCGATAATGAATATAAATATTACCAATCGCCATTGTATGCTGTGAAATGACATATAGTTTCTCCAAAATTTCAATCGGTTACATACTTAATATAATAACCGATTCCTCTCTTCGTGTGTATGTATTTTCCGGAGTCTTGGGTTTCATCTTCAATTTTTTCACGAATTCGAGCCACCGTTACATCGACGGTTCTCTTGTCCCCGGGAAATTCGTAACCCCAGACTTCTTTTAACAACTGTTCCCTGGTGAAAATTTGCCCTAATCTTTCAGCTAAAAATTTAACCAGCTCATATTCACGAATGGTAAGATGTAAATCCTCACCACTTCTACGAACTTCAAATCTTTTGGTATCGATTTGAAGTTTCCCAACGTTGATAATATGCGAACCGGAGCTATTATCGTTTTCTTTTTCTTGGATCTCGGTTCTCCGAAGGTTGGATTTTATTCTTGATAACAAAACCCTAATGGACGGCGGCTTGGTGATATAATCATCCGCTCCTAGCTCTAGTCCTAACACTTGGTCGATCTCTTCTTCCCTGGCAGTCAGCATAATAATCGGTGTGTTGTATTTTTCTCTTATCTTTCGACACACAGAAAATCCGTCCATTTTAGGTAACATGACATCCAACAAAATCAAATCCGGTTCATATTGATTATTCAAACGAACAGCTTCCTCACCGTCATATGCTTCTTTCGTTTCATATCCCTCTTTTTGCAAGTTAAATTTTAATATATCGACAATGTTTGGCTCGTCGTCTACAATCAATATTTTCTTTCCCATTTAAATCTCCTCTTCACTAATTTCTTATTTACCAATCAAAAAGTCGAAATCGGCTTTTGCGATCATATAATTGTACTCATTCGTTAAAAATGAATACCGTGCAGCACGATAATTATTTACTGCCGCAATATAACTGTCCCAATTAACGATTTCCTTTTGGTATTTGACATTTGCTTCGTCCATAGCATTTTTCTTTATATCAAGATTCATTTTCGCCAACTCAATCTTATTATACTTTGTTTTCAGGTTATTATAAGCAACCCTTATATTATACTCTAAGTTCACCAAAGCCACTTCTTTACTGTTAATGGCATTCTTGTAGTTGTATTCGTTTTGCCAATAAACAGCCATGTCATCTTCATAGAACTTTTTTGTCAGGTTAATCACTTCTTCTTGTATCTTGACATCCATTGTTTTACTATACATATTGCTGTCCGATGTTATGGTTTCTTCTATTACTTTTTGCAGATCTATTGTATCCGGAGCATCATATGTAAATTCAATATTTTCAATAACCAAATCCTCCTCCGAAAGAGGAATATTCAGCAATATCTTAAAATCCATATTTTTCTTATCCAAACCGTATTTTAAATCGGCGATGGTATCTTTTCTACTTTCCACGGTATATTCATAACCCATATAAGCTTCATATGACATCTGATTTGCTTTATAGCTTGTATATGCTCTTTGTTGCTTTTTTTGATCGACTTCCAATAACTTCTCTTGGTAAGCGATATTTTCATATGTAACAATCAATCCTAATGATTGCTTATATACATTAAGCTTTAATAACCTGTTTGCATCTTCCTTTTGCATCTTGGCATATTCATATACCTTCTCGGTTACGATAGGCGAAACATATCTGTTATAACTACTACCATATGAAGTAATCGAAGTATAAGGTGCTTTTCTCACCGCTTCATCATAGTTAATTTTGTACTCTTCAATTTTTATATCTGTTAATTCATTTTGTTTTTGGTTATTCCCCATGGCCATATCAATTGCCGTATTGATGCTTATTTTATTCCCTGACCCGGCCGCCATAGCTGTTGATATCCAGCACACCAGTATAACCATTACCAATATTTTCGCTGATTTTTTCATATGAACGACATCCTTTCTCATATTTCCATTTCCAATAAATATGACATATATGATGTATTAAAATTATATATTTGTTGTTTCAAATTGTTCTCGGCTTTTTCAATATTAAGTCTGCTTTGTTCAACTGCTACATAGCCTATATCTTTGTCCAAATATTGACTGTACGTCTTGTTATATGACTTTTTAAGTTCTGCAATGTTCTCTTTTGTGTCATCAATAGAGTCAAAGGAGTCGATCATTGCTTGAGCTCTTTCGTTGTAATATCTTCTTTGGGTAATCTTCATTTGAATTAAGTCGTCATTTAAATCGCTAATCCTCTCTTCAATCGTTTCTAATTCTTCAAGGATATGTTCTTTTGAGTTGGGATAAATACTAAATAATGATTCCAATGATTCTTTTCGATATTGTTCTTTTTCAATTTCATATTCCTTGGCTTTGATTAAAGATTCATATTTTTGATCAGCTAGCGGTTTGATATTGTTAGTGTTTTTAATCATCAGTGTTTCATCAATATCAATTTCCTTGTAAACAGTCAATAAATCCATACCGATGGTTCGGTTGAAGCTCATCAAACTGTTTTCAAAAGCAATTTTCGCATCTTCCAAATCAACCTGAGCAGATAAATAATTGTACATTGCACTTTTAAGACTGCTTAATGTTCCGATACCATTACTGTAATAATACTCAGCGTTATCAAATGCAGTTTTTGCAAACCGCAAGCTTCTTTCGCTGAAGGACACATTCTTTTCGCTTGCATATACACTTCTCAGAGAATTTCTAAGCCCTATCACTTGTTGATCTAAATTCTTCTGAACGGAATTTTTTAAATCTTCTATCCGTTTTTCCTGCTCGGCGATCCCGTATTTCATGGTTACCATATTATTGGCTCGCATTGCCGGTGTCGAAGCTCCCCTGATCGGATCCGTTCTCTCCTTTAATTCTTCTAAAGTCTCTTCAAGGTTTGGCAAACTCATCTCGACGCTCATATACATAAGATTTATTTCTTCTCTTTTTGAATACTGATCCATCGCCCATTTATAGTCGATTTTATCAGGCACTTCATCAAGAACAGGTTGAGTATCTTCTGCATATGTAGTAAATCCAAACGACAATAAAAGGACCAATATTAGAATGATTGCCTTTTTCAACGTAACACCTCCTACTCCTCATGTAAGCATATTATATCATAAACCCAACTACGAGGCAATTACCAAGTTATAACACAAATATAAATAACCGCCTAGGTTTACTAAGCGGTTATACATTTCAAATTCTCTTATCTTATTGTTAACTGAATAGAGTCTTGAACTCCAAATACTGATGTATACGTCAAGGTTACTGTCCCGGCTTTTTTGGCACTTAAGTTTCCTGACGAATCTACTGTCATAACCTCAGGGTTCGATGATGTAAAGAATCCGTAGGTACTTGGCAATGTCATTGTCGGAACTGTAGTCATCAACATATTAACGCCATATTCATCCAATATACGGAAGTTTAGCCTTTGGAAGCTTACAACATTTGCATTTCCGTTCACTTCTGCAACTGTAGTTACAATATCAGGGCCAAATTCAATCGTTTTCGGTCCCCTGCTCATGCTCGAATTAACAGTTATCTCACATAACAGTTTTGCTCCGTTATATGCTCTCAAAATGGTGCTATCCGTTGCTGTTGCACTTGTGGAATACACTCTCCACGCTGTACCATCGTGTGCTGTCACAAATTTAGGATTAGATGATAGCAAGTTTGTTATTTTGTCTTGCTTTAATGCAATTGTCGTTCCATCCGGAGCTTTACCATATACAGTCACAGGTCTTGCATAATCACCGGCATTACCTAACCCTGTAAATCCGGAGTTTGCATAGATGGTATTGATCGGGTTGAAGGCAAACAATACGCTATTTGTCGCTAAATCCACATCATAAACTCTCATGGAAAAAGTATTTTCTGAACCGGGTAAGAAATTACCCGCATTATTAATACCAATGGTAAACGACATGGAACCTTCTGTCATTCCTAAGAAGTTAATGGTTCCTGTAGCATTCACCTTATTAAATTGAATGATGTTCCCATCACCAATAATATGGAAATTATCCATTGTCAATCCATGAGCTACCGGATCATACGGTCTGCCATATTGGTCAACAATCTTGATAGCGCTCATGGGTAATTGGTATGCAGCTCCTTTTTCTATACCCAAATTTGCATCTACACCTACTACTGCAGTAGGAACTGCCGGTTCACTTACATTTATTGTCAACGTGTCGATCGGCTTACCTTTCCATAAGTAGTATACGACTGCCGTTCCTCCTTTGACACCGGAAGGTTTAATATACATTGCTCCGTTAGCTTCTACATATATGTCACTGTTTAATACAATGTCTTGATTTAGAGAATTAATAGTCATCCATTTATTGATTTCCGTATAGTTTTGGGTCTTCGATAATGCAGATCCGAACTGGTCTGTAATATTGTATGACAACTCGGTAGCTTCACCGGATACAACAGAATCATTAGGATAGTAAATTCTTAAGTCCGCAATACCAATAGGATCAAAAATTGAAATAGGTAAACTAGTTACTGAAGCGGAAGCATTACACAATACAGATAGATTTACTGTCCCTGCGATACTACCGACATCAACTGTCATTACACCTAAAGAATTGAAATAAATGTTAGTGGTCTTGAGCATATTTTCATTGGAGGATACAAAAGTCAATCCTTCTTTGTTCTTAATAACCAAGGGATTTCCATATTGATCGTAGGCTTCATACTTTACTACTAATCCTTTTTCATTGGTTACAATATTGTTCTTGTTGTTAGCCGGAACAATTTCAATTAACGTAAATGAAGATACGACCGGTTGTTTTATTACTTTTAGGTCAAATTGCCCAACAAGAGTAGAGGAAACATGCATAACTGTTACAGTTACCGTTTCACCTTCTTTTGCACCAACTGTATTGATAGCCCATGTACTGGGGTTTACCATCAAAGTTGCTCCTGTGGTTCTATTAAAAGCAGTAATGATATACGCGCTTCTGGCATTAACTTTCATGTCTTTACCGTATTGGTTATATACAACCGGTGTAATGGTTGCATTTTCACCAATAAGAATAGTATTAGTCGTTAATTCCATCGTAGTTGGAACGCTTGCCGTAAGGCTAATTTCCAAGGTAGGAATATCACCTACAGTTAAACTATAAGTACCCGCCATGAACGGCCCTACTCTGGTTATAACTACTTGGGTCCTGTCTGTGCTCCATTTTAGAGTGGTAAATACGCTGGCATTTCCGCTCTTTAATGTTACGTTAGTACCCACAGGCATTGCTTTATTAAACACAACCGTGATTTCATTGTCATTTGTTGCTTTAGCACTTAAAATAGTTGATCTCGAAATTAAACCGATTGAGTCTGCTACACTTGCACTGACCACACCTTGAGAAATCAAGAACTCAGTCAACGTTTCGTTTGTTCCTTTTTTCTTGATAACCATTGCATCAATGATGGAAATTGCTACATCATTATTTGTGAGCGATTTACTACCATCAAAGAATCCGACCAATCCTATATTTCTGGAGAAATTCATTACATTATTCCATGTATAGTCCAAGTCTTGCTTGTAACCCAAAACAGTTGCAAGAACTTTGTTGAATTCTGCGACCGTCATGATTTTATGCGGTAAGAATGTACCGTCAGGATAACCTCCGAAACCTAAACTAGGATTTGCCTTTAAATATGCCAAACGGCTTGCAAACCATTCATTTCCCGCAATGTCCTTAAAATTGTCTTTTCCTGCGTATGCTTGAGCTTGATCTTCTTTCCCCATTAACCTTAGAAGAAGCGTAGCTCCTTGCGCTCTTGTAGTTGCAGTCGCCAAATATTGAGCGTTGACACCACTTCCGGATCCCAGCAAAACACCTAGTGCTTCACACTTTTGAGCATCAGAAGAGGATGGGGAAACCGCAAAGGTTGGTGCTGAAAAAGCCAGAAGAATGGTCATAGCCATTACAACTGCAATTAATTTTCTCATTCTTTTCATGAGTATGTAATCCTCCTTGTAATTTTTAATAAATATTGCACATCTTTTAGACTGCATATTCATCCCAAATGTTCCCTACTCGTACGAAAACATTATAGCATTCCCACCTGATATAATCAATATTTAGCAAAATACGTAACAAACAAGTAATAAAATAAGAATATAAAAGGCCGCTTGCTTTCACAAGCGACCTTTCATTTGTCACATCGTTTTATCGAAACAACATTCTGCTGTGATTTCGATTACTTTGTTACTTTGAGTATAACACTGTCAGTCAATCCTGCGTTGGTAACATAGGTTAGCGTTACTTCACCTGTTCCAACTGCCTCTATCGTGGTTCCGGTTACTTTCAGTATTGAACTGTCAGATGATGCAAAGAATCCGTTTGCTTCCAGATCGAATACCAATGCAGAAGGTGTAGTTACTGTCAACATGTTTACAGCATATTCATCATTAACTGCAAATTTAAGTGTACCGTATCCAGTAGCTAAGTTAAGTGTACCTGTAAATGCCGTTTTATCAGCAACACCGAATACAACAGATTTTATAGCCCTAGTTGTTGTTGCAGATACATCAGCACTGCACAATAACTTACCGGTTTTATCATATGCTCTTAAAGTAGACGTTTGAGCATCTTTATGGCCGGAGTATATGAACCAACTAGTTCCATCCTGAACAACCTTTACATTAGCGTTGGAAGAAGTCAACTGATAGATCATACCAGGATTCAATGTAACAACTGTTCCATCATTTGTTGTTCCGATCAATTTTACTTCTTTTACATACTTTTCAGCTGTAGCTTTGCTGGTAAATAATGCATTGGTATACAACGTCGAAATAGAATCGAACTTGTATGTTACACCGTTTGCAGCTTTGTTTACATCAACAGCCTTCAATGTGAAGGAGTATGCAGAATCAGCTTTTACAATATTTTTCCCGTCTTTATCGGTCTTCAATGTTCCATCTGCATTTCTTTCAAATAAGGAAACTGTGTATGTTACAGCACCCTCAGTTGTAGAATTAGCATTGAATGTAAATGTTTTACCTGAAGCTGCTGGATTAGAAATGATAGCACCAGTGTCAGGATTGGATTTCCATGCAAAGTCTGAAGTAAGCATCTTGCCATCGACATCATATGGTCTTGCGTATTGATCTACAACTCTTATAACTTTCTTATCAATTGTTTGAGGAGCACCCAATTCTATGCCACTATTAATAGCAACATTTTCGATACTTGTCGGTATTGCTTTTGCCCATACATTTATTGTAAAGGACCCTAGCAATGCTCCCTTCCAAGAGTAGTATACGGTTATGTATCCTTTGCTTCCATATAAAGGTTTAACTTTCAGAGCACCGTCTTCAATAACGAATGAGATCTTAGATTTATCAGTCATAATAGGACTGAATGATAATCCGTTAGTATCGTGTATGATCACATTCTTCTTTTCAAGTTCATTGCCAAATTGGTCCAAAGCAACGAAACTGATTTCGGTGGTTTCATCTTCCACAACTTCTTTTAAAGCTTCGCCGATAACAACTTTGCTTACAGCAGCAGGATCAAATACTGTGATCGGTAAGCTTGTTACTACTGCTGCGGAGTTCACGAGAACGGATAATGTAACAGTTCCAGCCTTTAAGGGCTTGAATGTCAATTTGCCGTCTTTATCGAAACGTAAATCTTCAATTTTCAAGATTGTTGAATCCGAAGATATAAATGTCAAGCCTGTACCTGAAGTTACGTTTGTAAAGTCTTTTAATGTCATCGCATTGCCATATTGGTCATATGCTTGGTACTTAATTTCTACATTGCTGTGGTCAGTGTTAACCATAGTAGCTTTTTCAGGAATAACCACTTCAGTCATAGCGAATTGGGTAACCTTAGAAGCAAGAACAGCTGTCAATTCAGCTTGACCAACGATTGTTGATTGATGGTGCATAGCTGTAACTGTAATAATTTCATTTTCTTTAGCTTTGGCTGTATTGATTGTGAACTTGCCGGATCCATCTCCAGATACTAACAATGTAGTTCCGGTTGTCTTATTAAATGCTGTAGCAGAGAAGTTTTGGCCGGAAATACTCATCTTTTTGCCGTATTGGTTATACAATACAACTTCAAATGTGTCAGTTGTATCAGCCAATATGGTGGATTTGGAGATAGCTAAAGTTTGTGCTACTTCTTTATCAAACTTAACAGCTGCTTTCATATCGCCAACTGCTAAATCATATGTACCTTCTGTAAATGCGATACTGTTAGCTCTCTTGAGAACTACTTGTGTTTTCGCATCATTCCAGGTATTGTTTACGAAAATGCTCATCAATCCGCTCTTAACAGTGATAACGGGTGTGCCTTCAACAGGTTTGCTGAATGTAACTGTGATTTCATCAGCATTTGTCGGAACAGCACTTACGATAGCTTGAGCAGTGATCAATCCAGCTGCATTAGCATCAGCAGAGCTGATAATACCGTCAGCGATTAAGCTGTCAAGTAAAGCAACACCGGATTTCATTTCAGCTTGTAAAGCTTCGAGAATAGCATCAGCCATATCAGCGTTTGTGATAGGAGCTGACGGGTTTTCAAGAGCAACTAAACCGAGGTCTGCAGCTTTATCAGCTACTTGTGCCCATGTATAGTCAACACCTTGTACATATCCTAATACTGTCAACAAAACTTTGTAGAATTCAGCACCGGACATTACTTTTCTAGGTTGGAAGGTTCCATCAGGATATCCAACAAATCCAATTGATTCATTTGCCTTTAAATATGCTAATACAGGAGCAAACCATTCGTTACCGACTACGTCAGTAAAATTGTCTCCTCCAGCATAGGCTAGAGCCTCGTCTTCTTTACCAATTAAGCGTAATAGAAGAATAGCGCCTTGTACTCTTGTTGTTGCTTGGGAAAGGTATTTATCAGTAATACCATCTCCTTCTCCCTGAAGAATGCCTAGCAATTCGACTTTTTCAGCATTTGTCAAGCCAGCAGCCATGACAGGTACTGTTAATGTCAGAAGAATAGCTAATGAGAGAGCAACTGCGAGCAGTTTTTTCAAATTCTTCATAGTTTGAAAATCCTCCTTTAAATTTTGGAATGTTTATAAATTTTATAATATTATGCTGCATTCCAATTCACCATAATATATATCCGAGGGGTATCCCCTCAGGTTACATGAAGAGTATAACACCCATTTTCACTTAAAGCAACGATTCGATGTCAAGTGTAAAAAAACTGTAATACAATGAAATAACTATGTTACAATTGAAACAAGCTTCCAAAGGTAGGGCTTATATGTATGGTTTTCCATGATTCAACTTGCTTGGCACCCACCTATACTCACTTCTCCACAGAAAAATAATTACATTTTTCTGTAGTAATCTTATCTAGTTATCCACAGGTAAAAACCGAATAAAAAACGGCTTAAACACCTACAGCCAAGCCGATCTTACATTCACAACCATTTAGTTACTCACACCCCTGTGGATAAGTTTTATCTACTTGCTTTTATTCAAACCGAAGGCTTATATCCAAGGCTTTTACCGAATGTGTAATGGCTCCCACAGAAATAATATCCACACCTGTTTGTGCAATTTCCCGGACAGTCAATAACGTAACATTTCCTGATGCTTCCACCAGAGCCCTTCCGTTAATAAATAGAACACACTTTTTCATTTGCTCACAATTCATATTGTCCAGCATAATGATGTCGGCTTTGGCTGCAACAGCTTCCTCTACTTGTTCAAAGCTTTCTGTTTCCACTTCTATTTTTACCGTATGGGGAATTTTATTTCTAATGATGGATATTGCATTGCGGATCCCGCCTGCCGCAGATATGTGATTGTCCTTAATCAAAACAGCATCTGACAATCCATAACGGTGATTTTGGCCTCCTCCGGTTACAACTGCATACTTGTCCAATGTACGTAATCCGGGTACAGTCTTTCTAGTATCCACAATGCGAACCGTCAATCCTGCAACTGCCTCTACATACATGGATGTGGCCGTTGCAATCCCCGACATCCTTTGTAACAAATTAAGCGCAGTTCTCTCAGCCTTTAGAACAGATGCGGTTTTTCCGGAGATATAGGCAATAATGTCACCCTTCTTTACTTTTTCTCCGTCTTGAACCAATGCCTTCACCTCAACATTAGAATCCACCAGTTCAAAGACTCTTTTCGCTACATCCATTCCGGCTATTACACCTGTTTCTTTACTGATCAGACGAGCTTTCGTCGTGTATTCATCATTAAGAAGATTGTCTGTTGTTATATCTCCGTAAGGCATATCTTCCCGCAATGCATTTTGAATGATTTCATCTATATATAATGGATCAAGCTTCATATCGCACTTCCTTTCCTATTTCCCGGATAATACTTTTCTTCCACTTGTCATCTGTTTCTTTAAAATCTGAACGGAAATGTCCTCCTCTGCTTTCTTCCCGAAGCAATGCGTTTTCGATGATAATTTCCGCTAATTGGAGCATGTTACAGATTTCAAAATGGGCCGGCAGAACAGGTTCCTTGTTTTCTACCGTTTTCATATGTACCCTGATCAATTTCAAAGCCGTTTCAAGACCTTCTCTGTTTCGGATGATTCCCACATACATAGTCATGATTTCACGAATTTTTTCCTTGATTTTTAATGAATCAGAATCAAATTGATCGGTATATACCGGTAAATTAACATCCTTTACTTCTATATTTATATAATCCGTTTTACTTTGATTGATCTTCTGAGCGATTTTACCTCCGAATACCAAGCCTTCCAACAAAGAGTTGCTTGCAAGTCTATTGGCTCCGTGTATTCCGGTACAAGCCGCTTCCCCGCATGCGTAATACCCCTTTATATTGGTTTGTCCCCATATATCAGTTTCTATGCCACCCATGCAGTAATGTTCCGCCGGGGCAACGGGTATATAATCTTTGGACATATCAATTCCATATCCATAGCATGTCTTATAAATATTTGGGAATCTATTAACCAAATATTCCTTGCTTTTAAATGTTATATCAAGAAACTCGTTCTCAACATTTTCTTTTTGCATTTCGGAGAAAATCGCTCTTGCCACCACATCCCTCGGGGCAAGCTCTTGCAGTTGATGGTATCGGCTCATAAATCTCTCGCCTTTTTGATTTCTAAGAACTGCACCTTCTCCTCTGACGGCTTCAGATATCAAAAAGTGTTTGTCCATCGGATGATGCAAAACAGTAGGATGAAATTGTACAAATTCCATGTCGGCCAATACGGCTCCGGCACGATATGACATGCACACACCGTCCCCTGTGGCTATTTCAGGGTTGGTTGTCATGGAATACAGCCTGCCGAATCCACCGGCGGCACATATAATATTATTAGAAACAAAAATGACGTAGTCACCTTTCTTTTCATCAAATGCCAAGATGCCTTTTGCCTCCTGATCCTCTACAATTAAATCAATGGCAAATATCTTCTCCCTGAATGATATATTTTCTCTTTCCTTCGCTACGGAAACAAGTTTGTCACAAACTTCTTTTCCGGTGGTGTCACCTGCATGGATGATTCTGTTTTTGCTGTGCGCAGCCTCTCGGCCGAATGAAAGTTCCTCTTTGCTTTTACGGTCAAATTGAACACCATATTCAAACAACCGATCAATTCGTTCGGCTGCTTCGTTCACCAAAACCCAAACACTTTCACTCTTGCACAATCCTGCACCGGCAAAAAGAGTATCATTGTAATGCAATACCGGAGAATCACCCTTGTCCAATGAAACGGCAATTCCCCCCTGGGCTAATACCGAATTATTTATATCAATAGTTTCTTTGGTAAGGATCACGGTCTTTTTATCCGGGTTCAAACTTAGGGCAGTATACACCCCTGCTATTCCGCTTCCGATGATTACTACATCATAATAAACCTTTTCAATATCTGAAAAGTTTTTGTTTAACAAATATCTTTGCATATACTTCTTCCTTAAGAAAGCTCTAACATTCTTTCTAAGCTTCTTCTTGCTTTCTTTATAATTTCGTCCCCTAATAGTATCTCATGTTTCATTTCATTCAGAGCATTGTACACATCTATCGGCCCGGTCTTTTTCATATTAACACACAGCAAACAAGAAGACGGGAAGAAGAGCTCTACATTTGGCTTTACTTTTTTAATGGGGTGTTCCACACCTTTTTCAGTAGCAATAATATAAGCTTTTTGATCCGGTCCGCTCACCACATAATCAATAATCGCCTTTGTACTTCCGATGAAATCCGCATGATTCAACACACCCGTGTTGCATTCGGGATGAGCTAACACCGTTGCATCAGGTCTTAATTGCTTCCATTTTAATATGTCTTTTTCTTTCAGTGCTTCATGCACAATACAATAACCATCCCATAAAATGATATTTTTTTCTGGAATCTGCTTGGCAATATAGGAACCTAAGTTTCTGTCCGGCACGAAAATAATATCCTTTTCTTTTATTGAAGATATAACTTTTAATGCATTGGAAGAGGTGACACAAACATCACATTCCGCTTTGACCTCTGCAGTGGAGTTGATATAACACACAGCTGCCGCATTCGGATGCTTTTTCTTCATCATCCTGACATCTTCGCCGGTCACCATATTTGCCATAGGACATCCCGCAGCTTCAACCGGTAACAGCACCGTCTTATCAGGAGATAATAACTTGGCACTTTCGGCCATAAATCTTACGCCGCAAAAAACAATGACGTCTTCCTCCACATTACTGACAAATTTGCTTAACGCGTAGGAATCTCCGGTTTTGTCCGCTATTTCTTGAACCTCACCTTGTTGATACGTGTGAGCTACAATTACTGCGTTTCTTTCCTTTTTCAGTTCCTGTATTCCCGCAACAATCTGATCAAGACTCATATTCATAACATCATTGTTCCTTTCAAAATATCTAAAGATTATGAACATTTTAATATGTATCCACCATTTTGTAAAGATTGATTCCGCTTAGTAACTTGCACCTCACAATAATAATTAACAAAAGTCCCGCTCTCCGATATGGATGCGGGACTCACTTTTGGATTCGGCTACCCGGCTGTGCATCCGGCGATACAACCGACACACCGGTGTTCCTCCTAATATCTACGCATTTCACCGCTACACTGGGAATTCCACCTTCGTCTAAACTTTCGGCCGAGTCATTCATACCAATTATTTACGATTTAAAAACGCTACTTTGATTCCTACTTTGGAATAAGAAATTTTACATAAACCGGTGTTGTCAATTTGAATCGATCCTATTGGCTCCATATCTAGAAACATTTCAATTAATCTGGAGCCTGCATGTGCGTGTCCTACTAAAAGTATGGACAAGTTTGATTTTCCGTAATTATCTATTAAATGTTCATAAATCCAACGGATGCGTCTTATACCTTCTAAATAATTCTCAGGACTAGGCGGAAAAGCTCTATGAGCATCATTGTCTCTGTATTTAAAAAACCTCATATCATCTTCAGCAATTTTTATCGCATGTCCATACCTTACATTTTCGGGCAACTCACCTTCCCTTGACTTTTGGTAACATGCTTCTGATAGTTCGCCCCATAATTCCGCAATGATATTATTAGCTTTTAAATAAGGCAAAATCGTATATACTGCTCTTTCAATAGGACTTACAAATATATGGTCAAATTTAATTCCTTTTAATCTTTCTACAAGAGCCTCCGCTTGCATAAGGCCCTTTTCCGAAAGATGTCCGTGAAAAGAAGTACCATAGTCATTTGTTAAATTACCTATTGATTGACCATGTCTCAAAAAATAAATGTTCATTTTATTTACTCCTATAAATTGGTTGGTAAGGGGTACCGAGAGCATTCATTAACAAATGTAGTCTTTTAAATTTTCCTATATTTTGTTGGCGAGCTCCCTGTTACCTTTTTAAAGATTTTACTAAAATGATATTGATCGTAGTACCCAAGCTGTTGTGATATTTCATTTATTGAAGAATCGGTGCTTTTTAATAGCCGTTTGGCTTCCTCAATTTTCAAGTCTTCAAGATATTGCATAATAGTTTTACCTGTTTCGGCTTTAAAAATAGAATTTAGATAATTCGGACTTACATTTACTTCTTGAGAAATATCACTCAGACGTATAGCATTTGAAAGGTTTCTCTTAACGTAAAATTGAACTTGTAAAACAATGTAGTCTTTCCAAGGCTTATGGTTTAATTTACCCTGATTCTCTTCCTTTATCTTTCTCACTATTAGAATAAGTAATTGTAGAACATTGGACTTGATTGTTTCTTTAAAATACTCACTTTCATTTTCAAGTTCCTCTTTTATGTTACTAACATAAAAATTGCAATCATATGTAGATTTCATAATAAACCCGTCTGTTGTATGAAAATTACCATCAACACTGTTTCTACCGGATAAGTGTAACGATATCTTGTCAAACAATACATAAATCCAAATTGATTCATAACTGCAATTCTTTTTAGGCAACTCACGATGCATAATTCCCGGTCTTACAATGCATACATCACCGACATTTACATTAATAATGCGACTTTCCATTTGCATTGCAAAGCTACCGCTTAAGCCTATACAAATCTCCAAGAAACTATGACTTTTGAGGTTAATGATCATATGGAATAAATCATTAAAATTGTTGGGTAATAAAGCAATCTTATCAATATCTGCATAACCTTTGTCGGTTAAAAACCAGTCACTTAAATATCTTGCTTTTATTTGCTTTATTGAAAAATCAAGCGCATCTATAAGAGAAGTGTTATAATCAGACATTTCAACCACCTTTAAAGATTAACCTTCTTGTTTCGAAACCAATTAATCTAATTAAGATACTCGCTGCTGTAAAGAGCTTGATTACGCTGTCTTATATGTGTGTACATTAGCAAGACTAATTGACGACACATTTTTCCTGTCAATTACCCAACCAAACAACAACCCCTGTCTATATACTAATACATGTATCTTGATTTGTCTACTTATTCTAAAACAATTCATTATTGTAATAATCTGAAACTAAAGCTGATGATTCGTCCCCAATATCTTCTAGATACAGCTCTTGTTCATGGTCATGGTTGGTGAAAATGCTCATGTTTGTTTGTTTTTATGGAGTTTTCTAGGTGCGTAACTGTTGTATCCTAAAATTAATGATTAAGTAGTAGCATAATGCCACCATTATTTAATCTGACTTATAAAGCTAAGGCGGCTTTCTTACAGCTAGAAATACGTTCTTTTATCTCGTCGTCAGACCAATTTGGTCTCACATCGATAAAAACAGTCCGACTAAGCAGTCCTAATGTGACAGGGCACATATCTTTTGAATAATTAGATTGCAATCCTTTATTCTGCGGCATATAGTACGGATTTACTGCAGGGTGGTGCCCTACATTCTTTTCGAGTATCGGTGTCCAGTTAATGTACACATGTTTGCCGCTATCAATTGGCAGCCTTCCATTAACTCCGGCGCTTTTAGCAAATCGTCTCGCTAATTCTTCCGCTTCGAATGATAACGCAACTATTATTCCGCAATCACCTTGTACATCATTGGATTTAACGAATTTAATGCCTTTTTCTTCTGAAAGTATGTCCATAAAGGTTTTTTTAACTCTCCTCAAATCCAATAAAATCCCATCTAATTTTTTAACTTGCTCTCTTAGAATAGCGCCTAAAATTTCATTGCTTCTATATTGGGCCCCAACAAAGATAGGAAAGGTCAACAAGCGCTCTTTGATAAAGTAGCTTATCATTGGTAACTAATGCCCCACCTTCCCCTGAAGATATTATTTTATAATAATTAAAACTAAAAGTTCCTATATCTCCTATTGAACCTAATCTCATGCCCTTATAGCTTCCGCCATCTGCTTGGCACGCATCTTCCACTATCTTCAAATCATATTTTTTTGCAAGCTGCATAATTCTGTCCATATCACATGGGAAACCATTTAAATGGACGGGTATAATAGCTTTTGTAAATTTAGTGATTTTCTTTTCAATTTCACAAGGATCTATCGTCAATGTTTCGTCCACTTCTACAATTACCGGAATTGCTCCTACTGACAAAACAGCAGAAGCTGTCGCCATAAAAGTATATCCCGGAACAATAACTTCATCGCCCGGACCTATTCCCAATGCAGCCAAAGAGGTGATTAACGCTGCCGTTCCGCTTGTTAAACCAAGCGCATATTTTGTACCTATTTTAGCTGCCCATTCTTCTTCAAAGTGATCTACTTCTCTTGCATTATTATTAATTCTAAATAAATCAGTACTTTTTATAACCGTTTTCACTGCTTCTATTTCTTCTTTTCCCATCCTAAACATTTTAAAACCTCCTGAACTTCTATGTAATATATTTTATTACGTAACGAATTAAATTTAAATGTAACCAATCCTTTTAATAATGTATAATCCATTGAAAATATAATAACCGGCTAAATACACTAGAGAGGTTGAAACTAACCCCATTATAGGGGTGCTGACTTTTACAAAAAAATAAGGTGCGACTTATGTGAAATCGCACCTTATTGACGGGTATATGACTTTATTTAATATATGGACTTTCTAAGCTTGAATTTATCGCCGGCGTCATACTTTTCAAAATTCGGATTATTAAAAATTTCATCGATCAATTTTTGCATTCCTGCAGCATATAGCTGTTCAATATATTGAACCCATTCGGTATTAAAATTAGCAATCTCTCCATTTAACGCCCGTTTTTTAAAATCACTAATTATTGGATTCATCTGTGGGCTTAATTCAGTATTTAGCGCGATATACTTGTCATGCAGTTCAGCACCCATATACGCGCGCGATAAAAATTTTTCGGGTACCACAGCGTATTTCTCGTATAAATTGTTCACATACATATATGCCGGCAAAGACCAATAACCATTATTTACTGCATTGTATGCCTGTATTTCCGCAAGAGGCCATACCATTAACCAACCGGTAAACACCATGGTGTTTCCTCTGTATTTTTCCTCCAGTTCACTTTGCGGTGTTTTGAGCTGGGTGCTCATATAGGGTTCCCCTGACCATTTCCAATGAATTCCTTCTATACCTATATGATATCTTAAGAAAGTATCTTCATCCGTATATATAATATATTGCAACATACGCAATATTCTTTCGAGTTTTTGATCCGATACTTGAATTCCAAACATATCCACGGCCCATTTTCCTATACTGAACGCATCGGGGGTGTATGTCATGTCAACTTTTTTCCCCTCAGGTCCGGAAAACATAGGACCAATTACAAATCTGGCATTAGGGTCCGTATTTCTTAACACATTCGAGGGAGGCATGCTTGAGTCTGCAGTTAAATATGCATCTCTATGTATTTGCATTATTCCCATTTTATTTGTCTGGGTCAACGCTTTCCATTCAGTACTCCAACTTTGCTCACCGGGAAGCCCTTGCATATATCCTTTGGATAGCGATTCAAATATCCACTGCAAATAATCTTTGTACGGTGTATATGCAGTTTTAGGTACGACATTTCCGGTTACAGGGTCTTTATAAAGGTAGCTTGGATGATACACAAATCCGAATAACCCCTCTTGCGTCATGTTTGTTTCTTGAACTTCATTTATATAAAGCATGCCAAATGTATCATCTTCACCATTTTCATCAGGATCATCTTCGGTAAAGGCTTTTAAAATATAATTCATATCTTCGAAAGTAAAACTTCCATCAGTAAAGAAGATTTGTTTGCTCCAATTTTCATATCCCGGGACCAAGATCTTAACAGGTTTCAGTTCGCTTTCATCAAGACCGTAACCTACGGACTCCAACCAATCCAAATTAACGGCAGTTGCATCGTAAAAATATTGTGCCGAACCAAATCCTATGTGTGTAATTCCAAGATACTCATCAGTCGTACCATCAACCACATTATATTTGAACCCTATCGGCATAGATTCCAGTAGCCCATACATTCCCGGGATATAGTTTTTTATCATCTCAAGTGGTACAGAACGAATGAGTCCGTCTTTGTATAAGACGTCCGGTTCTCTTGGTGATCCCGGTATGTAATTGTAGTCTGCAATTGTTCCTGCGGCAAGCATCGTTGTCATAGCTTCTTTATCAAGTGAATTCATTTGCCAAACCTGAAGATCAATATTAAACAGTCCTTCAAGTTCCAGCTCATCCCACCTACCATCTTGATAATCCAAGTTATTTGAAGTTAACCAGGTAATTTCAAAGAACTCCTCAAGAGGGTTTTCCTCATGTATTGTTGTTGTCACATCAGAAGGCTGGTTTTCAATTTTATCACCACATGCTATTAAAACTGTCAGCATTGTCAAAACTAATAAATAACTAACTATCTTTTTCATAACATTCCTCCATCCAATTTTAATATTATTATATTGCAGAAATGTTAAATTTTCGATGTAACAAATCATTGTAATAATGTAAAATTGAAAGAATAAAAGATAAGTTAGGGGCGCATTGGACGTTTAACCACTCTTTCACGTAATGCACCCATATATAGCGAACAAGTTGAGCAAGGAGTGTCTTCACCATCCCGGGTGTAGGTTTCCAAGAGAATTATATCATCCCTCAGCAAGACAATTTAAATTCTTAATGATAATATCACCCATCCTGTCCAGTAGATTCTCATCGAAACCCATTCTACGAGCGCTATCGACTTCATAGCCATTATAACTCATTAGTGTTTCTCGAGTAGGTATATATCCGTATCCCCCATTCGAATTTGTTGCCACAAGAGTTTGATCAAATTGAGATTCGTTTCTTATTCGGATACCTAACTCTGTAAAACACTCACAGGAAACCGCCGCAATCGCTGCCTTACCAATTTTAAATACTTGTGTTATAATCTTTTTTGCTTTTACACTGTCTTGTAACTCAATATTTTCCGTAACGGCTTTCAATCCATCAAAAATTAACTCTTTTCTTAGAGATAACGAAGCGCAGATACCATAACCGATAGCCTTTCCAACAACATCAATAGCTTTCGGGTTACATTGACATGCTAATAAAGAATTCACATTTCCGCATGCTCCAAGTAAAAACATCGCTTTTGTTCCATCACCTAATATCTCTTCTATGCATTTTCTAGCGGCTCCAGGATAATCTGAACTTACATACCTATTCTGTTGGCCCATAACAACAGGGTGAACCGGTACATTAAAAAGAACAACACGTTCTGTTCCGACTGCACTTAAATACGGATCAAAATTATTGTCATCAACTCTTTCAATCATCAATATCGGTATATGGGGATCTATGCTTTCATTAGGACTGTACATTTTGTTTTGCCATAAATTAAATAACATTTTTACAGACTTGTTACCATTCGCGTCTACCGTTGTGTAACGTCTGTTATATCCCATAACAGCGGTAAATGTAGATGCATAGATTTTTCCCTTATGTTTTATCGAACACGCTTGCGAACTGATTGTAACTAATTTATCGGTTAAACAATCGATATATGCATCTATCTCATGCGATATTTCGGTATTATAATTATTTCCTTTTGTTGTAACAGGTCCGGAATGCGTATGAGAAAGACTCAGCATTATATTTTCGATGGGTACCCCGGTCTTTTCTGCTACCTTTTTTCTTATCATATCCCCGGTTTCTTCACTTATTAAGCATATGTCCATTGTTATTACAATTAGATTTACATCATTACTCTTCAAACTCAAAGCCCTTGCATATAAGTTATCCAGTACCCCGCTATTCCCGAAACCATGATTAATACGGTAAGCATATCCTGCAAGACCCATAGTATCAGGTGGTGTAATAACGGTATCACAATATCCAAAAAACAACTCGTTCATATTATTATCTCCCCCTATCACATATATATAAGAGTATGTTAATTATCGTGTTCTTTTGTTATAAACAGGTTATACCGATAATCCGGTAACCTTCATTCTTGATATTGATTGCAGTGTCTAGATCACTGTTTAATATCTCACCGCTACTTTCACAAATTCGGGTTCTATTAAGAAAGAGTCTACTAATTGTTCACAGGATTACAGAACCTGCACGTTTTGCCGGAAGAGAACCTTTTACCAATTACTGCCAACTGTTTCTCTTGCTCGGCAAGCTTATACTCTGGAAAATTTTTGAACATGCCGTAACCATTGTAATAGTTAAGACATTGTGCGATACCTCTTATAGGCGACTTTCATACGTTGTTTATTTCGGTTTTCACCTCCTTTTATACATTTCGATAATTTTTTTGTTCCTATACCGGCAGAAAAATTCACCCATTCGAATTCTGTCTTTAAGACGGAAAGAGGTAAGTTCCTCTGTTGTTTTAATAATTCTTCATTATCTTTGTACATTTAAGCTTTGTTCACGATCTTTTTCACCATTATCTTCCATCATATCTACTTTATCACAACTACAATATACAATCAACAGATAACGACACGGCGAATTCACGAATACACATATTTCCAGTGCTTGCGAAACAAGCTTGAAAA
>CALCRE010000294.1 GCA_937894465.1 uncultured Clostridia bacterium
AATACCATGTCTCCCTGTTATATGGGAACAGTTCATCGCTCATACAAATAACAATTCCGGGTTGAACATCTAATTTAAATTTATTTAAAACTGAAAAATTCTTGTCCGGATTAGAAGGAAGCTTACTTTTCTTTACTTCGATCGGGTAAAGCTTGTTTTCTTCTACTATTAACAAGTCTATCTCCTTTTTATCGATATCACGATAATAGTACAAGTCGGAAAGCTTTCCTGCATTGTAATAACTTTTAATGATCTCCGTTACAACATAGGTTTCAAAAAATGCACCGTCAGATGCACCTCTTTCCAAAGTCTCAGCGCTGGTCCATCTGCAAAGATACGCAGCAAGACCTGTATCCATAAAATACATTTTCGGTGTCTTTACAAGTCGTTTTGAAATATTGTTATGATAAGGTCGGAGGATTGTGATAATGCCGGAACTTTCTAAGATCGACACCCAAGCCTTCGCAGTGGGTGCGGAGATACCTATTGCATTTGCAATTTCATCATATTTTAATTCTTGCGCTGTCCTAGCTGCCATAAACACAAGAAAGTCATAAAACTCGTTTAACTTGCCTACTTGAGACAATTCTCGGACATCTCTCTCAAGATATGTGTTCACATAATCCATGTAGTACCTGTCACGATCTAGATCGGTCACTTCAAGTTTTGGCATTCCTCCACGAAAAATCAATTCATAGATTTCATGAACATTCTTCGGTTTACTTTGTGTAAGACATGTTCTCAAAGATTCGATATCCGGGCGAAAGACATTGTTTTGCCTTCCTTCCTTTTCCGCTGTAGACAAACCGGACATATCAAAAACAGCCACTCTACCTGCTAGGGAATCGGATACATCCTTCATCATCTTGAATTTCTGAGACCCGGTCACCCAGAACATTCCGTTGTTTTCTTCCCCTTTTTTATCAACAATCCGTTTCATTTCCAAAAGAATGGAGGGAACACGTTGAAATTCATCAATCAATAATGGATAACCATATGTTTCAAAGAACAAAGCAGGATCGGTTGAAGCAAGTCTTCTGGCATTTGCATCATCCAAAGTTACATAACGGCGGTTTGACTCTTTGATATGGTAAAGCATAGTAGATTTACCGACCTGCCTTTGGCCACAGACCATAACGACCGGATAATATTTAGATGCATATAATACCTGATCCTCTAAATGACGTTTTATGTACATTTCATCCTCCGAGCTTTCTAAAGTCATACTTTACATTACTCTATTTTATCCGTATTGTCAAGAACTATACCGGTTCATGTTTATTATGTTTAATCTAAAAATAACAATAAACTTTTTACAGCATTCTATGTATCAAACATTCCTCTTAATAGAGAATCGTCATCTGAAAATAATGTGATATTTTTGCAGGGGTGCGGAATGTGGGAGACATTTTTTATGCCATCGCTCTTTCTGTTTATCAGACAATTGTAAGCGTTCCTGATTGACCTGAAGTGTTTTGATCATATCTTCATCAGACAATGTTATCTATGCCAGCACTTTTTTAAAATAATTCTAGATTCCATTATTTAACTATTAATATTGTAGACTTAGTTTTGTGTAATATGAGTTTTCCTTCATGGTACTCATATATACTTTTTATTTTTTACTCTCTCATACGAGATTTGCATTTCCCTCATATAAACATGTTGGTGTGCAAGATCATTTCTCATCATCAGGAATATACGGTATTAGACCCTTTTTAAACGCCTGTTCTTGCACCTCCCGCGGCATTCTCCGTATATCTGTAATAAACCCGTTAACTTCTAAAAACCATATTGCGGAATTGTTAGTTATGAGTCTTTTTAGTAAAAATTCTGTATTCACATATGAAAGGTCAAGAAGCTTTGTAACCTCCGAAGCCTTACTACCCGCAGTGCTTTTGGCAAAGCCAAACCATTCGGCGATTTCAGTAGCCGTCATATTTATGGGTTGTGACTTATCAAAAATAAAATTGTTTGAGCCTATTGCATAGACAATACCAGCTGCCCATGTCCGAGCATTACCCCCTACAAGAGGTGATGGCCGCTTTCGGCATAGCTTCGCTAAAGCTCGCAGGGTAATACTTTTATATTCCTCATCCAATTTCTCATCGCAAAAATTCGAAATAATCTCTGCAATCTGATTATATCGAGCCGCCATTGCTTTTGGTACATTTACACCCTCCGGAACAGTAGCTGCTGCCGGGATAGATGCAGGTTTTTTACTCTTGGTTTTCTTTTTTGGTTTTTCGGATTGTGTCTTTATAACAGGAATTTCGCCGTTTAACATCTCAATAATGCCATACTTTTCTTTTGTCTGGTTATATAACTCATTTATCGACGCCCTATACCCCGATCCGAATGATATGCTATAAACCGACGCAATGCTACTGTAGATAATCTTGTCTCCAAATGGCAACAAAACAAGATCCACAGCAAATGGTACAGAATAGGGCAGCGCATCTTTTAGCGGTTCTGTTATTCCGTAGACACCATATAAAAATGTGGGGGTTGCTCCAAATGTCATAAGTACAGAGTATTTTTTAAAATGCCTTACAAGCATAAACTTTTCTTTTACAAAATGTTTACGCCAAAGAGTAATTATGTTTCTCTCCTCCTCGGTAAATTCGCCACTATCAGGTTCGGAGAGAAAGTCATCAATCCACTGAGGATTATCCCACATCGCATTATTGACTTTTGCAAAATCCTCAAGACTTACAGGTACACGGGTTCCATAAACAGGCTTCGTAAAGCGTGGTATGATTATATGCTTTTCGTTAATACCCCAAACTATGCTATACCATAGTTTATAAAAAAGAGCGCTTTCTTGTTCGGATAAGTTCATTTCGTACCTCCTACTGTGCATATGATTGAGTCTTTTCACCATTTACTTTGGTTCGATCCTCATCTGTCTAAGTTTCCTTGTTATTATCTCCTCCGCCCGTTTAACTGATTCTATCGCTTGTTTCCTGACAGCTTCGACTTCGGCTCTCGTTAGCATGTCTGAAGGTGTGAAGGATAAGGGCTCAATCCGGTTAAGTAAGTTCGGATGCTTCATCCTTCATCCATCGGTTTTTTATAACTACATTTATACTGCAAGTTTTTTATATCATACAGCAGAGGCAGGTAATATGGAGTTTGGTTTGTTCGTAGCGTTGGTTTCACAGTTAAAACATCTTACTTACACAATTACAAGCTTTATTCCTTATACTATAACATCCATGTCAGAGCATATTTTTTATTGCAATGACGTGGAGAAATTCTTCAATTTACCGAATAAGGTTGAAGGCAACACATGGATCCATGAAGATTTTGACACACTGGAGTTTCAGAACGTAACGTTCAGTTATCCCAACACAAAAATCCCGGTGTTGACAAATGTCAGTTTCACATTAAGGAAAAATGAGAAACTAGCCATAGTAGGTGAGAACGGTGCCGGTAAAACGACTGTAATAAAGCTGATTCTAGGGCTTTATACACCGGATGCCGGAGTTATAACCGTCAATAATTTTAATATAAATGAACTGAGTTCTGCATCCAGGAAAAAGTTCTTTTCTGCTGTGTTTCAGGATTTTTATCAATACAACCTCACGGTACGGGAAAATATAGGCATTGGCGATATAGCCAATATGAATAATGATTCGGATATTCTAGAAGCTGCAAGTCAAGGGAATGCAGATAAATTAATTCAAACCATTGGAATCGATACGCACTTAGGTAAAATTTATGAGTCAGGTACAGATTTATCTTTCGGGCAGTGGCAAAGCCTCGCCATATCCCGTGGTGTATTTTCAAATAGTAAAATTATCATATTGGATGAACCGACCGCAGCAATCGATCCTGAAGCTGAAGCGAAGATCTATCACAGCTTTATAAAAAGTGCAGAAAACAAAAGTTGCATCATGATTTCTCATCGACTGGGTTCTACACGCTTCGCAAACAGGATTTTGGTCTTTAAAGACGGTAGGATCATTGAAAATGGTACCCATGATGAGCTGATGGTAAAACGTGGTCATTACAAATATATGTTTGATTCACAGGCAAAACAGTATTGTGAGGTGAAGGCAAAATGATAGAAACTTCTGACTATTCAAAGTTATCTGTGCTTAGGAGAATGACAAAACTTCTTTTTTCAACTTCATCGAAAGAGGTAACCGGTTTATTAATCTTTTATACCATCAGCGGTATCATTCCTGCCGGTATCACGCTATTATGGAAGTACTTGTACGATCAAGTATACTTTATGTTGACCGCTAGAGCCAAAGGTCATGAACTCTTTATAATTTTATTCATTTTTATAGTAGTCCAAATCATAGACAACATTTTGCTCGTAGCAGGGAATGTGCCGGTTAAAAAAGCAACCCAATTGATAAAAATAAGGCTAATGGAATATACACATATCAAGATATCCGAGGTACCTCTGGAACTGTATGAGAACAACCGGTTTTATGACAACGTGGCTAGAATAAACGATATTTTAAACAGTAACCGATTCATTGACTTTTTATCTTTATCCCTTATGATTTTAAAAAGTATAATATCCACTATAAGCGTGTCCTTGGTGCTTGCGTCATTTAATCCATGGTTAATCCTTTTATGTTTATTAAGCATCTTGCCGCCTTCCCTTGCTAGAATTATAAAAGGCCAACGTTATTATTACATGACGCGTTTTCAAACGCCTAAAAAAAGATTGATGAATTACTACATAACTTTACTTACATCCAAAGACAGTGTAAAGGAATTAAGAATATTCAATGCCCAAAACCATATAAGAGACAAATGGTTCGACATAAAGAACCAACTACAAAATGAAGAATGGAGCTTTACAAAAAAGCACGGGTTGGTACAACTTTTTGTTGATATCTCCAGAGTTTTAGGCTTTGCCATTGGAATCATCATATGCACTGTCATGTTGGTTGCCGGGCAACTAACCGTCGGTGTTTTCGGTGCCGCGATCACAGCACTGGAAAATGTACAAAATAATTTTTCTACTGTCCTCATATTAGGTGGTAATATTGGCAATACATTAACACAACTGCGGGATTTAATTGCATTCTATGATATCAGAGCAGACCAAGAAGGAAATATTCAGCTTGAGAACGCTCCTTCTAGCATTCAGTTGAAGAATGTTTCTTTTACCTATCCGGATTCCGATACAAAGGCCTTGGATCAAATTACACTTGAAATACATAAAGGTGAATCCATATCGCTTCTTGGAATGAACGGTTCAGGAAAATCCACTTTGATAAAAGTAATACTGGGGTTAGCAACTGTAGAAAAATAATATAATCATTCATAATCAATAATAATTATAAGTGCTCTTTATTCGATGACAATACTTGCTCAATTGGCATAGTGTATGAGTATACAATTAATCCTAAAGATCCTAAAGAAATCACATAAATGTTGAGGATTTTTTCCTTGCAATGGCAGGATAATACCGGTAAAATTATAGTAGCTGGAACACCAAACAAAAGAAGGAAGTTTTCAAAAGTCTGAAATAACTATCACAGATAACACATCTGCATCGTCGGAAACAAATCTTGCTATATATTACGGAGTATCTTCCGGTGAGCAAAAGGGAAAGGAGACTTGGAAAGTTACAATATTAGAATCCGCATACTTGATGAAATGATTAAAAATCTAACTTTTTAATATAACTAATGATTTATTGTTTGTTATAACAAGATTTTCAGGAAGATTATACGGAACGAGAAGCGGCAATAATAAATTGTTGCGGGACAGGATAAAGGAGGGACTTCAGAGTGTTGCAAACCTACCGGACGAAGATTAAAGACGCAGATACGAGCTATTTGGATGAAATATCCGCCTTTTTTGGAGTTATAGAAAGAAAGTTGTTTCATGATGTGTTTGTAAGGGGTGAATCAAGAACGGATTGTAAAAGAAGGTACCTTACTGAATATGGCATTACCGCAAGGCAATTTAATTCCATATATATTGCTCTTGAAGGGAAAGTCAAGGCAATAAAGGAACATAACAAACTTCGATTGTCGGAACTTGAGGAAAAAATCAAGTCTGTTAAAAAGTATATCAAGAGCAATGAGAAGACAAAAAACGACACTCATAAAAAAGTATTGAAATTGGAAAAAATCGATCCGAATAGTGAGGAATTCCGTAATACCGTTAAACATTATAGAAGGATAAAGACGTCGCTTCATCATAAAAAGAGGAAACTAGAAACTCTTAAACAAAAATATAATCATTTAAAGAATGATGT
>CALCRE010000295.1 GCA_937894465.1 uncultured Clostridia bacterium
ATTGGTAATCCAAGGATAGTTACCATACCCGGCTCTTAAATCCGCATCGCAATATCGGCAATGATACCCTTTCGGATCTCCTTCTGTGCCTACAGTCAAGCAGCGTGCGATTCCCTCTGCAGGTACCATGTCCCATAAATTATCTTGAAATTTCAAGTAATAGTCTGCTAAATCTATATTTGTCTTTGCGGCTTTTGCCGCCCAATCATATTTTTTGATATTTTCACGTGCAATCAACCGTTTTTCCATGGTCATTAAAGACGGTTGAGTCTTGCCGATGATCACAGGAAGAGTAACTTCCATGTCACGGGTGCCATCTTCTAATGGGACAATAACTTTAAACTTGGCTTTTCCGGCTTTTTTCGCATTCACAAGTCCGTCTCGGCTTATTTCCGCAATATCCGGTGTTAATGCTTCATATTGAATCTTCTTTTCTTCGATCTCTACTTCTTTCCCGGAATCCAAGCATCCTTTTATGTAAATCCGGCAATTGTCATCGGAACACTTTATGTATTGGCTTCCTCCGGCACTTACTTTCAGTTGAATCATTGCTGACCTCTCCTTTATATCTCTTCGGTTGTCTTACTCACTGTAGGCATCCAAACCACTTCGTGCTTTCCGGTGTATGTTCTGCTCGGGAAACAAAGATCCTCACTTTGTTCTTTTTGTGAATCAAATGTAAATCCAAGCCATCCATTTACCTTTATTTTTGTTCTTTCACCTATGTGAAGAAATTCTTTTACCTTGTATCCGAATGTCCTATGATCCCGCTTGATGATTACTGTGTCATCCCTTTGGGGATTCATTAAGCTTTTCGGATCGAATACCGTTATAACGCTTTCTTCCTCTTCCAAGTCCACCTTTTCAATAGGACAAACCGTCTCAGAACCGGAAAAGAAAAGTTCACCTTGAACATCAATGCTTCCGCAACTGACTACGGCGGTTTGAAGGATATCGTTTTTCATCCGAGCAAATCCATAGGACCCTTGAACTGTCATCAAGTCCTTACCATCCACTGTGATGCTTTGCTCGTCATTGATATTGAAAAACACGACATCACAAACGTCATCCCAAAGGATCTTCAGTATCACACTGTCATTTTGTTGAAAAACCGTTTCTACGGTTCTGATCTTTGCATTTTGTTCAAAAGGTTCCATGACAGTACAAAAGACCGAACCTTCTTGTCCCGGTGTTCTTCTCACCATTACAAAAGGACGCATATACCGATCAAGCATATCGTCGTTCTTATTACCTTGTCTGACAGAGGGCGTTAATCCTGTATAGAGTTGATCATTTACCTTGTTGTAGCTGTGAATACGGATACCCAATTTACTTTCTTGTTCGTTCTTTATGTGGTTTTTCTTGACTTCTTCCGGTCCCACCGGCAATCCTGTATAATGCATTGTGCAGGTATACCAATCGACATCAGGTACAACAGCTCCTTTAATTTGGCTCATGAATCCATATGTATGCCCATATTTGTGACAGTATCCGGAATGATGTTCTCCTGTGGGCGGTGTAAATTCCACTCCTTCCGGCAACAAGGTTTCAACCTGTGAAAAGCGCTTGCCAATCAGGTCATCAAATTGTACCTTTTGCTCGGAAATACAATCTCCATGGAGTATGTAATCATGCTGTACGCCTCCTTTGACACGGAACAGGTCCACAAGATAGAAATTTTCGGCATCGGTTTGCACTCTCGCCAATGTTCTTGTATATCGTTGCACTTTATCCGGATACACTTGTGGATTATCCACTGATACTGTTTGAAAAACTTTGCTTTTATCATAAAAGAACCGGCAATTTCCGTCTGTGGCATGATCCCGACCGCCATGATGTTGGGTTTCACTATCAACCACAACGGTATTGTGGGCTAATGTAGCCAAAGTTAAACAGCGATATTTTGAATGGGTATAACCGATATCAGACAGCATTTCTTTTCCGTATGCAGTCACCATTAAAGACAATCCGTCCATATGCTGATGTCCGTATCCACCGCTCCATTTCAAATTCACGCTACCGGCGGATCGCCCCTTTCCTCCGGTTAAACATCCATGACCTAAAACCGGCAAGAGGAAAGATTCTCCGATATAATCCTCCGGAACATCCGGATAAGGATATTCCATGTGCCCCCATGAATCATTCAACGTCAATCGGTGACCGTATGGAAACTTCAGTTGATCTAATGTTGCTTGAGCCCTTTTGATCTCAGGAAACAAATCTTGAACCTTCGTTCCGTCCAAAAAAATGTCGGACTCGCCCGGTATATAGTCATCCGGGTCTTTCCAGTCCCCGTAGGCTTCACAAGTACCGATAATACCGCCTAATGTTTGCGATGTGTAATCCGGGCTTCCTTCATTCCATGCACCGTCTGCAAAGAAGTTTTCACGAATCAAGCGTTTTAGATCCGGAATAGGATAATGAATGTATTTTACATCATTTAAGATTTTTCCGAGCATTACAACAGGACGCCATAGGAATGGATGCATGTTACCCAATCCGGTTTTCTGCGCGATCAAATGATCTGCATTGTCTCGGAAAAACCACTCAATTTTTCCTCTGAGATCTTCATTGTATTCCTTGTCCAAATCCTCCCAAAAATCTCCGTCCTTTAATATTGCATAAGCCGATAACAAATCTTTGTCTAAATCGACGTATCCCCACCAATGGTATCTTGCTGTTCTGTATCCTTGTCTGCAGTCTTCTGGCGCCACATAACCTTGATACCATTGTTTTTGGATAAAAGGATAATCAAAGTGCCAGCAGTAGTCAGGCCAAACCACAGCAAAACGGTACAAAATGAGTGCGGATTTCCTTGCATAGGCCACATCAGAAGTCTCTTGCCATTTCAATGCAAGCTTGTGTGCCAATTGCTCAAAAAAGTCTCTCTTGTTGAATTCCCTGGCTGCAGTAAAATAGTATCGATATCCGTCCTTGTTCTCATAATACGGGTAGGAAATCATGTTTCCTCCGGGTGTTAAGACCTCTTCCGTCTTGTCATCCGGATATAGATCATTCGGGTAGGAGATGCCACAATAACGGCATCGAACCACATCCGGCTCATCTGGTGACCAGCCGTGGAGCTGATTTTCCTGCAGTCCTCCGGTACAGTTAGGGCAACCGACAAAAAATAGGCCGGCCCTGTCCGGAACCAATTCCATCAATCTGGTTTCCGAAAGATTCATCCACTCGTTCATATAGTCCTCCAGTATTTATAGCTCCATATAATAGGTGCATGTTTGCAGCTGTCGATCATAGCCTGATTTTTCATAAGCAGATCTTGCAGAATCAAATGTGGGTCCCAATCCGGTTTGTACCAATGAGTATTCCATGCCATTCACCCGCATGAAATCCAAGGCAGCCTTGTATAGGCGTTTCCCGATCCCTTGTCCTTGATATTTAGGGTCCACACTGTTATTGCCCATCGTTCCGCATTTGGTTTGGAGATCGCATTTTAACGTGACAAAGCCGACGATTTTACCGTCGATCTCCGCGACAAAAGCATGCCATCCGTTTTCTTGTAAGCATGCATCCCGAACCGCTTTTTTCTTTTTTTCTTTCCAATCCTTGTGAATTGCTTGAAAGATGGCATCCCCCATCTTTTGTTGATAGAATTCGTAGTGTACGGCAAATGCCGCAACTGCAATATCTTCGATGACTTCAATGTCTGAATCAACCACTTGCCTGATCAAAACTTCATTCATAATTAACCTCCGGTATGGTTGGTAATGTGCTTCATTATACCATATAAAACCAAGTTCTTGTTAACAGAATTTATAAATCCGTGGCTTTAACCTTTGCAATGGTCTTGGTAATATATCGGGTTAATTTCCCGTCAAAGACATCCGATGTAATTTCTTTGTTTTCAATCATAAACAAACCTTTTTCCCAACTGGCTGTTAAAACAGGGTTCAACAGCTCTTTTGCCGTTCGTCCCACAATATTAACAATTTCCTCACCTTTCTCTGTAGGAGTAACGATCCGGGTCTTAGGCTGAATTTTGATATGCTTTATATCCGTCAGTTTCTTAATAATGCCGGCTCTGGTGGCTGATGTACCGATGCCGCAAGTTTTGATCTGTTCCCTGAGCTCTTCATTTTCAATATATCTTCCGGCCTTTTCCATGGCCACTATTAGTGAACCGTCGGTATATCTCGAAGGGGGCTTGGTCTCACGCTCCTCCGCATGAAGCCCTTTTACATCGCAAGGTTCGTTCTTTTTAAGATTTTGGATGGGGGAATCGGTGAGATCCTCCTCTTTTTTTTGAGACAGATCATAGATCTCTTTCCAACCCGGGGCATTTAATGTCTTGGAGTTGGTGACAAAAATTTCTCCTTCCACATCGGTCTCAACCTTTACAGTATTGTACTCCGCAGGAGGATAAAAAGCAGCCAAAAAGCGCTTGACGATCAAATCATATATATTTTGCGCATCCGGATCCAAGTGTGAAAGATCTGTGGTTTCATAGGTAGGTATAATGGCATAGTGGTCTGTGACTTTAGAATCATCCACAAATCGTTTTGCACCTTTGTTCACTGCAAAAGGACCGAATGTCTTTATCTTCAATACACTTTCCTTGTATGCAGCATTGGTATACAGCCCGTTCAATATTTTTGGCAATTCCGGTAACACTTCCGTGGACAGCACCCTACTGTCTGTCCTCGGATAAGATATGAGCTTTTTTTCATATAAAGTTTGTGCAATATCCAATGTCTTGTTAACAGGAATCTTAAATTTCTTATTGGCTTCGGATTGCAGCTCTGCAAGGTTAAAAAGCAAGGGTGCCGGTTCCTTCTTCAGCTTAACCTCCACCTTTTTGACCTTTGCTTTCTTTCCCTCGAGTTTTTTGATTAACTCCTCGGCTTCTTCCTTGCTTAATGTCTTGTCTTGTTCTTCTTCACCCTCTTTGGCTTTCCCTTTGGCTTTTGGTGGCTGCCACTTTCCCTTGTATGCAATGTTACTTTCTTGAGAGAGAAAATCCGCAGTGACTATATAATATGGTTTAGGGACAAAATTTCGAATTTCTCTTTCCCGTTTTACCACCAAACCCAAAACACAGGTCATGACACGGCCGATGGGAATCACAGTACTTTTTTTCTCTTGCAATATTGCCGAAAGCTTACTGCCGTAACGAATGGTATAAATCCTGCTGAAATTCATACCGAAAAGCCAATCTTCCTTGGCTCTGCAGTATGCCGATTGACCCAATGAGTCATATTCATTAAGATCCTTTGCATCCCGGATACCGTTTTTAACGGCTTCTTCAGTCTGGGCATTAATCCATACTCTTTTTACCGGCTTTGTGCATTCGGCTTGACGGTACACCAACCGGAAGATATATTCCCCTTCACGCCCGCTGTCGGTGCATGAATAGATCAAATCCACATCCTGTCTTTTCATTAAATTTTGTATGATTTTAAACTGTTTGGCAGCACCTTTATCGCTGATCACTTCATAGATATATTCATTTGGTATGATGGGCAAATGCTCGATCCTCCACGATTTGTATTTCGGGTCGTACTTTTCCGGATAAGCCATGGTCACCAAGTGTCCGTAACACCAAGATATGACGGTATCGTTTTGCTCCGCATAACCGCGTTTGCGGTCCGCAGGAGTAATGTTCACCCCTAATGCCGTTCCAAAACTTGCAGCCACGGATGGTTTTTCTGTTATGTATAATCTTTTGCCCAATTCATCACCTGTTGTCATATTTCATTTCAGGAACCATTGTACAATCTTTATGACGGGATTTCAAGTTGACACAGGGTCAAGCAGAAAAACGGTGTCCGTTCTTAAAAGTCTTTACTGCTGAACTTCCTGAGTACCGGATTATAGTACAACAATTTTGTGGAGGTTTTACCGTTTAACTTGATGTTCACGGTGTATTCCACCATAGGTATGAAATATGTAAAGCTATGATCCAAAGATATTTCGGTTTTCACTGTATATTTCTCTTGTATTTGTCGAGCTTGTCTTTCTTTTTCCATGTCGAAGGCTTTGTGTTTTTCTAATAATGTAGAATATCTTTCTTCACTGATCCCTTTGCGATCCATCAGTTTTTGGTTTTCTTCTTTCAAATCTTCATAATAGTATTCGATTCGCTGTATTTCGTTCTTAATCATCCGGATATCCGTTTGTTCCTTAGCTTTCTCAGTGGCAACTTGTGAAACAACCTGGTATGCCGATTCAAAGGCATTCCTAAAAGCATTTGATCGGATGACCGGATAGTAGTATAAAGGTTTGTCCTCGTAGAATAGTCGGATACTTTCCATTTGCTTTTCATATTCACCTGTAACCGGATGGATCCAAACGGGAAAAACCTCACTCATCTTCTCATCTGAAACATATTGAATGGAAAATATGAATACGGGCCATATTCCCGTCACCGTTCGTTCCTCATTAATTTTTATTTCTGCCCTATCTGTATTCAAATATTTTAAAATGGCTTCTTCCGGATGATTGATAAATACTCGATCCAGCACCACATGTCGCATAATAAAGACAGGCTTTTTTTTAACGATTTCCAACATCCGGTCCAGAACATAACTTCCAAATGTCACAAATTCCGCTTGGGGGTTTTCTTGCGCAACGTCAATATCGAATGCAAGTGTTACTTCGGTTTTTCCTGCGAAAAGATCACTGTATTCATCCGGTAAAAGGACATCGCACAATGCATATTCAAGGGGCATGACTACTCCGCCCATTTGCCTAATAATATCGGTTACAAATTTCTGAAGCTCCATCTTTTATAATCCGTCTTCTTTCGTTTTCAATGTATCGCCAAAAAGCTTCTCATCCAGCTCCTTGGCTTTCAAATAATGATTTTTGTTAAGCAACAGTTTCTCACCTAACTTTTCAACCTCATCGTTCATTTCGTCCGTATCCTTCGAGCGAACCCAAGCTTCCATGATCAGATCGGAAAAATCCGCCTTATCCTCAATATCACCTAATATCATGTCCACTTCTCCCACAACCAGCTCGAACATATTGATTTTCTTATCCAGCAATTCAAGAATATAGTGCTCAACCGTATCATTTGCCGCCAAATTATACACATATACATTTCTGGTTTGGCCGATACGATGAATTCTACCGATCCTTTGTTCGATTGCCATGGGATTCCAAGGCAAATCATAATTGATCATTACATTACAAAATTGCAGATTTCTACCTTCTCCACCGGTTTCGGTACTGACTAAAACTTCAGCACTTGTTTTAAAAAGCCCAATTTGCTCTTCTTTATCCTTTCGTCGAAGTCCCCCGTTAAACACTGCCGTTTTTATACCGTGATCCGATAGAAACTCAACGATGGCATTTTGTGTAGCCAAGTACTTTGTAAAGATGATGACCTTGTCGCGATGTTGCTTCACAATATCTAAGCATTGTAATAACTTTTTATCCGGTGTTTTTTGATTCGCCAGACTTTCCACCGATGTTAAAAAGCCTTTAAAAACTTTCCGCTCCACGGAATCCAATTTATCATTGTCAGATAACTTTCTCAACGGTTCCACCACAGCTTCGAAACTGCTTCCCATTTCTTCTTGTAAATTTTTGAGCATTAATCGTGTCAATCCGGAACCTTTTTCATCGTATTTGCTTTTTATGTACTTGCTGATGTCGTCATACAATTTCTTTTCACTTGGTGACAGTGATAACGTGACAGTAGTCGCTGTTCTTTTAGTGAACTTAATGTCGATATCGTTCCGCTTGTTTCGAATCATAACATTGGATAAAAGATACCTCAACTGATCCACATTGCGCACTTCAAGCCCTTCCTTGTCTCTTATGAAAGTCTTTTTAAAATAACTGTAAGTCTTCAGTTGTCCGGGCTTGAGTAATGTAATCAGGTTGTAGAGCTCTTCCAGATTGTTTTGAACCGGTGTTGCCGACAAGAGAAATATGTATTTTTTTTGCAGGTTATTGACGAACTGCCACGCCAGCGTCTTGCGGTTTTTCAAATGATGGGCTTCGTCTACAATGACCAGGTCATAGTGAATGTCAGCGATCAATTCCCCGTTGGATTTTCGCTTGGCGGTGGCAAGAGAAGCAATCACTTTGTCAAAGTGACCCCATGCAGCATCTCCCATGCTTTTGAATTGAGGATCGTCCCAACGGATAAAGTCCTGATTGAACTTTCTTTTCAGTTCATAATACCATTGGTCTACCAGTGATGGAGGAACGAGAATCAATATTTTTTTGACCAGACCTCGCATAATATATTCCAACATGGCCATACCGGCTTCGATGGTCTTTCCCAATCCCACCTCGTCACAAAGCAAAACACGGCCTCGAAAGCGATTCAGTACTGCTTTAACAGTTCTTTCCTGATACTTGTACATTTCCAAGTCTCGAAGATGAGGAAGGCAGAGGAGAGTATCCTCCCCGGAATCTGCCGAAAAATCACCGGCACGTTCATAAAGGTTCAACCACTCCCCTCCGCTTTGATGGAACCGATTCATGCTGTCCATCACCAGCCGGACTCTTTCGAATTTTTCCGGATTTTCAATCATATCTTGCGGCCACTTTTTCGGCAACTCTGAATTTTCGTAAACCAAATGCTTGCCGTCTTCATCCTCAAAAATAAAAAGATAGTCTGACTGAAACCTTCTGAAAAAACCTAAAATACCTCTTCCCTGCAAGAGTTTTTCGTCCCTGTCCAATGTAAATGTCCGCTCATCACCCTTCATGTTTTTCAAAGTCACTTCACGTTCAGATGGATTGAAATATTGCAAAAGGGAGGAATCTGTTTCGATTGCTCCTAACTCAAGTAAGTCCTTATTGTATTTAAAAATAGTTGATCTCATTTACCGGATTGCCTTTGTTTGTTTTTATTTCGAATTTGACAATAATAATCATATATCATTCTTGAAGCCATTTCAACACATTCCTTATTGTCTCTTTCTTGAATCCGGTGGTATAATTTGTGTATCAATCAACTATTTGTAACAGGAGAATTGCCATGAAGAAAATAGACATGCATATTCATGTGGTCAAGGAATCGGGAATGTGTTACCCCCACGATCTTTCAACCTTTTGTACCGTGGAAGAGATATTGCCCAAGTATGATAAAATGGGCGTGGACAAAGCGGTGTTGCTGCCTTTGGTCAGCCCGGAAGCCCGGTATCAAATGGTGATGACTGAAGAGGAAATGGAGATTTACAACCAACACCCGGATCGCTTTTATTGGTTTTGTAATGTAGACCCCCGTGTAGGGCTAAACTCCGAGAAAACCGACTTATCATGGTTTTTGGAGTATTACAAAGACAAAGGAGCTTTAGGAGTGGGTGAAGTCACGATTAATCTACCTTTTGACCATCCCATGGTGGAAAACTTATTCAAGCATTGTCAAAAACAAAAAATGCCCTTGTTGTTTCACATATCACCGAAAGCCGGGTACTCATACGGATTGGTGGATCATTTGGGTTTGCCGTTATTGGAGAAAGCACTTCAAAAATTCCCGGATCTTTTGTTCATCGGCCATTCTCAGCCGTTTTGGGCCGAAATGAGTAGTGATCTTACAGAAAATGATCGCAACTCCTATCCCAAAGGAAAAATCATTGACGGGAGAGTTCCCCAATTGTTGAGAAAGTATGGGAATCTGTACGGAGATCTGTCTGCCGGTAGCGGATTTAACGCAGTCAAGAGAGATCCGGAATATGGATATGATTTTATTGAGGAGTTTCAAGATCAATTGTTTTACGGAACCGATATATGTTCGCCGCGGGAAGAAAACGGCTTGTCCGATTGGTTGGATGACGCTTTTGCAAAGCAAAAAATATCCAAAGCTGCTTATGAGAAGGTGTGCAGAACCAATGCATTAAAATTACTGGAAAAAAAGATTTTATAAAATACATACTATCTTGAAGAACCTATAGGGAAACGGTGACTAATCGTTCGTCAGGTCACCGTTTCCCCATACCGGGATGGTCTCTCCTAAATAGGTGGGTAAGGGCTTGAAAATGACATAGAGAAAATCTTTTACCCTTGCTAAAATTTCACGAAAATCTCGCCAATCTTGTCCTGCATAAACTCTTAAATCCGCAGAAACACCCACTGCATCCAAGCCTAATCCTTTTGCAGCGTACAAAGCTCGATACAAGTGGTATTCCTGTGTTACAATCACGACCTTTTTTGCTAAAAATGTGTCTCTTGCTCGATACATGCTGTCATAGGTGGAAAAGCCGGCATGATCCATAAAGATATGTTCAGAAGGAACACCTGCATCCATGGCGTATTTTTTCATCACATTAACTTCATCATATTGGATCTGTCCGTGATCACCGCTCATTAGCAAACGATCGGATACACCGTTTTTATAGAGCATAATGCCGGTTTTTAAACGATCCTCCAGCATATGGCTCGGTTGATCCCCCCAAACTCCGGCTCCGAGAATCAATATACAGTCAGGTTGAAAATCCTTTGCCGTATCCTGCGAAACAATCCTGTCTCTTACAGAGTTTTGCATGTAATTGTTGATGACAACAACAGCTAATAACCCTATTAATATTAGTATAAGCAGCCTTACCGACCATTTGAAAACAAATTTTATAAATCTTTTAATCAATCTCATATATGTCATTACCACCGGTTAAAATTAAAGACATTACTCATGTTAACACATCTTTTAATGAAGCACAAAAAAAATCCAATTATATAGTTCATAAAAATTTTACAAAGTATCTATATAGATTAGTTGAATATTTATAGATTTGTCTGTATAATTAGGCCTTGTTACGGGTTATAACAAATATAATTAAACGAAGTGGAGAATTTTTAACATAAATGAATGTATTTAACCATATAGGTATATCTTTGCGGTTAAAAAAAGCAATAGAAAAATCAATGCAGGTGAAACTTTCGACCTTTGGTTTCATCTGGGGAAATGTAAAGCCAGATTTAACTGCTAGACACCGGAAAATCCCTCACTTTAAAAAAGATGCGGATCTGTTTTTTCGTGGACAGGTCAAGAAAATTATCAATTCAAGATTATATGAAAACGAAAAATGTCCGGTTGATTTCTCCATGCAATTAGGCACAATAACCCATTATCTCTCTGATTTTTTCTGTCATGCTCACACTGAACGTTTCAAAGGTGGTTTTTTAAAGCACAATTTATATGAGATTTGGTTGAATATCTATTTCGCCATAAAATCCGGACGTTGTATTGATGAGCAGAAAAACACCGAAGTTATATTCTACAGTGCATCCTCGATCTGTAACCGTATTGATAAAATGCAACACAAATATTTAAACGCACGATATGATTGTCAACCGGGACTGGACTTGAGTTTCTTGTATCGGGCATGCATGATGTTGTGTTTCTCCGTTATCACAAGCTGTATGGTAGGAGTAGAAACCATTTCCATCCCGCAACTGTCCTTGTATTGATCACAAAATTGAATTTACAATATTATATGCTTTTTTATCCTCGTTCTCTTCTCTTGGATATATGTTGTCCGCTGCGATTTCTAATGTTTCAAACGTAACACCTATTGCTGCATCATGGCATTTCTTCACTGTCAAAAGGACCTTCATTGCTTGTTCATCATTCAGATCAGGTCTAACCTCTTGTACATCTTCTACTGACCATATTATTGCTATTTGCCTGTTTGTATCAATCATATACTTATTCCAAATACCCTAAATACTAAAACACTTCACACAATCATATTCAACTTAAGAGGTTTTTTAAGAAAAAACCTCTTAAGTATAAATACATTAATCTTCCTCACCCGATTGGACTTTCGATTAGTTACTCAACCTTATTTATTATTTGTCACGAACACTCTCTTCCCGTCTAACTCATGATTTAGCATGATGTCTATTTTCTTTTTCATTTGGGATACCAATTCCGGGCTGAACACAAATATATCTTCGCCTTCTTTAGTTGGTGCAACAAACAACATTTTGCTTTCCCGTCCTTGAATCAGCTCAATCATTTCTTGTGTGTTATCGATTTCCGCCCGAGTAATGGCTTGATATTCTAAAAACTCCGGTTGGGCGTCGATGGGCCATCTCGGACTGATTTCAGGTTCTTCGGAATAATCAATATTGTCTACGATGTCTTGGAACTTCATGGCATGAACGGCATTTTTGAAAAAGCAACGGAGTAGTTTCAAGCGATCCTTCAGTATACAGATAGATTTACTAATGGACTGGTCATCATTTTTAATGGCATCCAACTCGCAAACAGCACTTTTAATACAATTACCGGCTCTTTCTAAGATGCTTGAAGCAATCCACACGGCATAATATCCGCGAATAAAGCTGGTACATTGAAAATTCAACAAATCATTTGCCTGTTTCTCGTCATTGGCCTGGAATTGAAATGCCCGGTAATATCCCCGTTCCTCTTCAGTCAGTTCATGTGGAAAAAGAACAAAAGGACGATTGATCCACCGTTGGTTCACGCTGCAAATATTCAAGCCCTCTATATGAGTATCAATAAAGTGCCACCATGCGCGATCAATGGATTGCCAAACCGACAGCAATGTATCTGCGTAAGGCATTCCTACAAGTTCTGTCGCAACATCTCGTAATAATACCACTCGATCATAAAGCCCGAAAACAGGCTTCTTGATAAAGCGCTTAGCAATATGAAAATATGCGTCAAAATCCGAACTAGGTAGCAAAAGGTGAATATGCTCACTGTCCGACTTGTATGCATTCTCCAATTGTTGTGCAAATTCAAAAGCGAGGGGAATATTTTTAACAGGCGAAAAGGTGTTCTCGTAATTGAGATTCACCCGGTATGTCATGGGTGTTCCTTTGTTGGTTCGCCCGTTTACAGCCGTATGGTCGGCAAGCTTGGGCCAAACGTTATCCAAGGCATGCTCCGGTTCTTTGTAGCCGATATTGCTGTGGATCTCAATATCCAATTCCTTTCCGGCCATAAGAGCGCCTTGCCTTAGAGCACCCAAAAAGCCGGTGATACGGTCTGCCGGGGAGCGATCCTTACAAAAAGAAGGTCCGTTTGCCCCGTTGTATAACCCTTTACTCCAACACAAGCCTCCCCCACTGTCATTGGTATATATAGTCATGTAATCCACATCAATAAAGCTTAACAATTGTGCCATAGTCTTTTTGTAGACATCCAACACTCTCGGTTGATCGATACAAGGGCTGTAATAAGTGTTACGGGCACGTCTTGGATGGTCACATCTAGGTCCTCTCCAATGAGGGTGGTCTCGATAAAAAGCTTCCGGTAGATAAAAAGGTTCACACAAAGTCAATGCAGCTTTTAATTGATATTTTTTTAGGATCTCCATCCTTTTAGTCAACAATGAAAGATTCCTTTTGGCATACCCTTCCGGCAAGTATCCTTTTAAAATATCCGGTACAATGATTTTAAACAAGGACAACAAAAGCATTCCCCAATTAGGATAGGGGTCGGTCAAGTCCTGCTCCCACATCCAACGGCTTTTTTCCAAGGGGCTTAGCATCACATGGGTCGCTCCGGCTTGTGCGGCTTTTTTCACGTCCTTTTCAAAATCCTCTAAAGTATAGTTCAATTCATTGGCATGAATCATGTCAAATATAATTTTTTTCTTTTCTTTCATTTCAATGTCTCCTCCCATGCTTTCCATTTGCTCGCTGTTGTCTTCCAATCCGTAGTGGTAAAACTATATGTGGTAAAAACGGGAACTTTGAACAAATCCTTTCCACGGTATTCTATGCCCGTTCCGTTTACCAATCCGAACCCGGTTCTATCGTTATCTACCTCCACATAACTAAAGTCTGCATCAGTAGTCACATCCTTGTACTCAATCTTTCCTTCTTCCCATGAATACCTAGGATAACGGTCAAGATCAGAGGAGATACCTTTGTCAAGATCGAACTTATAGGTCAAGTACAGTTTGTTTTTCCCTTGATAAGATAAAAGAACAACATCTTTTTCATCCGACAGATATTCTATGCTTATTCTTTCTGTCAACGTTTTTGGATTCTCTTTGCTCTCATGTGGAGTTAATACGGTTAAAAAGACTTCTGATTCTTTCTTTTCAAACCGGCGAGATGTATATCGTGACAAAAGAATACTGTCTCCGTAATTTCTTTGTATTTTTTCTACATCACCTTTATGATCCAATCCGGGAAACTCCACCAACAAGGACCAATCATCTCTGTTCCTATAAGGTGCTTTATCGCCCGGACCCTTGTAAATGACCGGTATTCGGGTATCATAGAAGTTTTCATCTTTCAAAAGAATTTGCCCGGTATGCCAAAGGTTGGCTATAGTCATATCTCCTTCTTGATTGCATCTTACATGATCTAGCAAGATGAACACATCGTCCTCTTTCAAGTAGGTTATACTTCGATTCCAAGTGACGTTCGAAGCTTCCTCCGTCATACGGGTCATGCTGAAGCACAATCGTTCAAAGTCTTGGAAGTGTATTAATTCCGTAACTGTATGTTTGTATGCACCGGAATCGTGCAAAAAATCATACACGCCGGTTTGATCATTCATAAGGCTTGGACGAAATGCCAATCGGTTATGATAGATGTCTGCTCTGTATTTTCCATTGGGCAACCGTTCCCGGTAGCCACCGTCACAAAGTAATATATTCTTATTCCTGACCAATAAGGAAACGGAATTCTCGTCATTGTGGCCGTGATGCATCTTCTCTGCCCGAACGGATAAGGTTGTTCGAAGATATTGTCTGGGCACACGGGCGTATTGACCTTCATCGCAATAATTCAAAAGCATATAGGTGTCATCCGGTTTCCAACCGCTTCGAAAGGCTAATTTCTTTCCTACAAGATCATCTAATAACAATTCACTTTTTGTATCCGGAATCTTAGGAACAAGCTCATCATCTGCATCTTGATAACAAAAAGTGCAATGGCTTGCTACAACAGCAGAATAGGGAAACTCACCATTTGTCGCTGTTTGTTGTGACACATGTTTTGCAAACTCCCATATTTTTTGTGCAGCATATTTCATATGAGGACATTGGTAAACCGACGCACCTTTTTCAAGGCATTCCAACCATATATACCAATTGGAATTAAAGTGGGTATCTCCGAAGTCCGGAACTTGTCCGTAAGGTGTGATCAACTTTGCCATATAGTCAAAGTACCACTTTGTTTGAGGCATTTGATAGAATTTTTTTTCTTTTCCGATAGCTTGGGCATATCGGATGGATGCATGCAACCACAATGATATATAGTGACCGGTGTCCTCTATAGACCATCTTCCCCATGATTCTTGAGCTAACACATCGGCAAGCTTTAACCACTTGCTTGTCTCAGCGTCACACCCTAACACATTTGCCGCAAGAGCCATACTGCGTACTCGGAGCATGGATCGGTTATGAGCTCCCCATTCAGGAAAATGAAGGGTTGAACGAATGGACCCCCGAATGGTTTCTTCTATGATCTGTTTTTCTTGTATGCTCAAAACACCACTGTCTTTTAGATACTTATATCCATGGATGTACGGGGGTAGAGGAAACAAAGCATCCATAGCAGGAAGTCCTTCCTCATACTCCGGATGTAAACCGATCTTTTCTTCCGGATAAATGCTCTTTAACTCCCCTATATCCAACAAAGCCCTTTTACACCATTTGGCATGTTCCTCTTCGCCGGTGATCCAATACAGAAAACCTTCTAAATGCGCTTGAAAAGGAACATGATTCGGTGCTACATAGCCGAAATAGAAATTCGGATCGAAATTCTTCCGCCAAGTTTCTATTTGAGACATATAATTCGCCCTACCGTATTCCGCTGCTTTTTTGATATATTCTAAATAATCCGAACTTTTCATACTGTTTGATCCCTTCCCCTCATATCCCTTATCACAAGATATAAGCATATCGATTTTATCGGTCTTGAACCAACTACACTATAGCATAATAACTGGTGAAAAAACATATGAAACATATGAAACATTTAAGGACCATACAATATATCATCTAGCACCTGTTCTTTTTGGTCCACAAACCGGAAGCTGAATCCTAATTCTCTTCCACTAAAAGGTTTCGGGTGATTTTGTGCCACTTTAATCAACAAGCTATTCAACCCTTTTTGTAGAACCACCTCTATGGGTAAAACCTGTTGCACCAAAAATCCATCTTTATGATAAATTTCTTGGCCGTTTAAGAATATCTTGACACCTTGATCCGCAGAACACTCTATTTTTACCTTTTGTCTTTCTTCGGAATAGACCTGGCATTTACCATAGGATACCGTTCCTAATCCGTTTTCAATCTTTTGCTTCCAGCAATAAACATACCCCATACAGTTGAACTCATAGTCTTCTCTTCGGTACCAAATGTATTCTTTTCCCTTGAAGTAATACACGGGCAGGTCAGGTGATTTTTCCACCGGAGTTATGGTTTGGATTCCGGCCCTTACATCAAATTCAAAATCACCGATTAATTGAAAACGACTTGCAAATCCACTTCCAAATGAAAAATCTTTTGCTACGGTTTCGTAATGCTCATCCACCCTTGTTGTAAAAAATACCTTTCCTAAAAAACAGACCGGCAATAGTTCAGAATCAGGTCTTAAGAGGCAATAAAAAACCACACTCTCCCCTGCCTTGATATCCTTTTCTTGTTTTTTTTCTCCCTTCCAACCCGGGACCGGTGCAAATTCCACTATAGCGTGGATGGTTTGATCTGTTCTGTTCATGACAGTTGCATAAACGTGACAATCACTGTGATCCTTCAAGTCGGCGTCAACGAAATATTCTATCTTTGTCGATGCTTTTTCCGGATAGACTATATAAAATTGTCTGTCCCTTTTAGGATAGATCCCGGATTCGTGCTTTGTATGCATGCTGACGTTACCGGTTTTGTCCATAGTTATTTCGGTTAAACCGTATTCTCCCTTTTCGTATCCATAGGTTTTTCCGTCATCTTCATAAAAGTCAAATTGCCCTTCTTGTCCCGGATACACATGAAGGTCCGGTTGATCCACCCTCATATCACCGGTTTGAAAGAGAGATTTGGCCATAGGAATGATGGAACCTGCCTTCACAAACAAAGGAATTTGTTCTAAAGGTGCAAAAACATCCAACCACTGCTCACCTTCATACGTTTCGTTCGTCCAAAAGTCATACCACAATCCTTGTGGTAAATAGACTTTGCGACTACGACATCCGGGCTCGGTGACAGGGGCTACCAAAAAGCACGGCCCGAACATATATTGGCTTTGTTGAGAAACGGCAATCTTATCATGAGGGAAATCCATACACATCCCTCGCATCATGGGTTTTGCCTGTTTTGTGATCATATGGGCACAACTATAGATATATGGTAACAAACGAGTTCGAAGTTTGATGTAAGAGGATATGATTTTTTCTGCTTCCGGACCAAATGACCACACCTCGTTATCCGCTCGTGTGCCGTGGGTCCTAAAAATAGGGCAAAACACACCCCATTGATACCATCGAATGATCAATTCCGGCGAAAATTCTCTTCCCGTAACAAATCCGCCGATATCGGTACACCAGTACGGTTGTCCCGATAAAGCAACCGTTTGACCTACAACCACCTGATCTTTTAAAACTTCCCAAGAAGCAGATATATCATTAGACCATAGCGTGACACCGTTTCGCTGTATTCCGGCATATGCTGCCCTAGACAGAATATAGACACGTTCATCAAAGTCCCTTCTTTGCCCTTCGTAAATTGCTTGACTCCAAAGAGAGGCATAAATATTATGAAGCCTTTCCCTACTACCGATATAGCTATTAGTTCCTAACGGGTGATCCTCCGGTTCCCCCATATCCGTCCAAAACCCTCTAATGCCTATTTGGTACAGTTTTTTCACCAAACGATCCCAATAATATGCTTGGGCTTGTGGATTGGAAAAATCAAAGGTGGGTCTTGCATGGGCGGGCACGTGGTTTAAAAACCCCTTTTGAAGTAAGGATTGATACTGTAAGGATTCCCGGTCTATATAGGGGTGTTGGGCTTGCATAACTTGAATTCCTAAATCGTTTAAATATTGAATTCCTTTTTCAGGATCCGGCCAATGAGCCTTATTCCATTCGTAATCTCCAAATTCTTTGAACCACAACCAATCAATCACCAAGCAATTCAATGGAACATTCTTTTTGCGATATTTGTCAGCAATAGCTTTCAACTCTTCCATACTCCTATATCGGTTTTTGGATTGGATAAACCCAAATGCCCACATAGGGGGCATAGGAGGAGTTCCGGTTAACCAACCATATCCTTTTTGAATGTCATCAAAGGAATCTTTGAATACGAAAAAGCATTCGAACCTGTCTGAATCTAATAAAACAGATAAATCATCCGGTGATGAAAAGGGATTAGGTTGGTTCCAAGGCCAAGGGAAAGGGTTTTTCTCTTGACATTTTTCATCAATTCTAAGCTCCGGGGGTTGGGCGACGGTTGCTTTTCCAACGGCAAAGCGAGAAGGATAAGAAGAATTTAGCAAGAAACCATAAGGCTTTGAGGAGGTATAAAAGGGAATGCCGTTGTTTCCGCTTTTTCTTTTCCGGTCTGTGGCATTCCACATCCTTCTTTCGTGACCGTTTTGGTCCAAGTTAGCCATTGGGTCTTGCCCTAACCCATAGATCTTCTCTTTCGGATCCAACTCCAAGGATAAGGTGATTCCCCGGGTGGAATGTGTCCAAGGTGCTTCTTTTGAGGAAACCAGAAGAGCTCCTTGTTGGTTGTATGCTTTAAATTGCAACGTTTGCATGTCCACCGAAACCTGAACCAAGGACGTGCTGAGGATCACCTTTTCCCCATCAATCCTTGGTTGAATTTTGATCCATTCAGGCTTTTGATTCAAAACGAATGTCTCCTCCTGTTTTGCCCCCTTTTTACGGGCAATCAGTCGTAATACATCAGGAGAAACAAAGCCGGCGGATAGGTCCATCTCGGGAGTTTCAATCAACAGCTCTTCATCACTTAGTACATGAAAATTACTTTGGTTCAAGGTGGCAATCTCCTTTATCAACATCCACTCTATTGTCTTTTATGATTCTTTTAGTGCCTTCACCATCCATGGTACTGCGATTTCATATTTGAAAAAGTGCCTTTTGGGATTCACATTGGCATATTGAAAATATTCATCCATACTTAAGTTTTCAGGAATGTCCAAATCATCAAAAAGCCGATCCGACTCCTCTTGGAATTCAGGATAATATGTATATTGATAATTGTTCTTTTTACCTATGATCTCGTATGCCTCCCCTGATGAATAGCTTTCCCGGTGCAAAAGCTGCCAATAAATCCGGAAAAGTTAACCACTTGTGCATATCCGGCACCATATGCCAATAAGCACCATACATAAAGTCGGCTGGAGGGTAGCAAGACAGAATCCGTTGGTTGTTGTCCGATACAAAATCGTTGTGTACAACAGCCTTTATGTCCTGATCCAATAACGCCAAGAACATGGTGGTCTCAGTCCCTAGAGAGTGACCGGTCAAACCGATTCTGTTCCGGTCGATGTATTCTAGCTTTTTTGCCCATGATAGGACAGCTTGCCTTTGCAAAACCGTCAAACCAACGTAATTTCGTCCCTTCATGATCAACTTTAACGAGAGCTTGCTTCGGTCATAAGTTCCGGTTTGCTCTCCAGTACCGGGGTTATCTGTCACCACAGCCACAAACCCTTTGCGGACAAAGTGAAGTGCTTGGGCGTTTGCAAAAGGAAAGTTGTTCTTGTCATTTGTAGGCTCATAAGTAAAGTCGGTAAAATCCTCACCGCACAATGTTTCTTTAGGAGTTGCCGAACCGGGGCAACACATGACCAACGGTGCAGGATGTTGTTTATCCACATCATCCGGAATCAACACCAAAAAGGGAACCCGACAATCAGCCTCCGGTTGTATTTCATATTTTTCTATTCGGTAACCACTTCGTTGCTTTTTATAGATGAAATTTACAACCGGCTCAAAAGGTTCATCCGGAAATTGCATTAAATCACGAGCTTTTTGAACTACTTTTTCTTTCCACTTAAAAAAATCTTCCTTCGTCATGCAAGGGTCAAATTGCAAAATAGGTTTGTTCTTTTTGTATAAACCCTGCACAAAAAGATCCATTCTATATTGTTCGGTCATGATATACCTCCGTTATATAATTCAGTAATGAATCAAGACACCGGTATCCGACAAATCCTTTTGTAATTGTTCCACCGGAACTAGATCCAATCCCTTTGACAACTTGCATGCAATCGCTGCAGCTTGACCTGCCGCCTGACCGGTTAAAATAGCCGGTGGAATCACCCTGGTGACATCCCATGCCCAACCGGAGGATGATATCGAACGGCCTGCTGTAATTAGATTGTTACACTTTTTGTTATACAAACAGCGATACGGGACTTCATACACAATATCCCTTTTGGTAAAATCACATATGGCACCGATGGAATCGTCAAAATGAACATATTGATCCTCTTCGGTTAACTCGTAATCTCCGACGATTCTTCTTGTGGTGCGAAATTGCGGCATCCCCGGAAGCATAACAATATCTCTTTGGAATCTTTCATCTCCTTGAATTTTTTCTATGGATGCCTTATGGGCTTGGATTATATACTCGGTGATGTCTTTTGTATCGGTTCCGTCAAACTTTTTCATGCCTTCCGGTTGTCCTGTTCCATACAGATTGGCTCCAATGCTAAAGGATTGAAGGGATTTATTTATTTTGCCCTCATCAACCGCGGATTCTAATGTGTTCATATTCATAACTCGTCCCCAATAAGTAAACCAGTTGCTTCCGGTGTATGTAGGAACACCTGCACGGTACACCAAGTCCGCATCCCCTGTTGCATCAACAATATATTTTGCTGTGTAAAAACCTCTTCCGGTTTTGTTTTCAACAATGACTCCTTGACAGACACCTCGATCCATCAAAGGTTTACATACCAATGTATCAAACAAAAGGTCGATGCCATGGTCAATTAACAATCCGGTAAGGGACATGGCAAATATATGGGGAGAAAAGCGAGTGACATATCGGGGCGGATTGATGGCATCTTTCACCGGGATATCCGGATTGATATCTTCCCGCCGACCTTTTACAGCATCAAGCCAAGGCTCCGGCAGTGTGTCATAACCATATTGAATGGAAAAACGTAATAACTCTTCACACATACCTCCGATAATTTTACGACCGCGACCATTACATAAAGGTTCAAAGTAATTGACCAGGCCTAATGTTGCGAGACCCCCTAATGTAATGCTTTTTTCAATCAAGAGAGTTTTGCATCCTGATCTTGACGCTGAAAGAGCTGCTGCAACCCCGGCCACACCTCCCCCGGCCACCAGTATGTCATATTCAGCCATTTTCGGTACCTGTAAGTGCTCCTGAATCATATGAAAATACCTCCTGCTATTGACTTTTTCCATTTCTATTGTACCAAATATTCTTATGTAATCTATATGGACTTTTGTGATTTCCATGTATAATACACATAGCGAAAAATATAAAGGAAAAGAAAAGAGACGAGGAAAAAATGACATCATTTATGAAAAGGGCAATGGACCGTATGAAGCAAAAGAACAATCGTGAGCAAATGCTTTTTTTGTTGGACAGCCTTCTCATCAACGGTGCATATCTTCTCACCGGCAGTATTTATCTGTCCGGTTACGCCATTTTATTAGGTGCGGGGGATTTTTTAACCGCTCTATTAAACAGCACCGCCAATTACGCTACCATCTTGTCTATATTTTCCTACTTCTTGTTTGAAAGAAAAACCAACCGGAAACGGTTGCTTTTGGCATTAAACTTTTTATCCAGAACATTGATGGCCGCCATAGCTGTATTGCCTTTAATCTTCCCGGATGCCAAAACAAGGCTTGTGCTGTTGACCGTATTGGTGATTTCATCAGAAGTGGTCTGGGGGATCTATCGAATCGGGTGGACCGTGTGGATGATGACTACGGTTCCAAAAGAAACAAAGAGCGACTATATTTACACGCGGACATTCTATACAAGGATAATCATGTCTGTGGTATCCCTTTCCGCCGGCTTTTTATTGGATTTATCTAATAAAAGCTACATAGGCTATCTATTTCTTTTCATCATCAGCTATTTGCTCTCATTGAGCGATATTGTTGTGCTCAATAAAATAGATGACCCGGGATACAAGGTATCCGACCCATCTCAAATGAATAAGAATACCTTTCTCGAGCCGGTTCGAGTAAAAGACTACAGACGCTTTTTGTCATTCGTCTTCTTATTTTATTTAGGTTTTACCATGGCTTCTTCCTTTACCCCTTCCTATATGATTCGATATTTAAATATCGATTTTAAACATATATCTACCTTCAATGTTCTAACCCAAGTGGCCATGATTTTGACCAACCGTTATTGGTCACGTATTGAAAAGCATAAAGGTTATACATTCACTATTTGTACAAGTGCCTTTTTTACCATAAGCCCGGCTTTGATGATGGTGTTCGTCACAAAGAACACTTGGCCCTTGTTATTCATTTCAAACATATTGGCCGGTATCGGTGCAGGCGGCTTTACATCTCTGTTTACGTACCGTTATGAAATCATGCCCACAAACAACAGAACCATTTATGAAGGTTGGTATTACCTGGCATTGGGGTTCAGCGTTCTTTTTGCTCCGTTTTTAGGTCAGTTTGTCATAAACTTGATCCCTGTATTTACAAACGCATTTATTCAAAACAGCCAAATACAGATTCTAAATCTTGTTTCATTTGTTTTGGTCAGTATCATGTTGTATTTTTTCTTCATCCATCCGGCAAAAAAGAAAAAAAGATTGAAAGATTAAAAGACCAACCTTATCCTTACCTCTTTTGATTTTTCGAATAAATGCACTCAAAAGACACATAATAGCTTTAATATCCAAATCGAACAGAAGGTGAACTACATGAAAAAACTACTATATATCATTGCAAACTCAAAGTCAGAAGAACAGTCCTCCAGCAGAACGGTTAGTAGAAGACTGGTCAATGCAATCATGGAAAAAGTAAATGATGTGGAGCTAGAGGAGTTAAATCTATATGAAAACCACATCCCCCAATTAAAGGGTTGCTATTATGAAAGCAGGAGTGCAATTATAAAAGCGGAGGCTCGAAATCTATTATCTGCAGAAGAGCGAAAAGAGGTTGCCGTCATAGAACAATTATGTGATCAATTTAAAATGGCTGACATCTATGTTTTGGCAGCGCCGATGTGGAGTTTATCCTTTCCGGCTCCCGTAAAGGAATACCTGGATTGTATCATCCAGACGGGAAAAACAATTTCCTTTGAAAACAACAAACCCTACGGCCTTTTAGACGATAAGCCAAGAACATTTATTTATGTTCAATCTTCCGGTGCTAACATTCCATGGATATTAAAACCGGCGCTTTCAAAAGGATTAAACTATGTACACGACATAATGAGATTTGTCGGGATCAATACATTTGATGAGCTATTGGTTGACGGTACGGGAGAGACCGAAGAAGAACGTCAATATGCAATAAAAACAGCGGTCAGTAAAATACCGGCTTTAATTGAGAGACTATTTTAGCCGGGAATGAGTCTGTCTTTTCGAAATCTCGCCGTTAAAAATCGCAACATAGCCTTTCGATTTGTCAACCAAGTGATTTGAGCATTATTTCTTTTGTTGCTTATGATTTTCGGTACGAAAAACTTCGACCTGTGCGGTTAGGTGTACCATAAATTAACATTAGCAGAATTGCACTATG
>CALCRE010000296.1 GCA_937894465.1 uncultured Clostridia bacterium
CCCTGGAGATTAGAGATTCCAGATGATACACCTATAATCTTTATGGGAATTTAGGTTAGATAATTTCGCTGAGAAAACCCGAGTGCACACAGCTAGCGGTGGAGGTGGTGAAGGTCTGTTTCGCTTTGACTGGGGTGCCGCAGAGAGTTTTGCACGGATTGCGAAGGATGTTTTGAGAATGTATGTGATTCCATAACATCAGATTGTCTAAAAACTTCTTCTCGTTAAACTCACCGGATCCTGTGTTTTATGTTTTTTTTGTGTTTTTCTTTCTATAATAGGTAATACTAAAGAAAAGCGAAGGCAAGCACTGTTTGCTATCCAGTAGTTAAACGGGAGAAAAGGTTTATGTTTTGGAATAAGAAAAAAAAGCAAGATCAAAATATGAAAGAACAAGACCATAATCCGGATGATGATATCAAGGGAAAGGCGATTTCCACAGATATTCTGGTTCTACTTTTGTCTGAGAGTAAAGATATTATTTTCAATCATATCACTGTCAATCATGATAAAAATGTGAAATTGACAGTGATTTTTGTAGACGGAATGGTGAATTCCATTCAAATGGAAAACGATATCTTGAAGCCTTTGGTTCAGGAAGATGCATTGGGCATGGTGCAAGATGAAAAAGAACTGATCAACAAAATAATGTTAGGCTCGGTGTATCATAGCCAAAGAGCGTTCTGTGACAATCTTGTTGATTGCATAGATAAATTATTAAGCGGTTCGGTCTTGCTTGTGTTTGATGATACAAATGCTGCTATTGCATTCGAAACTAAAGGGTTTGATAAGAGAGGCATTACAGAACCAACCAACGAAAACGTATTAAAAGGTTCAAAAGAATCTTTTATAGAGGTTTTGCATGTGAATACGGCTTTGGTTCGTCGTAGAGTCCAAACATATGATTTGAAAATGCATCATTTCACTTTAGGGAGAAGAACAAAGACAGTTGTATGTGTTGTATATCTTGAGAAGTTGGCTAACCCGGGGATTGTCGCTGAAATTAAAAAAAGAATTAGTGGCTTGTCTTTAGGTGGTGTGGTCTCTATAGGGCAAATAGAAAATGTGTTAAGATCAAAAAAGTATTCCGTATTTCCTCAAATCCTAAATACCGAGAAGGTGGATAAATTCTGTTCGGGTATATTGGAAGGAAGGGTTAGGATTATTGTAGACGGAGTACCGAATACATTAATCACGCCTGTTGATATTTCATCAATGATGCAAGCATCGGAGGATTATGCATCAAACTTCATTGCCAGTTCCTTTTCAAGATTGCTTCGATTTTTTGCTACTTTTATTTCTCTTACTTTGCCTGCAGCCTATATTTCAGTGACCTCTTTCCATCAAGAGATGATTCCTTCGGAATTAGCTTCTTCCATCATTGAAAGCAAACAAGGAGTCCCTTTTTCTACGTTTATTGAAGTCGTCATGATGCTGTTGGCTTTTGAAGTGCTGCTTGAAGCCGGATTGAGATTGCCCATGGCCGTGGGTCAAGCTGTTTCCATAGTAGGAGCACTTGTGATCGGAGAAGCAGCCATTACTGCAAATATTTTGTCCCCCGGTGTTGTTATTATCATTGCAACAGCAGGGATAACCGGATTTGTCATACCGTCTCAAGATATGTCTAATGCCATACGTTTAATAAGAATGGTATTGGTTTTTTTCTCTGTCCTAGGTGGATTGTTCGGTGTCAGTATCGGCTTGATTTTATTATTGTACCACCTTTGTTCTATAGAGATTTTCGGTGTACCATACCTGTCCCCTTTTGTTTCAACCGAGGGGAAAGGTATGTTTGATGATACTATTGTGAGAAGAAAATGGGATACTTTAAATAAAAGGCCTGAAAACATTAGCCCCCGGGACCCCGTCAGCCAAGGAGACAGAAATGTATAAAGGTAGGGTTTGCTTTATCAAGAGATTAGGATTGGTATGGCTTTGTGTTTTCTATTTATTTTTGCTTGGTTGTCAGCCAAACTTTGCTCCTCAAAGAACCGAGATCAACCAAATTGAGTTGGTTCAACTGATGACTATTGACAAGTGTGAGAAAACCGGACAGATTGAAGTTTCGGTCATAAGCAAGGTTGGAAAAAATTCCGGAGGTACCGGTGACTCGGATAAAGAAACAATTAATGCTATCTCCGGTGTTGGACATACGGTTTTTGAGGCTGTACGTAAATTAAAATCCCATTCAGACAAGATGATCTATTTTTCACATGTGGAGTATTTTATCATCGGAGAAGGTGCAGCTGCAGATAGTTTTGAAAAATACTTTGATGTGATCTCGCGAGATCCTGAATTGAGATTAACACCGAAGGTATATATTGCGAAAGGTTGTATGGCCAAGGATTTAGTTTTTGATACGGTTTCACCGGAAAAATACATTATAGATCGTCTTAAAACTATGGGGGATGATGAAAAAGTGTTAGGAGTAACTTCCGAGGTCAGCATTATAGAAGTCATGAACATGCTAGTTACACCCAACGTGGCTACAGTGATCCCTGCATTGGAGCGAAAAGAGATCCATGATGAAAAATCAAGTACAAAGCTACCTGAATATGATGTTGTTACAGCCGGATATGCTATGATAAAAAACTTCAAGCTTTGTGGATATATTGATTCGTCTTTATCAAGAGGACATAATTTCATTGTCGGTAAGTTGAGTTCTACCCCCATCAGTGTAAAGGATTTTACCGGACAATATGTAGCATTAGAATTAATCAGTGCAAAAACCAAGGTCAAAGGTCACTTTAAGGGAAAACGTCTGACCGGAGTCACCATTGAGACTCTTGTGTACAGTAATGTGGAGGAGCAACACTCGAGTGCTAATATTTTCACAGAAGAAAGCGTTGTTGATTTAGGAGACAAGCAAGCGAAGATTATTGCTGAAGAAATGGAAAAGGTAATTGAATTGAGCCAAGAGATAGAGATTGATTGTATCGAATTGGGAAAAAGAATAAGAATGCGCTACCCTTTTAAATGGGATGATATCGAAAAAGATTGGGGTGAGATCTATCCCCAGCTTGATATAAAGGTTGATGTTACAACGAATGTTATTAGAACTTATGAGATTAACCAACCGATCGGATATGAAATGGATTGACATATGAAAGAATTCGCGTTATTAGTTTTAATTACGGGCTTTATGGGTGTTATCGATATAAAAGCAATGGTAAAAAACGGGTTAAAAAAAGAAATGATTGTTTATCTTGTTTTGTTAGTCATTGCCGGGTCTTTAGGGGTATTGTTTATGACAACTCCTTTACGATCAAGTATTTTAAAATTTCTATTAAAACTTTTTCATGTGGAATGGTAAGGATGCATGCTACAAGGGAAAAATCAAATTACAATTCGGCAAACGCTCATTATATTTTTTATATCTATTTTTTCACCTGCCATAAGAATCTTACCGAATATAGGAGCAAGACTTGGACATGAAGCCCTTTGGTTAGGACCGCTCATAGCTTCTTTAGCATTATTCATGATATTTGACGTGTTAGGACAAATCTTTAAAAACGACAATGTAGGTAACCTAGGTGATTTTTTTGAACTATCAATGGGTAAATTGATCGGTGTATTGATACGTTTCATATATCTTATATGGATTTTTATACTGTATCTTATCTATACACGATATTATGCTGAGCGGTTGGTCACATCGATTTTTAAAGATACCGATATTCGTTTCTTTCTTCTTGTAATGATGATTGTTGTCTTCATTGCAATCCGGGGTAGATTAGAGGTATTTACAAGATTCTGTGAAATATCATTTTTAATATTCACCGCTATTACCGCAATGTTTTTTATATTCTTACTACCTTCGGTGAGCGTTGAGAATATATACCCTCTCACAGATCAGGATATCATTCCGGCAATCAAATCAACGTACCCTGTACTAGGCTTATGGGGATACATGACATTTTTTATGTTTTTAGGAGATCATATAAAAGATAAGAACCAAATAACAAAGTATAGAAATAAATACACGATATTTCTGGCGATTTCCACGTCGATATTGTTGATTATTTTAGTAGGTTCTTTAGGATACAGGATCGTTATGCGCATGTCTCTTCCGTTTTTCAATGCTAATAAAATGATCACTTTTGCAGCTTCATTGGATCGATTAGAATCGATCTTGCTTTCGGTTTGGGTAATCACAGACTTTATTATCATAACGGCTTTTGCTACGATTAT
>CALCRE010000297.1 GCA_937894465.1 uncultured Clostridia bacterium
ACGCTTGAAAACGCCGATTTGCTCTATATTTCACGCTCGCTCTTCAAAACTGATTGTGTATGTGTAATTTTTGTAAATTTATTGGGTTATTATGTTAGTTTTTATACTCTCTTAATTATATTTTCGTATTTCTTCCATGGATTATTTAGTGAAAGTGATATAGACTGCATATTTTACATGTGATTTTGGAATATATACATATAATATGCTTAATATACCGTTGTGTCAATTTTGTTTCAGTAGATAATGAATATCCCGACGTAATTGTTCCATACCCAATCGATACATTTCGTTTGCTCTGAACATACGTTGGGTACCGGTACCGACCTTTTGGATTCTGACCAAACCTTTTTCCTCCATTAGTCTTCCGAAAGGGAGGAAATCATTGACGGTACCTTCTTTTCTTGTATATTCCCATGCAGACCCTTCCGGATGTACAACACCGTTTAAAATGACAGTTGCTTTTCGTTCTTCGAGAAAACGGTATGGTACATTGGCTTCGGCTTCTAGTAAATGGATTATGGTACACCGATTATAATCCACTCCCATCAGCAGTATCCAAGCATCCATTTCCACAAGTTTTTTAAAGGGGCTGTCCGGTCCGAATCCTGTTTTATAAGGCTCCGAGCATAAGGTATCAGCCTTAGGGCCAATGGCTGCAATAGGGTGTGCCCCATGGCTGCTTCTTATGGCACCCGGTAAGCCACGTACTGTTTCTGAAATGATGCCCATCATTGAAGGAGTATTTTCCCGATCCCAAACGTTCTCCTTCCCGAGTAAATATCGCGAAAAGGTGGGAACCACCAATGTTCCTGATTCACCGATCACTTCTCTCAAAGCTTCAACCACAGTATTCGCTCCGCCTTCAACAAAACCGAAAGAGGACAAACTGCTGTGCACCATAACAATATCTCCGGTTTTTAATCCAAGCGCTATAAGCCCTTCTTTTATATCACTTTTTACAACATATTGATCCATGAAATCCTCCGCTCCGCATATGCTTTTTTCTTCATATAAGCTCCAGTTTACCATATATAATAACAAAACGACAATTACCAAAAAGCTAGATTTCAAATGTGGTTGACTATTCAGTAAATTACGATATAGAATAAGGTATGTTTTAATTAAAAAGTGAAATGATCTATCATTGGGAAGGAAATATCTGATATGGTCTCAGGATTAAACTTTTGGGATACGGAAATATGGTCTTTTGTGGTCACCCTCACAATTTTATTAATGGGTATGATGGTAGCAAACACGTTACGACAAGTTATAAAACCTCTTCGCCAATTAATGATACCAAGCTCGGTATTAGGCGGATTCATTATTTTATTTGTAGACTTCATTTTTAAAAAGGTCACCGGTGATTCCATGTTCACGACTTCTACATTGGAAGCTCTTACTTATCACGGTTTGGGACTAGGCTTCGTTGCTATGTCCATGAAAACTGTAGAAAAACAGAAGGATAAGAATAAGCAGAAAGATATATTCAACACCGGTTTGACTACTGTTTCTTCTTATCTTCTGCAAGGTATCACTTGTTTGGCGATTACACTGGTTTTATCCTATTTCATGAATAACTTTTTTGCTTCAGGTTTGCTTGCACCCATGGGGTTTGGGCAAGGCCCGGGACAAGCCTACAACTGGGGTAAAAATTATGAAACAACATACGGATTTGTGAACGGAACCAGCTTCGGATTAGCTGTAGCCGCTATGGGTTTTGTCGCAGCCAGTATCGGGGGCGTCATATACTTGAATATCATGCGTAGAAAAGGCAAGTTTAAAGGCGAAATCGGTGAAAACATAAAAGAGGAAAACTTATCTGCCGAATCCATAACCGGTCATAATGAAATTCCTTTGTCTGAATCCATGGATAAACTAACCGTTCAAATCGCTCTTGTTTTTATCGCATATGCCATGGCTTATGCATTTATGGCAGGTATTAACACTTTCATCGAATCCGGATTACTAGGAGATTTCGGTTACAAAACAATTCAACCTTTAATCTGGGGTTTCAACTTTTTGTTTGGAACGGTTTTTGCCATTGTATTAAAGCAAATTTTAAAACTGTTAAAAAAAGGCGGTTTCGTGCATAGAGAATATACAAACGATTTTATGCAATCGAGAATAGCCGGATTTATGTTTGACCTGATGGTAGTGGCTTCTATCGCCGCAATAGATCTTTCAGCATTTACTATAAAAGAATTTATCATTCCATTATCACTGATATGCATCGTCGCAGGAGTGGGTACTTACATCCATATGAGTATCGTATGCAAACGACTCTTCCCAAGTTATGCGGACGAATCTTGGTTGAGCTTATACGGTATGCTCACCGGAACCGCCAGCACGGGTATTATACTTTTGCGTGAGATTGATCCTAAATTTGAAACACCGGCTGCGACCAACTTAGTATATCAACAATTATGGGCCATTGTGTTTGGTGCCCCCTTGTTGTTGCTCTTGGCAGTTGCACCTCAAAGTCGTACACATTCTTGGGTCACACTGACAATATTAACAGTAATGTTTATCATAATTAATATCATCAGCTTCCGGGACTCCATATTCAAAAAAAGAGGAGCAAAACGCGCGTGAATGCCAAATTGAATTGTGAGGTTCTCAAAGGACTGCGATGAGCATACGAAATAATTACAACCACACCATTGTGTCAAGCACCATCGGTTATGTAACACAAGCGATCGTTAATAATTTTACACCTTTATTGTTTATCATGTTCCAAAAGAAATTTCATTTTTCTTTGGAGCAAATAACATTGTTGGTGACAATCAATTTTGGTATTCAATTAATTGTAGATTTTTTGTCTGTGAAATTTGCTGACAAGCTGGGTTATCGATTGTGTATTGTTTCAGCGCATATTTTTGCTGCAATCGGGCTTGTGGGTGTGGGAATTTTCCCGGATTGGTTTTCCAATCCATATACAGGCTTGGTTGTAGCCGTTTGTTTGTATGCAGTCGGAGGCGGTATCATTGAGGTATTGGTCAGCCCGATCGTGGAGGCTTGTCCAACCAAAAGAAAATCCGCCATGATGAGCCTTTTGCATTCTTTTTATTGCTGGGGGTATATGGCGGTCATACTCCTTTCCACCTTGTTTTTTTCTCTTTGGGATATTCGGCATTATCCCGTTCTTGCCTTATTATGGGCTATGGTACCGGCGTTCAATGCGATCTATTTCAGCTTGGTTCCCATCAACCGGACAGTGGATGTTGAAGAAGGATTACAAGTAAAAGAATTGATTTCTATAAGATTGTTTTGGGTTTTTGTATTACTGATGGTTTGCTCCGGTGCATCGGAACAAGCCATCAGCCAATGGGCCTCTGCATTTGCAGAAGTCGGTTTGAAAATATCCAAAACAGCCGGAGATTTAGCCGGACCATTCATGTTTGCCTTCTTTATGGGAAGCTCTCGCCTTCTTTACTCAAGATACAGTGAAAAAATCGACTTATACGTTGTCATGCTCGGAAGCGGATTGTTGTGCATATTCGGTTATTTACTGACTTCCTTATCTTTCTTTCCTATACTTTCATTGATCGGCTGCGCTATAACCGGCTTTTCAGTCGGTATCCTTTGGCCGGGCACCATCAGTATGTCATCAAGAGCCTGTCCTAAAGGAGGAACACCCATGTTCGCCATATTGGCCTTAGCAGGTGATTTAGGTTGCTCCATCGGGCCGACCGTTGTTGGTGCGACATCAAAAATGTTCCAAGAAAATTTTAGAATCGGAATCCTTTTTGCAATGGTCTTTCCTGTTTTATTAATCATCCTTTTACTAAGTCTGAGAGTCGGAAATAAAAAGTAATAATACGGTAATATTTCCTTTTACATAATGTTATTGACTTTATTGTAATTCTGTTGATATAATAACAGCAAGGCAAAACGAAAAGGAGTACGACTATGAAAAAACTTGCATCTTGCGGATTTACTGCCGACGACTTTCAACTACTCGTCAGTGATATGCTTTTTAGAAATAAGAGCGTAATGGACGCTCTCACAAAATATCAGCAAACAAACGCCTCTGTTTGTAATAGCATCGCAAAGGCGGCTACTACATGCGGATGCATTAAAATTAATACATCCAAACAAGATTATTCGAAAGGTAACACCTTGTACGAAATGGCCAACCTATCCAAAACCCACATCGAGGGCAAATTATGTGATAAATGTGCAGAGCACTTAGAGAAAGAGATGGGATCCAATCTTTTCTATTTGACATCTTTATGTAGTATTTTTGACATTAATTTATATGATATTATACTTAAGGAAAGCAAGCGGATTGAAACTTTAGGTTACTATACCTTGCGGTAAAACGACACAAAACTATTTAAATAACAATTGAATCAACGTCTTGACATCCGGAACACTTTCCAGCTTTATATTCCATGCACTTTTGTTTTCGATCAGTTCGTAGTTGGATTTGGGAATCAAGCAGCGCTTAAAACCGATCCGAGCACACTCTCCGATTCTTTTTTCGATTCCCGAAATAGCTCTAACCTCTCCGGTTAAGCCCACCTCGCCCATGACTACAGTATCGGAAGGGATGCACTTCGTGTACAAGCTTGATGCAACGGCTGCCATAATAGCTGTGTCGCAAGCCGGTTCTCCAACCCTCAAACCACCGGCAATATTCACATATACATCATCTTGTACAAGAGGTAATCCCGCTAATTTCTCCAAGACTGCCAACAGCATGGTAACACGGTTGTCATCCAAACCGGTTGCCATTCTTCTGGGTACGGGATAAAAGGACTTGCTGACAAGAGCTTGGATTTCCAAAAGCATGGGGCGTGTTCCTTCCATTGCCGAAGTAACCACTGATCCGGGCTTGTTCGGATCTCTCCCGGACAACATGGTGGCAGAAGCATTTTCCACCTCCACCAAACCTTTGTCGCACATTTCAAACAAACCGATTTCATTTGTAGATCCAAATCGATTCTTTACAGCACGCAAGATCCTGTATTGCAAATGGCGTTCCCCTTCAAAATATAAAACTGTATCCACCATATGTTCTAACACCCTAGGTCCGGCGATGGCACCTTCCTTTGTAACATGACCTACGATCAATACTGTAATACCTTTCTTTTTCCCTATATCCATCAGTTGGGACGTGATATCCCTGACTTGGGATACACTTCCGGGAGCAGAAGTCATTTGCGCGTTATACATGGTTTGAATGGAGTCTATGATCAATATTTGAGGATTGACGTTTTCGATCACCGGTACAATGGAATTAAAATCAGTTTCCGCCAATAAAAGAATATTGTCCGAGGAAACATTCAAGCGATTTGCCCGAATCTTGATCTGGGCAGCCGATTCTTCTCCGGATACATAAAGTACAGTTCCTTGAATATGGCCGGAGCGGCAAATTTGCAGCAATAATGTGGATTTACCGATTCCGGGATCCCCTCCCACCAACACCAAAGATCCTTTGACAAATCCTCCTCCCAAAACGCGATCCAATTCCGGCATACCCGTGTGATATCGAGTTTCGTTATCAGCTGTTATATCAGATAATTTAACAGCATGAACGGTACCGGTTCCTTTCGGAGCCGATACCGCTTTTTCATTGTTCCTTATTTCTTCTAACATGGTGTTCCACGAATTACAACCGGGACATCTTCCCATCCATTTTTTTGTTTCATATCCACACTCGGAACACACATACACACTTGTTAATTTCACCATTTAAATTTATACCTTTTCTTTAACGGCATCTTTAGTAAATACCAGTTGTTCTCCTTCGAGTTCAACGGTTACAGTGTCATTGTCACCAATCTCGTTGAGCAACAGTTTTTCCGCCAATCCGTCCTCAATCAAGTTTTGAATCACTCTCTTCATCGGTCTTGCACCGTAAGCTTTGTCATATCCTTTTTTAATTATATAGGATTTAACTTCATCCGTTACCTTCAAGGTAATATTTCTGCTTTTCAACCTGTCTCTGAGGTTCTTTAACATGATTTCAATGATTTCATTCATGTGCTCTTTTGTCAAGTGATGGAATACGATGATATCATCCACCCGGTTTAAAAATTCAGGACGGAAGCTCCTCTTCAATTCGGTCATCACCTTGCCTTTGAGTGACTTGTAATCGGATTCGTCATTATCCTGTTGGAATGAGAACCCCAGAGGCCTGTCTTCAGTCAACTGCATTGCACCTACATTGGAGGTCATGATCACCACTGTGTTTCTAAAGTCCACCGTTCTACCTTGCCCATCCGTAATACGTCCGTCATCCAACACTTGGAGCAATATATTGAATACATCCGGATGTGCTTTCTCGATTTCATCAAACAACAGCACTGAGTAGGGATTTGTTCGTACCTTATCCGTCAATTGTCCGCCTTCATCATATCCCACATATCCCGGCGGAGATCCGATCAATTTGGACACATTGAATTTATCCATATATTCGGACATATCAATTCTGATCAAAGCATTTTCATGATCAAAAAGGACTTCGGCCAATGCTTTACTCAATTCAGTTTTACCTACACCGGTAGGTCCTAAGAATATGAACGATCCGACAGGTCGTTTAGGATCCTTCAAACCGGTACGTCCTCTCCTTATGGCCCTTGACAAGCTCTTGACCGCTTCATCTTGACCGACCACCCTCTTATGCAAAATGCTTTCCATATCCAGCAATCGTTCGGATTCTTCTTTACCTAACCTCCTTACAGGAACACCGGTCCATTGGGACACACAATCGGCAATTTCATCTTCTCCCACTGTACCATTTGTCTTGCTTGTGGAATTCTTCCACTCGTTTCGGATTCCCTCGATCTCATCCTTTAAGCTCTTCTCAGAGTCTCGTATTTCAGCTGCCTTTTCAAATTCTTGGCAGCTAATAGCCTCATTTTTCCGATTTTCCAACTTCAACAACTTTTCCTCAAGTTCCTTTAATTCAGGAGGAGTTGTGTATGAAGCCAATCTGACTTTAGAGGACGCCTCGTCAATCAAGTCGATGGCTTTATCCGGTAAGTATCGATCTGTAATATATCGAACAGACAGCTTGACAGCTGCGTGTATCGCTTCATCCGTTATCTTTACATTGTGATGAGCTTCGTATTTATCCCGCAAACCTTTCAAGATGGCAATAGAAGATTCTTCACTAGGTTCACCCACCGTCACCGGCTGGAACCTTCTTTCCAATGCAGCATCCTTTTCAATATGTTTTCGGTACTCATCCAGTGTGGTTGCTCCGACCACTTGCAGCTCTCCTCTGGCCAGAGAGGGTTTCATGATGGAGGAGGCGTCAATGGATCCTTCTGCAGCACCTGCTCCGATGATCGTGTGAATCTCATCAATAAACAAAATGATGTTCCCCGCCTTGATAATCTCATCCAGGGCCGTTTTTATCCTCTCTTCGAATTCTCCTCGATATTTCGATCCGGCTACCATGGAAGACAAATCCAAGGAAACCACGCGCTTATTTTTCAACAACTCAGGAATATTACCGTCAGCAATTCTCTGTGCCAATAACTCTGCAATTGCGGTTTTGCCTACTCCGGGGGCACCTACCAAACAAGGGTTGTTTTTAGTCCTTCTGCTGAGGATTTGTATCACTCTTTGCAGCTCTTCATCACGACCGATTACCGGATCAAATTTACCCTCTTTGGCCATTTCCGTCAAATCACGGCTGTATTTTTCCAATACTTTGCCCTTATCCTTAGAGTCGCCTTCTCCTTCCCCGCTTTTCATCATTTCGATCAAATCTTTTACTAAAAGCTTGGGTTGAACGTTCAAATCCAACAAAATGCGTACCGCAACCGAATCACCCTCCTTTACAAGGGCTAATAATATATGTTCAGTTCCGATGTATTCAGAATTCATTTTTTTCGCTTCCCGGGAGCTCATTTCGAATATGCGCTTGGCTCTGGGTGTGTATCCGGTCACTTCTTTACCGGGATTGACACCATAACCGACAAATCGTTTGATTCCGTTTTCCACACCTTGCGCCGTAACATTTTGTTTAGCCAGAACAATTGCAGCCAAACCGGTTTCTTCCGCTGTCAATCCGTATAAGATGTGCTCAGTGGCAATTTGATCATGCCCATACTTGGAAGCGATCATATTTGATAATTGTATACTCTTATCTGCTTTTTCAGAAAAATTATCGTACATGTTAACCATCCTTTCTAAAGTATTTATCCATTTTATCCCGTATCATTTCTGCCCTGGCAATATCTCTTTCCACCGATATCAAAGGCTTTTCCTTGAATTGTTGCAAACCCGCAGGTTTAATGGATGTCAACAGTTCATTCATCGTCCTGATACCGAAATTCCGAATCATCCCGGTATATACACCCAATCTAATATCATTCATCAAGACCAATGATTCCTCATAAGACATAATACGTGCATTCAAGAAGGTTCCCAGTGCTCTGTACACCCTGTCTTCCATCTTCAATGTATTTTGTTGCAAAAGTAACATTCTCAAGGCCCGTTCCTGGTCGGCAATCTGCTTTGCCACATTGCGTATCCCGGTAATGAGGTTTTCTTCGGTTTCACCTGATGTAATCTTATTCGTCAATACATACAAATTCCCGGGCAGTTTCTTTCCGAACTCATACACACTTTTCAATGATACATTCAGTTTTTCACAAGCCGTTGTAATATTATCCACATTCCCGGTCATAACCATTCCCGGCAAGTGCATAACAACCGTTATTTGCAGACCTGTTCCGACGGTGGTCAGGTATCCGGACAAAAATCCAAGCTCTTTATCATACATATAGGGCAGGTGGCGTGCTAATAATCTATCGGCACTGACGCACGACTCCCAAGCCGCTTCGGTTTCCAATCCACAAAAAATACTTTGAATGCGAATGTGATCTTCTTCATTGATCATGACAACGGATGTTTCGTTTTTATCCAACAGAATACCGGCGCTTAAGCCGGAGTTGATAATCTCCGGACTGATCAATTGCCTTTCTACCAATATCTTTCGATCTGTTTCGGATATATCGTTTATTCTTCTAAAGTGAAATCTGTTCTTAAGCTCGTCATCTTGATCATATACCCCTTTGACTTGTTGTAAAAGCGCTTCCGAGTCACTTTGATCCATTCTATTGGGAAACGAGTATCCTTGTATATTCCTGGACAACTTGACCATGGTGAAAACCACAACATCATCATCCTTGCCTTCATTCAAATACCATATCATAATGTAATTCCTCCGGTCGGCTCGTCTTCCATTATTTTAATCATGTCCCGTATCTTAGCCGCTTCCTCATACTCTTCTCTTTCCACTGCTTCTTCCAAGGCTTTCTTTAAATTGCCTATTTGCTCTGCAACACTTTCTTGCTTTATTTGATCTTTCTTCAAAAGCTTGCTCTCCATGGAATCACTTTTTTGAGGAGCTGCATGCTTAATCCCTTCATAGGACAATCCTACATGCCGGTAAGAACCATGTAACCTTTTCAGAATGGATTCGAACTTTTCACGGTAGACGTTGTAGCATTCTTCGCAACCGACCGTTCCTTTTTTCCTGAAGTCGGCAAATGTCATACCACATTTGTCACAGCTGAGATTATCTTCGTTTTCATCCTCAGGCATGGTTCCTGAATCCATCATGCTCATCAAAATATTATTTACCCCGGATATTTGTTTTTGAATTCCTTGAGAAAAATTCTTTGAGCATTCAGGGCACAGATGCATGGTTATCTGCATATTGTGTATCAATTTTGTTATGGTAACTGTTGCTTCTCTTACTTTACATTTTTGGCAAATCATTATCATCTACTTCCATTCCTTTTAAGTTTATTTAACCTTAATACATGCCAGCATGTTCTTCATAATATTCGCTCGAACCTCATCCCTGGTTGGTTGCGGGATGTTCTCCAATGCACGGTCATTCATGGCTGATTTCATCAATTCTCCCGTTTTCGGAGATATTATTTCATAATCCACAAAGTTCTGAATATAGATCTGGGCAGATTGTTGAGATATGGAATCACCCATGGAAGCTACAATATGCATCAAATAATCACCGGGACTATTCACCTCAACACGTGTGATTCGAATATGGCCTCCTCCTCCGCGTCTGCTTTCCACATAATAACCTCTTTCTTGAGTAAATCGTGTACCGATGACGTAATTGATTTGAGACGGAACACAATTAAACTTATTTGCCAGCTCATTCCTTCTTATTTCAACATCTCCTTCGGTTTCGTTGATCAACTCTTTAATAAAAGCTTCAATTATATCACTTAGTATAGCCACATTTCCTCACCTCTCTTTATAATCCAATTATTGATTTTGACTATCTTTGACTATTATTAATATTATAATATATTAGAATCAAAATTTCAACATGAAAATAAAACTTTATTTCGTCAAATTTACACTTCAAATGTACAATCAAATGTACAGTATTTTTTATGACCAAAAAGCCCGAGGGGTAATTCCTTCGGGCTTTTAAACAGTTTTTTTACGTTTCTTTCGGGTCGTTGTCGGTATTTACTTCTTTTGGCTTTTGATCGGTCTTCTCTTTCGTCTTCACGGGTATTCTCAGCATCAGCCTAATGGCAAACAGAACGATTACCACCAATGCTCCGATGATCAAAATAACCGGAATTGCCGATATGATAAAAATGATGATATCGCCACATATTTGTAATGCTCTGTTAAAGGACTTTACGAATCGATCCCAGTAAGTGTACTCTTTGACAGGTTTCTGACCGGGAATTGATTCCTTCATATCAATGGTGATGGTGGATAAACCTACCAGGTCATCCCACTTTTGAATCGTACCTTTCAAATTTTCGATTTGATATAGCACCTCAGTCAAGCGGGATTGTACTTTAAATATAAAATCCGCGTCCTTGGTCTTGTCTTTTAAATACTCCTCAAGGCGACTTTGCTCGTCCTCCAGCAACCGGATTCTAGCTTGTGTATCCGTGTATGCGTAAGTTATATCATCGGATCCTCTTTTCTCATCCAGTACCGTCCCGATGCCGGTGATGTTCTCCATGGTCTGTTCGAACTTATCAGAATCTACGCGAATGACCACCACACCTCTGGTGACATAAATATATTCTTGGGATCCTTCCGGGTAATACTTATCTTTGCTGATGGATGAATCTTGCACATATCCGTAAGGTGCAATCATGGTTTTTATCTGCGTATACGCTGTGTCAAAGTGTTCCACTTCCAAAGACAACCGAGCGTTTAAGATCACCTTTCTATTCTGTAGGGAGATATTTTCTCCTAACTCTCCAAGACCATCTTGATCATAACTTTCATTTTCCCCGAAGCCGAATTCACCTTTATAGCTGCCCGCAGTGGTAGTGGTGGCATAAGTATATTCCGGTGCCGACGGAGATACGGAATTATCTTCCGATTTTGACGAAGCACAACCGCCTAACATAACAACAACAAGCAGTCCTGTGATGAATAACAATACTCTTTTTTTCATATTGGCATCCTCCAAATACTCTATAACTATTAGACGAGCGATCCTGTAAATATGTTGCATTCCATATATAATATGAAGTTTTGCCGCTTATTTTCTCAAGATGTCTTCAATGATTTGCAATTCCTCTTGAGAAAAATCAGCACTGTGTGCTGCTTTAACGCAATCTTCCACCTGCTCGGGTTTGCTTGCACCAATTAACACCGATGTCACTCTTTTATCCTTTAAAAGCCACGAGAGCGCCATTTGAGCCAAGCTTTGCCCACGTTTACCTGCAAGATCGTTCAACTTTACTACCTTCTCCATCACTTGGGGCGTAATGTTATCCGGCTTTAAGAATACACTGCTACCGGCCGCTCTTGAATCGGCAGGAATCCCATTGATATACCGATCGGTCAAAAGACCTTTGGCCAAAGGCGAAAATGCAATGCAGCCTACACCTTCTTCCTCCAAAACATCCAACAAACCGTTTTCCACCCATCGATCCAGCATGGAATATCTGGCTTGATGGATCAAACAAGGCGTGCCCAAACTCTTTAATATGGTTACAGCTTGTTTCGCTTGTTGGGCGTTATAGTTTGAAATGCCCACATACAAAGCCTTTCCTTGTCTTACCATTAGATCCAATGCCCTCATTGTCTCTTCAAGAGGTGTTTCCGGATCCGGGCGATGATGATAGAATATGTCCACATAATCCAACCCTAATCGTTGTAGACTTTGATCGAGGCTTGCCATGAGGCTCTTTTTAGAACCCCATTCACCGTAGGGACCGGGCCACATATAGTAACCGGCTTTAGTAGATATGACCATTTCATCCCTGTACCCGTGAAAATCCGACTTTAAAATTCTGCCATAACTTTCTTCCGCTGATCCCGGAGGTGGTCCGTAATTATTGGCAATGTCAAAATGGGTAACACCTAAATCGAATGCTTTCCTTACCATGTTTCTACTGTTTTCATATAAAGTGACTCCACCGAAATTGTGCCACAAGCCCAAAGAAATTGCCGGCAACTTCAAGCCACTTTTCCCACAACGATTATACGGCATGGTTTTGTATCGATCCTCTGATGGTATAAATGCCATACATATTTCCCCCTTATCAATATTTTAAAACCATTATACCGGAATAAACAAAAGGCACCCGGATTTTTCATCTTGATGCCTTTTGATAATACTTAATAATTTATTTTTTATTCTTCTTCTTTCGCCTTTGCAGCGTCTGCTATAACTTTTTCACTGATGCTAGCCGGAACTTCTTCATAACGAATAAATTCAGTTGTAAACGTTCCCCTGGCTTGTGTCATGGATCTTAAATCAGTTGCATATTTGAATATTTCTGATAGTGGAACTTCTGCCGTCACTTTTTGCAATCCTCCGTGTAGAGGTTCCATTCCTAGAATTCTTCCTCTTCTCTTATTCATATCACCGATAATGTCGCCTAAATTTGCATCTGGAATGGTTATTTCCGCTTTGTAAATAGGCTCGAGCAAAATAGGTCCGGCCAATGCAATACCTTTTTTGTATGCTAAGCTTGCAGCAATTTTAAAGGCCATTTCCGAAGAGTCAACCGGGTGATATGAGCCGTCTAACAAAGTGGCTTTTAAATTAACCATGGGAAATCCTGCCAATACACCTTTTACGACACTTTCTCTCAATCCCTTTTCAACAGCCGGGAAGAAGTTTTTCGGTACTGAACCGCCGAATACTTTCTCTTCAAAAATCATTTCTTCACTGTCACAAGGCTCGAAAGAAATGAATACATGTCCGTATTGTCCGTGTCCGCCGGATTGTTTCTTATGCTTGCCTTCTACACGTTCTGCCGTCTTCTTGATGGTTTCACGATATGGAACTTTCGGATCCACCAACCGTACATCAACACCGAATTTTGCTTTCAGCTTACTGGTGATCACATCAAGATGCTGATCACCCATTCCCTTGATAAGAGTTTGGCGTGTTTCAGGATTAATTTCAATTCTGAACGTGGGGTCTTCATCCAAAAGTCTTTGCAGACCGCTTCCGATTTTATCCTCATCACCTTTTGCCATGGGCTCTACAGCCAAGGACAATGTAGGTTCCGGGAACTTAATTTTATCCAATACCACTTTTTTGGCTACAGTGCACAATGTATCATTGGTATTTGCCTGCAACTTTGCCAGTGCACCGATATCCCCGGCGATAATTTTATTTGTATTCACTTGTTGTTTTCCCATGGGGAAAAACAACTGAGCTATTTTCTCATTTCTCTCGGAGTTTGAGTTGAATAATTGGGTGTCTGCCGATATGCTGCCGCTATATACCTTGAACATGGATATTTTTCCTACAAAGGGGTCGGCTATAGTCTTAAAGATCAATGCAGATAATTTCTCATTTTCAGAAACTTCCAATTCAATAACTTCTCCGTCAAGGGTCTTCGCTTGGATTGTTTTCTTGACATCCGGAGCAGGGAACAAATCAACAATGGCATTAGCGAATAAGTCAATACCCATGTTTTTCTCGGAGGAACCGCATAAAACAGGGTAAATACTGCCATCAGTAATACCGGCTGATAAACCTTTATTGATTTCTTCTTGTGTGAACGGTTCACCTTCAAAATATTTTTCCATTAAAGATTCATCGGTTTCAGCAATAGCTTCCATTATGCCTTCGCGAATCTCTTCTATACTGTCTTCCAAGTCCGAAGGAACTTTTGTTTCAACAGCTTTGCCTTTGTCAAAAGTATAGGCTTTATTTGCCAATATATCGACGATGCCGGCAAATTTTCCGTTATCTATGATTGGAAATTGGAATGCTACTACCCCGGTTCCGAAAGCATCCTTCAATTGTTGATATGTCTTGTCGAAGTTAGCGTTTTCCTCATCCATTTTGCTGATAAAGAACATTTTGCTAATACCCAAATCATTTACATACTGCATGGCTTTTTCAGTACCGACTTCCACACCGTTTTTTGCAGGTACTAAAATAACTGCACTTTCAGCAGCACGTAGCCCTTGAACCACTTCACCGACAAAATCAAAATAACCCGGTGTATCAATAAAATTTATTTTTACATCTTTCCATTCAACCGGAGCAATTGATGTGTTTATAGAAAAATTTCTCTTAATTTCTTCAGGGTCAAAATCCATTGTGGTATTGCCGTTCGCAATCTTACCCATTCTGTCAATAGCACCTGAGTTAAACAACATCGCCTCTGCCAAAGTCGTCTTTCCGGAACTGCCGTGTCCTAAAAGACAAACGTTTCTAAGGTTCTTTATGGAGTAGTTTTTCATTATAGATCCTCCTCGTATGGTTAATTGTCAAAACTATGTTCTATATATACATGCTTTATTGTTGATTTAAAAGCCAACAGAATTAAAACAGTTTGATTATATCAATAAAGGAAACAGGTTGCAATGCTATTTTTTCATTTTACTGTCTATTTTATAGCCCAAAACCATTAAGCTGTCACTCAAATGGACATTTTCAATTTCAATGTCATAGGGCAACTCCAAGTCCATTGGAGAAAAGTTCCACAAGCCTTTTACGCCCAGTCTTCCCAATCGGTCCGCAATATTCGGGGTTTGGCTGTAAGGTACGGACAATACTGCGATGTCCACATGATTGTTACTTACAAATTCATCCAAATCATCCATGTGAAACACTTCAATACCATTGATTTTCGTACCGATTAACTCCGGTTTGATATCAAATATCTTGACTATGTCAAATCCTCTTCTTTTAAAGTTATCATAATTCGACAATGCATGTCCCATATTTCCCAAACCGATAATGATCAATTTAAAACGGTGATCTGTGCCTAAAATTTTACCAACCTCATTAAAGAGATTCTGTACATTATATCCGTAACCTTGCTGTCCGAACCCTCCAAAACAATTCAAGTCCTGTCTTATTTGCGACGCGGTCACTCCCATTTTTTCACTCAATTCCTTCGAGGAAATCCTCGTGACGCCGTTTTGCAACAAGTCCGACAAATATCGATAATATCTAGGCAGCCTCTTTACCACCGCCATTGAAATCTTTTTGTTATCATTATTCATAATTAATATCTCCGATCCACTTACCATAAAAGTACAGTAGTATGTGAAAATTATAACATACAGGATGTTTTACGTCAATTCACCATTTTCTGATGTTGATTCAACCGGTGTCTCTTCGATTTCACTTCCTGTTTCTGTCGATTCAACTTCCGCCATTACACTCTTCTCTTCCTGTACATTCTCCGGTGGGTTCTTTCGTTTTTTAGGCTTATATGCTGCCATGAGGATGAATAAGGCAAAACAAACAATGGATATGGCGCTGCCTAGTATAAATCCCTGAGGTATGAATTTCATTTCCACAGTATGTTCTCCCGGTGTTATGGGAATTCCCAAAAGCGCGTCTACAAGTTCAACTGTTTCTACCTCCACACCGTCCACCATCACTTGCCAACCTTCCTCATAAGGAATGGTGGTAAACAAGAAGGATTGATCCTCATTCAAATTTACCGTTCCCTTGATCCGGGTCTCGGTCCGATCCGTAATTTGTAAAGAATTATCTTTCAATTTGTCGATGGCTTCTTCAAAGGGCTCCATATCCAAATAGTAAAAGAGAGCGTCTTTATAATACAATTCATCTTCCTTTAAACTCATTTCAAAGGAGACCACTTCTCCATCCTCGAATGCTCCTAAATTCAATACTCCGTAAGTATCATTACCGAAAAATTGACCGAATTCCTCCCCGTTCAACTTTAAATCGGTTTCCCGTTCGAAATTGGTAGGGAAAAATGCATATAAATTATATCCTCCCACACCTTTTACCAAAAATTCAACAGTAGCATTTTTGTTTTTATCTCTTTTTTGGTAATAGACGTGACTGGATTGCTGTGTCTCGGCTGTCAGATTTTCTGTGACTGTATCCACAACATCAATCTTCTTAAAGTACTCGGCATACATCTCACCGGTGATGGCACTGAGCAATTTGTTTTGCTGGCGTACCGGGTCGTCTCCATACAAGAACACCTTGTCGACACGCTCGTGGGCTCCGAATGCAATGGGTAGCGCATAAGGGTTTTCGTACACAGTTACAGGACTGTCGATTAAATCTAGTTCATCGTAATATGGGAAGGGCATGTAGTTTTTTGATAACACATATTTATATCCGAGCAATGAATCACTAACGATAGTTGTTCCGTAATATCCCGCCCAATGGCCTCTCATGGAGATCCCCATAACCTCTATAAAGTCTAATATCTTCAAATTCAATGTGGAGCTAGAATGAGCGAGCCCGTTGAATCCGAATGACAAAGCATCGTTTTTGGTTCTCCTGTGGGTCATTCCCAGCCTGTAAAATCCGGGATCATAATCTTGCACTGCATCCACTACCGGCTTGTTTTCTTCAAAGAAGTCCACATAGCTTGCACGAGTACTGTACACCACATCCCGGTCGAGATCATAAATGAGCTCACAAGCATTCACAGTCAGTTCCACCGATACGAACAAAAGTAAGGATAACGCCACCGCCTGCCGTTGTCTTGATGTCTTAAAAAGATAAAGCAACAAAATGTAGACTGAAAGACAAATCAAAGCAAACCAAACATTCTCTTCAGCTGTAATGAAGTCATACCCGGCTTTCTGAACTAAAAACACGATAATGACGGAGCCTATATAAAACTTTAACAAATCCTCTTTGGCTATACCTTTTATATGTTCGAATGCCTCACAGCATAATATGACGACGAAAAAAGTAAATAAGTATGAATAACGATAGGGTAGCCAATTGGGTGTTTTGAAAATGTGCCATGCATTATCAAGAGTATTGATGACAAAGCTCAATGTTAAAAACCACAACATCGCCCCGGAAGTCGCTTTATGCTGCGTTTTAATATCCTTGTTCAAAAAATATGCAGGTAACAACAACCAGAGGATCATCCCCCCGTAAATGAAAGGGGTCCCTTCATTTCTAACGGTATCATAAGCACCCGGCATCATGGCTGCAAACATATCAAACAGGTCGAACCTGGATTTGAAATCAATATCGGTACTGTTAAACTCCAGTTTTCCCATTTTCATTCCGTAATAAGTGGGAAGAATCAAGAACAAACTGCATCCGATGGCAACCACCGCACATATGCCGAATAGAAACAACTTTTTGACAAATCGTTTAAATCCTTTAAATCCGTACACATAAACATAGTAATAGAAAAAGTAGAAGAATGAAAACATACCGGTCATATAGGCTGTATAGAAATTTGAAACAAATAGCACCGGCAAACACAGTAAAAATAACTTATACTTATCTTCCCGTATAATCCGTTCTACACCCAATGCGATCAAAGGCAACCAAATTAGGCTGTCCATCCACATGATATTCATCATTTGAACCACAACATAGGCCGACATTGCATAAAGCAAGGAAAAAAGCATGGAATTAAATTGGCTCACATTCTTAGATTTTCTTAAGTAATAGGCCATGGTTAAACCCATGGATCCCATTTTAAGAAATTCCATGGTCAAAACTGCTTCCAGTATGTTTTTAGCGGGAAACAATACAGTGATCAATGAAAAAGGACTCGAGACATAATAAGCCGTAAGACCCATCATCTCTCCCCCTAAGTTTCTACCCCAGGAATACAAAAAACTTTTATCACCTAATATGGTGCTTCGGAAATTTTGAAAGTAGTCCATGTATTGGCCGTACATATCCAATACCAAAACCGATTCTTTTCCGAAGGGATAAACACCGAACCAAGCGTATGCAATGCCGAACAACAGAATCGGTATAAAAAATGCACCGAAATAGTGGTAATTTGTCTTTAATGTAGCGGTAAATAAATCCTTGAACCCATGCTTATTCATTTTCCGGATGACTCCCCTTTCAGGTTCTTTTTATCGATGCGTTGCGAAATAATATATTTTGGTCTGCTTTTAACCTCTTCATAGATCTTGGAAATATAAAAACCGATGACACCCAAGCTGAACATGATAATACTACCGATCATCAACAATAAAAGGATTACCGTGGAAAAACCTTCCGCTGATCTTCCGGATAGTTTTCCGATCAATGTTTGCACACCCAATATCAATGAAAATGCAAAAAATATAAGGCCGAAAATGGTGACAATCTGCATGGGCATAGATGAAAAATTAGATATGTTGTTCATTGCAAACTTCCACAAGCTTTTTTTAGACCATTTGGAAGTACCTTTGTACCTAGGCGCCACTTGGTAATAAACAACCGTGGTATTAAAACCTGCCCAACCCGGCATAGCTCTAAAGAATGTCTGTTTTTCCGGCATGGACGCCAGTACATCAATGACTTGCCTATCCAACAGTTTAAAGTCGGACATACCGTGTAAATCAATCCCGGCAGAGGACTTTAACAAAGAATAAAAAACATTGGCAAACAGCTTGTACACCGGATTTTCCTTGCCTCGGTCTTGCTTTTTGCCTTCAATGACCTGCCAATCCCCATTTAACCACACATTATACATTTCCACAGCCGTCTGAGGCGGATGCTGCAAATCACAATCCATGACAATGCAACAATCACCTTTGCAATTGTTCAATCCGGCATAAATCGCACCTTCCTTGCCGAAGTTTTTACTGAACTTCAATGCCGTAACATTGTCTTTCTCAAGTGCAAGTTTTTGCAACAGGCTCCATGTGTCATCTTTCGATCCATCATCAATGAATATAAATTCGTGTTCAATGGAATTTCTTCTCATCAAATCCGAAAGCACTTCGTAAGCATGTTCTACATTGTCTTGTTCGTTATATGCCGGTATTACTAACGATAAAAGCTTCATATGTTTTTCTCCCGATCGGATTTTGTTATCCTTTTTTATTGTTGCTTGAATTGCTCTCTATTATCCTTCTTTTGCAACCAATGTTTGATACATCTTTGGAATGGAAATATTATGATCCACACAAAAATGCCATCCGATACCACCGTCACTGACCGGTCTTGTTACAATATTTTTACGTGGTCTATAATAGTATTGAGGATGGTCATACCCTAGTTTTCGATGATAATCTCCCAAATCTAAAAGATCAAAATTTGCAGTGGTGATTTTATATGTTTCAAATCCTAAATTTCTTGAGATAGAAAGAGCTTTTAAAAAGACTTCCGGTCCGATCACTGAAGAACCGAAATTCATGAAAACACCTTTGTCTAAATTGGATACCGATTCACAAAAAATCTTAAAATCCTCTCCGGAGGTTTTACCGATGGCACCAAAATCTGCAATGGGATGTTGATGGATGATATCCGTTCCGATTGAAACATGATAAGTTACCGGTATACCGGCTTTTTGAGCCATATACAAAACACAAATGTCCTTGTACAAAAAAAGATCCGAGTGATTTTCCATGTACTGATAAAGGCTTTGCCCGTATCCTAATCCGGATTTAGCACCCTGTATAATCGCTTCGTTCATCATCCTTCCGGTTTCTTCCCACATACCGAAAGAACCGTCTTTAATAGCTGTGGGAACATCCTCCGAAGTTCCACCCCCTAATGCCAGTTCAAAATCATGAATGCTTGTTGCACCGTTTCCGGCAATGTGTGTTATGTAACCTTTTTGAACTAATGAAATGATGTATTTCGACAATCCGTTTTTAATCACATGAGCACCCATAAACAAAATCACCGGGCGGTTTGCCTTCTTTGCCCGGATAATGTTGTCCGTCAAATGGTCAAAATCCGGATCCTCCCATGGATCGGGAACATACAGATCCGGTTCTTTCAAGTTTTCACATGTCACTAAATTTGTCCTGTCTTTTATTGAATAAGTTTTAATTTCACTAAAATCTATTTTCATTTTTTCTCTCTTTCTACTCGCTGAAAAAATATGCTTCAACCGCTGCACAAACCGCATGATATATAGGCAGGTGATATTCTTGTACCTTATAGGTTTCATCAGCGGGAACGCATAAACACAGATCACAAAGCTCCTTTAATTGCCCTCCTGATCGTCCGGTAAAACCAATGACAGTCAAATCCAGTGCCTTTGAGGTTTTGACAGCATTGATCACATTAATGGAATTACCGGAAGTGCTCAGTGCAATTAAAACATCCTTCGGTTTACCGTAACCGATGACCTGCTGTGCATAAAGCAAATCCGCATCCACATCATTGCAAAAAGCCGTCATCAGTGCATTATGGGTACACAAAGATATGGCAGGCAACCCTTGTTGCAGTTTTCCTTTCACTTGATGCCACTCACCTTTGAATTGAACTTCAAGGGACTGCTCGAGTTGTTTAGGCAATGGCCTTTTCTTTAAGAAGCCTTTCATTAATTCACCGGCAATGTGGTCGCAATCTGCACAACTTCCGCCGTTTCCGCATAACAGAACCTTATTACCTTCCTTATAACAATCAATGATCATTTCCGCACACAAAAGGGTGCTGTCGATATATTGGGATAATGCCGGTGTATTACCCAGCATTGAAGTTATAACAGCTTTTAGTTTATCCATAATCTTTTTTGTCACTCCAGTAAGTCTTTATACAGCATTATAACATAATAAGGAATTTTGGTGTTAAAAAAAGAGGTGTTTTCACACCTCTTTTATCCGTTCAGTAATTTATGCTTTTTTCATGCTATGCTTAGGGGAATATTCCTCTGATCTTCTTTGCAGTAACAAGTCTTTTTAGTGCAACCATGTTAGCAGCCAATCTCATAGAAACATGTTTTTCTTGGCTTAATGCATAAACCTCTTCATAAGCCTTGTGCATGATTTTTGCCAATGTCTCGTTGACTTCGTTCTCATCCCATGACAGATGCTGAATGTTTTGTACCCACTCAAAGTAGGAAACAACCACACCACCTGTATTCGCTAATATGTCAGGAACAACGATGATGCCTCTTTTGTTCAATATCTTGTCAGCGTCCGCAGTTGTAGGTCCGTTAGCGCCTTCAACAATGTATTTTGCTTTCAATTTCGTAGCAATCTCTTCATTGATTTGATTTTGCATAGCGGCAGGAACCAACAAATCCACATCTGCAAGCAAAACATCCTCATTAGTGACAAAACGAACTTTATCATTTTTATAGTCTTTTAACAGACGTTTCTTGTTTGCAATAAACCCAACGATTTCAGGAATATTCAAGCCGTCTTCACAAATGACTCCACCGGAGATATCACTTACGGCAATAACCTTAAAACCTTCTTCATGTATCTGCAAAGCAGCAGAAGCTCCTACATTACCTAAGCCTTGTATAGCAACGGTTGTTTCTTCCGGTTTTCTATTCAAACTATTCATGAGGTATTTGGCTATCAACATGACACCGCGGCCCGTAGCAGCGCCTCTTCCTAAAGATCCGCCTATTTCAATGGGTTTGCCGGTAACAACACCAGGTACTGCATATCCTTTGAACATGCTGTATGTGTCCATGATCCAACCCATAACTTCCGCATTGGTGTTCATATCCGGTGCAGGTATATCTTTTTCCGGTCCGATCAGCGGTAGAATCATGGCAGTATACCTTCTGGTCAATCTTTCAAGTTCACCCTTGGATAACTTGCTCGGATCAACTTTTACGGCACCTTTTGCTCCGCCGTAAGGAACGTTAACCACTGCACATTTTAATGACATCCATGCTGATAAAGCTTTTGTTTCATCTATATCAACTTCTTCATGGTAACGAATACCACCCTTACAAGGACCTCTAGAGCTTGAATGTTGCACCCTGTAACCATCAAATACTTGCACAGATCCATCATCCATTTTAACAGGAATAGAAACCTTCAGTTCTCTTTCACAATGCTTTAATGCAATGTATTCTTCTTCCTTGTACCCTAATAATCCGGCTGCTTCATCCAGCACTTCCAACATATCATTATAAGGATTGTACTTCTTTTCCATCATAGCACCCCCATTAATATTTTATCAACCACTGTTAGTATAACATATAAAAAATAATAAGATTATACTTTACGGCATATATATTATACAATTTAACAATTTTTAATACAAGCTTACAGTAGGTTTTCCTTATATAAAATTGGCTTTAAGGCTTTAAGGGGGGTGCTCTCCTGCTGTCACGATGAGTGTACATAATGGCAACCTTACCATATATTTTGCATTGAATTTAGGATGATTGGCCGGTATTATGTAAATATGTTATTTTGATTGATTTTATAAAGGGGTTGAAAAATGATAAATATAAAAAAAGCTGTCATGAAGATTGTTTCCTCCTTCATGGACATGGGTATTATCTCAAAAAGTATTTTAAAGATTGCTATTGTTATTTTCATGTTTCTTGCAGTGCCTGCTATAGCCGGTATTGCTTTGTTTGCCAAATCATCTCCCAACCCCGATCTTCTTTTTTTATGTGAGAGCGCATTGGAGGTTAGCGGACAGGTAATTGCTTTTGGGTTTATCGGTGCCATTGTCATGAACGCTGTATTTAATAAATGAAGTAAATAAATAAAACATCTTAAAGAAAACCCGGGATCTTCCCGGGTTTTTGATGCGGTAAATTACGTTGTTTTATTCTTTGTTTACAATAAAAAATTCCTTAGGCATTGAGCTTCGGGAACTTGTGGTGTTTGCTTTATAGAAAATAAAAAGTGGTTAGTATTAAAGATTGCTTCCTATTGCAACATTGTCTCTTACCACTTGAAGTATTTCATTTAATCTGTGTGGCTCCAAATTACTGTTTTTCATCTTGCCATATGCGCGACGTATACTTTGCATATCCAAATTGTCATCGGTTACATGAACAAATTCCACTTGAGGAAACTTCGTTTTTACTTTGTCTTGAACATTGTTTTTCAAGCTGTTCATGTCATCAGCATAAATTCCGGGTTTGATCCCGATAAATACACTGTCTTCAGTAGCGCACACCTCCGCATCCCTAATTTCTTTCATTCCCTTTACATCCTTTTTTATAATATCGGCAACATCACATAGTTCATTGTTTTTAGCGATTCGGTTCATGACTGCATTGCTGTCATAGATATTTACACCGGGTGTATTCCTAAAAGATCCTAAGAATCCGGGGGCGAATCTTCTAGTTCTGGGTAATCTGCCGTAATCTGCTACTTGTCCCGCTCTTTCATTTCCATCCACAGGAGTATATTCATTGTTGTATCCCTCGGGATATCCACTTTTAAAATGACCGGTAGGGTTTCCGTATGGATATCCATTATTTCCAGTCAAACCATTTGTATATCCGTTTTGAACCATATCGCTTCTGAAAAATAAATCGGGAGCGGAGCCGAAAAGCATCCCGCCCCTATCAGCTCCGTTAATAGCACCGTTACCATTTGTTCTCGGCATGTTGTTTCCAGGTCTGTTTCCCGGTATAATTGCTCTACCTCTTGTCGTTGTCGTATTACCTGTTCCGGTTATAGTACCTGTTGTTATATTGCCTGTTGTTGTAGTACCTGTTGTAATCCCCGGTGTGGTTGTTCTCGTTGTCCCGGTTGTTATTCTTGGTGTAGTGGTTCCTCCGGTAGTTGTTCCGGGTGTCCTATTTGCAATATCACAACCGATAAACGTGAATGCCAGTGCTAATATTATCACTCCCATGATCACGGTTTTTAAAGTTTTTTTCAACATATTTCACCTCCGCTCATAGTTTGCTCAATTATTTGTGTTTTTTTCGTAGTAAATAATAACAACTTTGATATTTTTCGTTATTGACTAATCAAAATCCATATGATAAATTATTAGGAAAGTAAAATTTCGAAATAATTTTTATTAGATATATGGAGGTACACCATTTTGGGCTTATTTAAACTGTTCTCTAAGCAAGCAAAGAACGAAGAAGAAAACATTTCAGTTCAAGAAACAACTGAAGAAGTGTCAACACCTGAAATACCGGAAGATGAATTAATTGCCGTCATCGCCGCTGCCATACAATCAAGTTATGAAGTAACCGGAAAATTGTTTATCAGATCTTACAGAAGAGTAGAACAAAATATTCCTGTTTGGAATAGAGTAGCAAGAGAAAACTTATTAAACGGATAATTCGATTAAATCCTATTGAAACGAATTTAGAAGAAAAGCCTGCATTTGCAGGCTTTTATTATATTATTACATTCATTTATTTTATTACTTGTTTTTTTCATGCTTACGTGATTAGAAAAATATTTCTTTTCCTTCTGCGGAGGATTGATAAATACCATTTAGTATCTTTTGAATCACCAAACCGTCTTCACCTTTGGAAATACATTCTGCATTCCCTTTTATGCAATCGATAAAATGTCTGATTTCATTGTAGAATTGGTCTTCCTTACCGGTATTGATGTCAATATCCGAAAGATATCCCCCCTCTTCCCCATAGATTTTACAAGGACTGTAGTTCGCTCCGGCTTTTTCTCCGTAAATTTTACTTGTAACGCCTTCCGCTTCACCGTTAATTGCCCAACTGACTTCTACGATCATAGATACGCCGTTTTCAAATTTAACGATACCCGCTGCCGAATCTTCCGTTTCAAAAACCAGGTTGTCCGTATCAAAAGCTTCCCAGCGACTGACTCCTTTTGTCTTGTAGTCCCCGATTCGGTTATGTACTTGTGCACATACACTGACCAATTTAGGTTTGCCCATTAAGTACCAAGTCAAATCGATGACATGAACACCGATATCAATGACCGGTCCACCGCCGGATTTGGATAAATCGGTAAACCATCCTAATGGAGTTCCTCTTCTTCTGAGAATACTTGCATGTGCATGATATATTTCACCGAATTTTCCTTCATCAGCCAAAGCTTTGATGGCTTTAGCAGAAGCAGAAAATCGATAGCAAAATCCCATCATCAACAACTTCCCGCTTTCCTTTTGAGCAGCAATCATGGCTTCGCATTCAGCCGCATTCATAGACATGGGCTTTTCACATAAAACATGCTTTCCTGCCTTTAATGCAGCTATGGCTGATTTGGCATGTCCGTTGTTCCATGTACAAACACTGACAGCATCCAGATCATCTCTTGCACATAAAGATTCAAGGGATTCTTCTGCGGTCATATTGTATTTGGCTGCAACTTCCTTCGCTCTGTCTGCCTTTATATCGTAACATGCAACCAACTCAACATCCTTTTGCTTTAAATAGGCGGGAATATGGGCATTTTGTGCGATATTTCCCACACCAATCAATCCGATTCTCACTTTTTTATCCATGATGATACCTCCTGTTCGTTATCTACTATTATAGCTGATTCAATTTAGAATGTTAATATCATTTCATTAATGATCTGTTTTCTTTGCTCATTTCTTGTCCATTTCTTTTTCTCAGTCTGTGTTTCGTATGGTATAATATGAACAAATGCGAAAGGAGTCATTATTTTATGGACTTTAAAATTGGCGTTATCGTAAATTCGTTTAGATTAGGTGTTGCGGAAGGTATAAAAAAAGCCGCAGAAGTCGGAGCAGACGGAGTGCAACTTCATGCATCCCGCGGTGAAACCGCACCGGAGAATTTGACGCCGGCCAAGAGGAAAGAACTATTGGATATGATTAAATCCAACGGTATGGTTGTATCCGCTTTAGTAGGCGATTTCGGGCATCCGGGTTTCTGTGATGCATCATTGAATGCCAAAAGAATAGAGGATTCAAAAAGAGTGTTGGATCTTGCCAAGGATTTGGAGACCAATGTTGTAACCACTCACATCGGCGCGGTTCCTGACGACGATAAAAGCGATCGCTGGAAGATCATGAAAGAAGCATGCGAAGAATTAGGTGAATACGGAGACAAAATCGATGCATCTTTTGCCATCGAGACCGGTCCGGAGTCTGCAGTATTGTTAAAAAAATTTCTGGACAGTATGAGCAGCAACGGTGTACGCGTCAACTTTGATCCGGCAAACCTGGTCATGGTAGTAGGTGATGTAGCCAAAGACGCAGTCAAGGTTTTAGGAGACTATATCGTTCACACCCACGCCAAAGATGGTATCATGCTGAACAAAACAGACAGGGAAATCATCTACGGTTTGGCACCGAGACCCAAAGACATGCCTCCGGCATTCAAGGAAGTTCCTTTAGGTGAAGGTGACGTGAATTTCCCTGAATACCTTGAAGCGTTAGCATCCACAGGTTTTAAAGGGTTTTTGACCATTGAACGCGAAGTGGGTACAAACCCTGAAGCGGATATACGAAAAGCAGTCACTTTCTTAAAAGATATCATCGGACGATAAAATCTTTTTTAAAGGAGTACATTACATTATGGATAAATTAAGAGTTGGTATCATCGGAACCGGCGGAATAAGCGCTTCTCATATCGACGGATATCAACAATGTAAAAATGTTGAGATTGTATCCGGATGCGATATTGATGCAGAAAAGCTGGATGCTGTTTGCAAAAAGAATAACATCCCGGAACAATACACTGATCACAGAGAGCTGTTGGTAAAATCCGATGTGGATGCGGTCAGTATCTGTACAAGTCATGAGTCTCATGCCGAAATCGCCATAAACGCCTTAAAAGCCGGAAAACATGTGTTATCCGAAAAGCCCATGGCCATCACTTCAATGCAAGCGCAGCAAATGCTGGATGTTTCCAAAGAAACCGGTAAGCTTTTGATGTTGGGCTTTGTACGAAGATTCGGAGACGATGCCGAGCTGATTCTTGATTGTAAAGAAAGAGGTATGTTCGGAGATATCTATTATGCAAAAGCATCTTACTTGAGAAGATACGGATTCCCCGGAGGATGGTTCGGCAATAAAGCCAGATCCGGTGGCGGACCTTTGATTGACCTTGGAGTACATTGCATCGATTTATGTCGATACTTGATGGGCAACCCCAAACCGATTTCAGTCAGCGGAACAACTTCGTACAAGTTGGGAAAACCGGTCTTAAAGGACACTTATGTGGGTGATGCACCTAACGAAAAAAGAAAAGCCGATATTTTCGATGTGGAGGACATGGCCACTTTGTATGTCCGATATGACAATGGAGCTGTTTTCTATCTTGATACCAGTTTTTGTTTAAACATAAAAGGACCCACCGGTAGGATCGAGCTTTTCGGGGACAAAGCCGGTGCAAAAATCGAACCGGAAGTAGAGTTCTACACAACCATGGCAGATCGTATGGTGGATATCATTCCCGTGAAAAAGGCACAATTTGATTTTCGCGGATGTTTCAGAAGAGAAATTAAACACTTTGTGGATTGCGTTACATTGGGGATTCCTTGCAGAAACCCTGCAGAAGACGGCCTAATGGTGACAAAAATTATTGAAGCAGGTTATAAATCAGCCGAAACAGGCAGAGAAATAATATTTTAGGAGGATTTCATTATGAAAATCGGAGTAAGTTCATACAGTTTTTCCAGACTTGTACGTGCAGGTGAACTGACAACATTACAGGCAATTGAAAAAGCCAAGGAAATCGGCTTTGATGTGATTGAGTTTTCAACCATTACATTACCTGAAGGGGAGACATTAAAGAGTTTTGCACCTAAAATCAAAGCAAAATGTGATGAGGTTGGTATTGAGATCGGTAATTACACCATCGGTGCCGATTTTATAAACGGTTCCGACGGTGATTTGGATGCAGAAATCCAAAGAGTAAAAGGTGAAGTGGATATCGCCGAATTGCTATGCAGCCCCGGAATGCGCCACGATGCAACCGGTGGTTTTAAAAGCAACTATACAAGGCAAGCCAGAAGCTTTGAGGATGCTCTTCCGAGATTGATCAAAGGCTGCCGTGCAGTAACGGAATATGCCGCTGAAAAAGGAATCAGGACCATGGTGGAAAACCACGGTTTCTTCTGCCAAGACAGCGAGAGAGTTGAAAAACTCATCTGCGGTGTTGACCATACAAACTTCGGTGTTTTGGTTGACATGGGCAACTTCTTGTGTGTTGACGAATCTCCTTATGAAGCAATCGGACGTTTGATGCCTTATGCATTCCACGTTCATGCCAAGGATTTCCATGTTAAATCCGGTCAAGAACCTAACCCCGGTACCGGTTGGTTTACATCCAGAGGCGGCAATTATCTACGTGGTGCCATCATCGGACACGGCAATGTTCCTATTCTACAATGTATCAAGGTTATGAAAAAGAACGGATATGACAAGATCTTATCTATTGAGTTCGAAGGAATGGAAGAACCGTTAAAAGCAATCGAAATTGGCTACAACAACTTGAAGAGACTGGTGGAACTTGCATAGATGAAGCATGTGATAATATTGTTAGACGGGATGGCGGATTACCCCATCCCGGATCTTTATGGTAAAACACCCCTCGGATATGCCAATACCCCCAATATGGACAGAATGTTTCAAAAGGGTACCGGTGGCATGGTAAAGAATGTACCGGACAGCTTGGCACCGGGTAGTGCCGTAGCCAACTTAAGCGTTTTAGGATATAATCCGGAAAAGTACTTTACCGGAAGATCTCCTATCGAAGCCGCCAGTATGGGGGTTTCATTAAAAGATACCGACATTGCGGCCAGATGCAACTTAGTCACCCTCTCCGATGAACCGGTATACGAGGATAAAACCCTGATCGATTATTGTTCGGATGAAATCAGCACCCAAGAAGCCAAAGTCTTGATTGAAGCATTAAATAAAGAAATGAATATGGAAGGTATGCTTTTTTATCCGGGAATCAGCTACCGTCGCCTTTTCGTGTGGAGCAATGGCCCTTCGGACATGCTCTTGACACCACCTCACGACATTACCGGCAAAAACATTAATAACCGGTTGCCTTCCCATCCTGTGGCTCTTGAAGTGATGAAAAAAAGCCATGAAATATTAAAAAAACATCCGGTGAACATGGCTCGCCTTGAAAAAGGCTTGAATCCGGCTAATTCTGCATGGTTTTGGGGAGCAGGTAAAAAGACTGTTCTACCAAACTTTGAATCCAAATATGGCAAAAAAGGTGCCGTCATATCAGCAGTGGATCTTGTTCAAGGAATCGGTGTTTGCGCAGATATGGCTGTAATCAAGGTGGAAGGTGCCACCGGGAATTTTCATACCAATTATCAAGGCAAAGCACAAGCTTGTATCCAGGCATTAAAAGACGGATACGATTTTGTATTTGTTCATATAGAGGCTCCGGATGAATGCGGGCATCGGAACGAGATGATGAATAAAGTTCGATCCATTGAACTCATTGACGAGAAAATTATCGGGCCTGTCATATCCGAACTAGAAGGATATGACGATTACAAGATCATGGCATTAGCCGATCACCCTACCCCCCTGTCATTAAGAACCCACACAAGGGATGCCGTACCCTTTGTCATTTACCAAAAAGGAGATGTCGGAAACAACCAAACAAACTTCACGGAAGAAACCGCATCAAAAACCGGGATCTTCTATGAAAAAGGCACCCTTTTAGCGGATGCTTTTATGAAATAGGACAATTATGATTGAATTCATTCGAATCGGTCGTATATACGACCGATTCTTTGTTTCATTGCTCAAGTTGCGCTTTCTTTTTCAAATTCAACTTTGATTCGTCTCCTTTTAACAATCGTTTAATGTTTGTTCGATGACGCCAAACCAACATGACAGTTAAAATCATTGAAAATACAAAAAACTCAATTCCTTTGAAAAACAACAAACCGAATACCGGCAAAAGAATCGCTCCTGTCATGGAGCCTAATGAAACATATTTGGTCAGTGCCACAATAACAATAAACAAGCCGATTAAGATCAATGCGATTCTGTAATCTGCGAAGAACAAGACCGTGATGGATGTCAGAGCCCCTTTTCCACCTTTAAAGTTGAAATAGACCGGCCAGTTGTGCCCGATGACACAAGCAAGCCCTGCAAAGAGCATCACTCCTTGTGTATCACGGGATATCAGGGTACCGGCAATACATGCCAGAACACCTTTTAGAATATCCCCAAGCAACACAAACAACGCTTTCTTTTTACCAAAAACCCGTATGGCATTGGTCATACCTGCGTTTTTACTGCCGTGCTCCCTAATGTCCACCCCGACGAATTTTCCTACGATCAGAGCGCTGTTGATACTCCCTAACAAGTATCCGATCAAACCTGCAAAGATATAATGTAAAACCATGTTTGCCCCCTCATGATCAAACCTTTTCGTTTCTTTCCCTTATTATAAACTGTATGGATGTTCCTTTAAACTCAAATGCTTCTCTTAGTTTGTTGGTGATATATCTTTCATAAGAAAAATGCATCAGCTGTACATCGTTTACGAACAAAACAAATTTAGGCGGCCTTTTCCCTACTTGGGTCATGTAGAATATCTTCAACCGTTTTCCCTTATGGGACGGCGGTTGTACCATCGCAATGGCTTCGGACAATATATCGTTGAGCACACCGGTGGGTATATCCAGGGAAGCTTGAGCATAAACCTCGTCAATCAACGGAAATAACCGGTTGATCCTTTGCCCTGTTAATGCGGATATGGTGATCATCGGTGCATAAGTCATGAATGATAAAATTTGAAATGTCTTTTGCTGAAAAGACTCTACTGTCTTACTGTCCTTTTCTACTAAGTCCCACTTGTTAATAGCCACAATAATGGATTTACCTTGTTCATGAGCATATCCTGCTATTTTGGCATCTTGTTCCGAAATGCCTTCTCCCCCATCCACCATCAAAATGCACACATCGGCACGTTCAATGGCAGTGTATGCACGAAGAACCGAATACTTTTCCACATTCTCAATGACTTTGCTTTGTCTTCGAATTCCTGCGGTATCAATGAACACATATTGCTTTCCATCCACTTCCACATAAGAATCAATGGCATCTCTTGTGGTACCCGGTACATCAGAAACCAACACCCGTTCGTATCCTAATACTTTATTGACCAGTGAGGATTTTCCCGAGTTGGGCTTCCCGATGACGGCAACTTTAATGGCATGTTCTTCCTCTTCCTCCTCGGTTTCTTCCGGAAAGTAGGAAATGACTTCATCCAAGGCGTCGCCGATGCCCATACCGTGAATAGAAGAAATGGTGTGGATCTCTCCTAATGCAAGTTCATAAAAATCATATACCTGCATGGGAGGATCCCCAGGTGTATCCACCTTGTTCACTACAATCACAATCGGTTTTTTGGACAATCGAAGCATTTGAGCAATATCCTTGTCCGATTCGATTAATCCGCTTTTGCCGTCTGTCATAAAAATGATGACATCCGCTGTTTCAATAGCAATTTCAGCTTGCATGCGCATTCCTACCATTATGTCATCGGAAGAGACCGGTTCGATTCCACCGGTGTCAATAATGATAAATTCTTTGCCCAGCCATTCGGTTTTTGCATATATTCGATCACGGGTTACCCCGGGTGTGTCTTCTACTATAGATATTCTTGATCCGGCCAAATAATTAAATAATGTGGATTTTCCTACATTAGGCCTTCCTACGATTGCTACTATGGGTTTTGTCATATTTTTTCTCCTAAAACATTTCTCAAAAATTCTTCCCCGTCGTTCTTCACCGCAATGACCTCCACATTCAATGCTTGTTTCAAGTCATCCAATGTCATGTCATCTAAAAATGTTTCTTCTCCTGCTCGGAACATGGAACTTGATAAAAGTAATCGATTCCCTAACTCCTTGCCTTTTAACTGTTCCTTTATATCTTGACCGGTTAACAAGCCGGCTACGGTGACGGTGGTTCCGAAAAATCGGTTTTCAATGCCGAACACCCTGATATCCACGGGGTATCGAGTCATTATTTTATGACAAAGTTTGCGTATAAATCCTTCAGCAGCCTTTCCGGTTGCAATGGATACCGTTTCAACATCTTTTTTATATTGCCGTTCCAATTGCATTGCATCATGAAACTCTTTTTCGAATGCCGCCAAAAGCCCTACCCCGTTTTCAAGTTGGGGAAAGGTTTCGTAAGCATCATAACCCGGGTTTTCAATTCCTGCAATAACATAGAGCTCATCGGCACAAAAAACGATTCTCGATCCCTTTTCTTTCAAATATCGGTTTTGAAGCGCTGATACCCTATGAATGATCTCCAGAGCTTCCTCCTTATCGAAGGGCTGTAAAGAAAACAATTTTTCCCGATGTCCGGTTAAACCTACCGGTACAACCGATATGCTGTTTACCCCGGGATAAAGCACCGCCAAGTCTTCAATAGATTGTACCATGACATCTCCGTCATTAATTCCTTCGCATATAACCAATTGACAATTCACCGTTATATTATTTTCAGTCAAATGGGCGATTTGATTCATAATTTTGCCTGCAAATTTGTTATTCATCATTTTACACCGAATATCAGGGTCGGTGGCATGAACGGAAATATTCACGGGAGATAGCTTGTACTTTATAATGCGCTCGAGCTCCTCATCGCTTGTATTGGTTAATGTGACATAGTTTCCGGTTAAAAAAGACAATCTTGCGTCATCGTCCTTGAAATACAGGGTGTCACGCATAGATTCAGGCAGCTGATCGATGAAACAAAAAATACATTTGTTTCTGCAAGATCTCTCACGATCAATGATGGGCGGGTCAAATTCCAATCCGATGTCTTCATATTGGTCTTTTTCAATATCAATTTCCCAGACTTGACCATCCGGCTTCTCTATGCACACTAATATTTTTTCATCAGCAACTAAAAAACGGTAATCAAAAATATCGATGATGTTTTGACCATTGACCGATAATAAAACATCACCTTTTTCAATCCCCGCTTGCTCTGCAATGGATCCTTTTTCAACGGTACTTATGGTGCCGTGTTTTGTCATACTTCACCTTTCGTTTCATAAAAGTAAAATGAAAAAAGCAGCAGTCACCACTGCTGCCCTTGTGTTCATTTTGTTAATTATCCGATTGAGCGACTACTTGCTTTCCTTTATAGGTTCCGCAGCTTTGACATACTCTGTGGGACAACCTTAATGCATGGCATTGAGGGCATTCCACCAAGTTAGGTGCAGTAAGCTTCCAATGTGTTCTTCTCTTATTTCTTCTCTGCTTGGAGACTTTTCTTTTTGGTAATGCCATATGTTACACCGTTAAATGGTAACGGTTATTCAACTCCTTTCACATCCAAAAGTCATATTTCAACTTGTAACTCATACTCAATTACAAATCAATTGCTAAAGTAATTTTTTAAAATACCGAACTGATTCTCACTAGGGGTTTCCTCATGGGATTCCTTACAATGACAAACATCCTCGTTTCGGTTCTTTCCACAAACCGGACAAAGCCCCTTACACTGATCGATACATAATAACCTTATAGGCAATGCGATTATTATATTATCGTTCACCGCTTTTGTCAAATCAACAAAGTTTCCCTCATAGATGTATGTCTCTTCATCTATTTCACCGGTGGAAAACTTTTCTGTCAATTTGAGGTTCAAACTCCGTGTGACCGGTTTTAAACATCTGGCGCATTGACCTATATATGAAAGCTTCAGTGTTCCGTCTAACAAGATCGTGCCATCATAGTTGGTCAATGTTCCCTCTAATAAAAGATCATCCTTGACACTAATCGTGTCAAAAAAATCATCCTGAGGAAGAGGGCCTTGGTATCGGATCTCCATAGAGTCTCCCGAAACCTTATTAATACTGGATATATCAAATTTCATGTTAACACCTCATAAACCGGCAATGGTTATTATACTAACTTAACAAACCGATGTCAATAAAAAGATTTGCATCTTTCTCGGTTATCTTCACAAGCGTTTCTTAAGCTCCGCCACCATGGAAATCAATGCATTACCTCGGTGACTGATCTTATTCTTCTCATCAGGAGACAATTGAGCCATGGTTTTACCGTGTTGCGGCAAGTAAAACAGCGGGTCGTAACCAAACCCATTTGTCCCCACCGGTGCTTGTTCTATGAGTCCTTCCACCGTACCTCGGACAGTAAACACCGATTGCCCATCCAGCGCTACTGCAATGGCACAAACAAATCGAGCGGTCCTTTTTTCCTCGGGTACATCCTTTAATGCTTCTAAAAGCTTTTGGTTGTTTTTCAGGTCATTGGCGTGCTCACCGGCATATCTGGCCGAATAAACTCCAGGCTCCCCGTTTAAAGCATCCACTTCCAAACCGGAATCATCTGCTATCACCATGGTGTCTGTCAGCTTTTGAATATGAGAAGCCTTGATGATTGCGTTTTCTTCAAATGATCCTCCGGTTTCTTCAATATCATCAAACTTTCCTGCTTCTTCCATGGAAATGACATCAAAATCAAACTCCTTTAAGATCTCTTTGATTTCTTTGAGTTTTCCTTTATTCTTGGTTGCTACAACGACTTTCTTCATCCAATGATACCCTTCCTACCAACTGTGCATCTTCACCCAGACATTCCTTTTGAATGGCTGTCAATTCACCAATTCCTTTTTCAGCCAAATCCAATAACTCGTTCATTTGTCGGCGATCAAAAGGAATTTTTTCTGCTGTTCCCTGTATCTCCACTAGCTTACCCGATCCGGTCATGACAATATTCATATCCACATCCGCACAGGAGTCAAGCTCATAATATAAATCCAAAACAGGTTGTCCTTTTACAATCCCCACACTTACCGCCGCCAAAAAGTCTGACAAGGGTATTTCCTCGATCAAGCCATTATCTTTTAAATTTTTACAAGCATCAAACAATGCAATATATCCACCGGTGATGGATGCCGTCCTGGTTCCTCCGTCTGCTTGTATGACGTCGCAATCGACGGTGATCAATCTTTCCCCCAGTGCTCTATAGTTGACCACAGAACGTAGGGATCGCCCAATGAGTCTTTGAATCTCACCGGAGCGGCCGTCGAGTTTCAGTCGGGAAATATCCCTTTGTTTTCTTGTTTGGGTTGCCCTGGGAAGCATACTGTATTCTGCAGTCACCCATCCTTCCCCGGTATCTTTCTTAAACGGGGGAACCCGATCCTCCACCGAAGCGGTGCAGATCACCTTGGTGTTTCCCATTTCAATCAATACGGATCCTTCGGCATACATCGTGTAGTTTCGTGTAATCTTTACATTTCTTAAGCTGTCGTTCGGTTTTAAGATTTCCAAAAAATCACCTCATCATTTATTTCCATGAATCAAGCCTTTATCTAAAAATTCATTATATCACAAATGTGAATACTTGAATCATTATTTAGCTTTTGCTTTTTTATATGAAATTAAACAAAAAACAAAACTGATATGTAACATCCATATCTTGTTCAGTTTTGAAGAGCGAGCGTGAAATATAGAGCAAATCGGCGTTTTCAAGCGT
>CALCRE010000298.1 GCA_937894465.1 uncultured Clostridia bacterium
GCCAATGACCACCGAACTATACAAAGGTTCGAGATGGGTTAAGTAAGTGATCAAAGGGATCAAATAATATGATTGGATGCAGAAGTTGAGATAAAGTCTCTTCTGCATCCTCTTATGTTAGAAGACACAAAAACAGTTAGGAGACTTTATACATGAATATTAAAGCCGAAACACCTATTGCAAGAAAAGCTGAAAAAGTATTTGAAAAAAGAATCGTTGAATGGTTGGAAAACAATCACGATAACATGCCGGTAAAAGAAGTACTGTTTCGTGAATCGTACAATGAAGGATATATTGTTGATGTGAAAGAATCCGTTGCTGTTGTCTCAGCAGCATCGAAAATAGAGTTTATGGCCGGAGCAGGTGAGCTGATACGGATGATTACAAAGGCTGTTTGTAACGACGAAACGCCACTGAATGATTGTTCAGTGGCAAACAAAGCGATATTTCCGCAAAGAACTCACTATATGCCGGGGCATTTCGGGAATGCATACGAGGTGTGCTGGCCTTCTGAAATGGAATATTTATTGGAGGACTTGGCTTTGTTCGGAGCAAACGGTTATGCAGACTGGGTTGACCCGAATGATATGCCGGATCCATATAACCCTCATGTGTTCTGCAGTTCCTCTATGAGCCTTTGGCAAAAGAAGAAAGCATATTTTCGATATGCAAAGGAACTGGGTATGAACACAGGGTTATATTTTGCACATAATGTAGCTTTTACCGACCAGCTACTTCCCGGTCTTTTGGGAGTGAGAAGCCATAAACACAAGGTCCAAGGTCAAGTGTTGTGTCCTTCCGTACCGGAAGCTCGGCAAATTTGCCTTGATAATGCAGAAAACCTCATGAAAGACTTCGTCGCATCCGATGTTCAGATCGACAAGATAATTTGCGGTCCGTATGACGACGGAGGATGCGCATGCGATATGTGCCAACCCTATTACAAGACATTTTTAGATATGGTCTACGACATTTACAAGATCGTAGTGAAATATTTTCCGGCCATTCAGGTTGATATATGCGGTTGGTGGACATCCGATGATGAACTTCATCTTTTAAAAGACTTTGCGAAAAAGTTAGACGGGCATTTCGGTGAATACATGTACAGTGTAACTTACGGTGTATTCGGTGTTCCGGAAGGAGTACAACACAAAATCAGTCCCCTTGATTTGAGTACCTTTGTGCACATCGGTTTTTCCCATGAGAACAAGGACACCTATATTAAAACCGGAATCCATAACGCACAAGAAAGAATACGTTCTATCGTACAATCCTACGAAAAGGCCGGATGTAAAGGCTTTAACACTTACAACGAGTCTTTTGGGGATCATTACAATGAGTACATGATCTCCAGACTTGCAAGAAATCCTGATGCCTATTTGGATGAACTGACCTTGGAATATATTTATGAAATGTTTTCTCTAAAAGGTGAACATGCCCTGAGAATGTTAAAAATTATGAATGAAATGCAGTTTTATGATTTGTCTAAAGCCGGAGAGTGGGAAAAGGCTCTATTGGAAATTCAACCTTTTATCAAAGTGAATGAAGAACAAAGCCTTTGGTTGTTTGAGCAGGTGCTGTTAAAGGCACAACTGATGGCTCTGGATTATCAAATAGGGGATTATACCAAGTGGAAATTCAAGTCGGATTTGGACGGTGTTTTACCTTTGATTGAGCAAAGGGAAAAGTTTTTCGGCAAAATGTTCAGAAAGGTATACGGATTGGGGCTTATGCGTCATTGCTTTATACCGGAACTTATGCAAGCACCTTGGCACAAAGCTTACAGGAAGTTTTATCCTGTGCCTTTAGGTAATATTGTTCCGGGAATGAAACTGAACAAAAATGCATGATAAATGCAACAAATGTATGAAAAGTAAAATACACATGAAGGAGAGTATATGATAAGACCAACGCTTAAGGATATCGCAGAATATGTAGGAGTTAGTGTCTCTACTGTTTCTAAAGCATTGAGCAATAGCAAAGAGATCAATGAAGAGACTATAAAGAAGGTTAAAGATGCAGCCATAAAATTCAATTACAACAACCTTTCCTCCGAACACAATATCACCAATGCAATCGGAGTGATTCTTCCGGAGGTAACCAGCTTTCTACACTCTAACATATTGGAGAAGTTAGAGATGAAATTACAGGATTGCGGCTACAACCTACTATTGGGTATTCATAATTTCGAATATCAAAAAATTGAGCAGTATGTCCGTTTATTTGCAGCAAAAAAGCTGGACGGAATTTTTATTGTGGTGGATTCCTGTGAGATTACTGAAGAGCAGTATGACAGAATCATTTCCATTTGTAATGAAAGCAGTTTGCCTTTATTTGTCACTGAATCCTCTATGAATAGAAATTTTAATTACCTATGTAATGCCATTGTCATTGATGACTTTTATGCCATTGAAAAATTAACAGGATATCTGTTAAAACACGGTCACACAGAGTTCGGATTAATTTTTGATCGATTGGACTACAACCGGTTGGGAACAGTACAAAGGGTACTACGAAAAAAGGGAATTGAATTACCGGAACAACGTATCTTTGTTACAGACACAAGAAATGAAGAGGCAGGAGTGAAAGGGATGGAATACTTCTTACAATCAGATGACATTCCCACGGCCTTTGTGGCCTCTTATGACGAAGTATGCATCGGCGCTTTAAAATGCGCACAGGATCATGGATATACTGCACCTTCGGATTTTTCCATATTCTCTTTTGATAACACCAGAATTTCCGAATATGTGTTTAAAGGTATCACTACCATCCAATTACCCATAAACAAAATTGTGGATATTGCCGTATCAACCATCATGAATGATGTCAAGGATGGAATTGATCATTCGAAAATGTTGATGAGGATAACTTCGGAAGCAGTGATTCGGAGTACGACAGGTCCTGCACCTGCAAGAAAGAAGGATTTTTAAAATGGCTAGAAAAAGCATACGATTTTTAAGAGGAAAATGCGAAGACGGAATTATTAGGCTATATATTGAAAGAGGCTCTCCTTTGTATAAAAACCTCTTGGATGAATTGCATTTTAGAATTTACAGAAAAAAAGAAGACGATTTTCAACAAGGCAATGATTATTACGAATACTTTGACGCACTTGATTATAAAGATGCAAAGCTCATCTATGACGGATCTTTGCAAAAGCAAGATTCCTATTGTTTCGTTTATACCGATTCCGATGTGAAGCCTTTGGATATCTATGCATATTGGGTGGCATATAAAGACGATATTGTTCCGTCAGGTCCTGTAGGAGTATCAGTGAGGCATCCGGACGTATGGTGGACATTTCAAAGGATCAATGATGTGATGGAAAGACTTTATACTGCATATCAAGGACCAAAAAGCTTGTCATCTTATGGATATTCCACACGTAAAAAGAAATTAAAAGGACTTGTGTTAGGAAACCCGGATCGTTGTATCGGCCTTATAGGAGCAGTTCATGCCGGGGAGTCCGGTCCGGAGTTATTCTTAAGTGCTGCAGAAACCATCATTCGAAATTATCCGGATCTTTTGAAAAAAACAGGATTGGCTATATTGCCTTCGGTCAATGCCGATTGCAGGGAAGATATGGCCACCGGTACACCTCAATACATTCGGTGTAACCCTAACGGGGTGGATTTGAACAGAAACTTCGATGCCGGCTGGGATACAGTCGACCTTACATACGGCTTAAATACCTCCATTCACGGAAGCATTACTTACAGAGGGCCATTCCCTCAATCGGAAGACGAGACCAATACGGTCATCAACTTCATAGACAAGGTTCGCCCGGCTGTCATTTTTAACGGGCATTGTCTGTCCTCCATATGCGGAGATTGTTTTTTAACCCCAAGAAACTCTCAAAGCGATGAAGAATACAAAAACCGGTGCATTGAATTGATCACACCTTATTCACAAGGATTTCGCGATGTAGACAAAGAAGGACTGTCATTTCATTATGGTACTACAGCAGGAAGTGTACCGGCTTATGTTTACAAAAAGTATGGTATCCCCGCTTTCGACATGGAATATCGTACTGTAAAAGACGAAAAAAGAGAGCGGGATTGTGTCATCGGTAGAACGACGCCGGAGCTGTTACAAGAATATATCGGTTACCATACAAAGGGGATTATAAATCTGATGAAATATATGGCCGGGAACGAAGGTGACATTACGTGAAGAACAAATGTTGGATTGCAGCGATTGAGTCGTTACATATTGAGATGAATGCTTTAAAATCTCTTTCGGAATACATGGACAAAGAATCCTTTGATCTGGCGTTGGATGCATTGGCAAGCAGTAACAAGATCATAACTTGTGCAAGCGGTACATCCGGGATTGCGGCAAAAAAGTTTGCCCACTCATTATGTTGCATTGAAAGAAGCGCCATGTTTATGCCGCCTTGTGAAGCGGTCCACGGGGGTTTGGGGGCTTTGAAGAAAGAAGATGTCATGGTGATGGTGTCAAGAGGCGGTAAAACTTCCGAGCTGTTGCCGGTGATTGATGTATGTAACAAAAAGGGTGCTGTTTTGATCGTGGTGACTGAAAACTTGGATTCCCTCTTAGGTAAGAATGCAGACATTGTTTTACCCATAAAAATCGAGAAGAAAAGCGACCCTACCGGTTTGATGGCCACATCAAGCTTTATGGTTACCGTTGCTCTTTTTGATGCATTGCTTTCAGCATTAATTGTTCGAACCGGATATACAAGAGAACAATTCGGTCTGATCCACCCCGGGGGAGCAGTGGGGCAATTACTGAATAAATAAAAACAGGAGATGAATGATGTATAAAGGTATAACCATAAAACCCCCCTTTTTTGAAATAGGACCTAAAGCCTATCTATACGGTGAGGAAATGTTAGCTTTGGCCAGAGTTATTGATCGAGTGGCAATAAAATATGATGTGGACATCATTGTGACACCTCAATCTGTGGACATAAGGTTGTTAGCGGAAAATACCGAAAGAATTTTGGTATTTGCACAACATATGGATTGTCTGAGACCCGGAAGGGGGCTTGGGTCAGTGTTGCCGGAGGCTGTGAAAGCCGCCGGTGCAAAAGGCGTGATGTTAAATCACGCAGAATGTAAATTGACCTTGGATGTGATTGAACAGACTATAAAAAGAGCGGACGAGATCGGGTTGGCAACCATTGTTTGTGCGGATACGGTGGAAGAAATTAAAACAATTGCACATATGGCACCGAATATCATCGTGGCGGAACCTACCGAACTGATCGGTACCGGTCAGACCAGCAGCGTGGAATATGTTAGAGAAACCATTGCAACTGTTCAAGAAATCAATGAAGACATTATGGTATTGCAAGGAGCAGGGATCAAAGACGGAAAAGATGTCTACAATGTGATTTCAGCAGGGGCACTGGCAACGGGAAGTACCAGTGGAATCATCAAGGCAAACGACCCCTACGCTATGGTAGAGGAAATGATCTGCAATCTGCGTGTAGCGTGGGATCAAATACACAAATAATAAATTTCAGGAGGAGAAAAAATATGCCAGTCTACAGAAGCGTTATCGAACTACAATCGAAGGATCACAAACCGGATTTCCACAATGTCACGGACCGGGTGAAAGAAATTGTGGCACAATCTAGAATCAAGAACGGAATCGTGGTGGTGTATTCCCATCATACCACATGTTCGGTCATTACCCAGGAATGTTCCCATGACCACACCTATTACGGGAGAGAGTATCTGCAACAAGACTTGATCAATATCATGGAGAAGTTGATTCCTACATGTCAACACGAAGGACAATACATGCATCCGGGTCCTAAACATATTGATTTTGCATTGTCCATTCCAGGTGAAGTGGCTAAGGGAAGCCTTAATACGGATGCTCATTTGCGTTCGTGCTTTTTTGGTCGCTCCGAGACAATCGTTCTTGCAGAAGGGGAGCTTAGTCTGGGAGATTTCGG
>CALCRE010000299.1 GCA_937894465.1 uncultured Clostridia bacterium
TGAGAAAAACCGGAGGATTTAATTTGGAGTTTTTTTCTACCGTTGCTACCTTAATAAAAAACTTTTCCATAAATAGAAAACAAGGCATTCTATGTTAAAGAAACTCATAATGCCTTGTTCTTGATCTTATTCATCATTTAAGCGGTAGATGATTGCTGATATTGGATTGTTTGTTCAATATCGGCAAGATATTAACCGCTTCTTCCTATGTAAGGGCTATTTATAAAATAATCCCAACCCCACTTTCGCACTTTAACCATAACCGTACAATACTTTATAAGCAAGTATTTATTCAAACAGTGCTTTCCACTTTTTTAACCGTAATCATTCCGGTTGCATCTTTACCGGTTATCCGAATAACATACACATCGGTTTCAGAGACCATTACAGTGAATAATCCTGTCTCAAGGTCGTTTCCCGTATAAGGTTCGCTTCCATTTTTGCCGCTGATCGTAAGACCAACTTTTCCATCTTCATGATCAATTTCAATCTTCAACACATCACCTTTGTTCAAGGATAATTCGCATTTGCTTTTATTGCTCCAATCGTTAAAGTCCGCTGTGAATCCTGCTCCGCTGGGTTTTTCAAGAATCACAATGTCTCCCTTTGGTGTGGAGCACGCAGTTATCGAAGTGATCAATGCAATCGTTAACAACAAAAAAATGATTATCTTCATATTCCGGTTTCCTCCTACTCTTGTGTTTTGTTTTTCAAAAAACATGATAATACCTCCTTAACAAACTTTTCCGGCTCGTTGATCCATGGACTGTGGCCGGAATGTTCAAACCATACAATTCCTTTGTCAGGCGCATCCAGTACCTGAACATATTCCTCCGTCAATATCGTAGGTGCATTGACATCATGCCGGCCTAAAAAGAAATAGACAGGCACATCAAGCTTCGCATAATCCCTTCGCATATCAATGGTATAAAGTTGTTGGTACACATGATTATATGTGTTGACAATACCACGGAAAAAGTTAATTTTATCAAGCAGTCCATATTCTACAGAACCGATGTCCCGAATTGTGTTATAACCCGGATTGTGAATTTCAGGATTTCTCGCCATATAAGCGCTGAGATAATTCAGGTATACAGCGCTTTTCCATGTAACATCCTTTCCGTAATAGGGCGGTTCACCGTTTGCCAAAAGCCGCTCTATGACAGCAGTGTCGTTTCCGGATCCGGCGATTTCCAAAGCCTTCGCGTAATCCATCCTCTCAGTTTCAACAAAGTCCACCATTTGCCCCGTACCGATCAGTGCATGATAGGATTTTGGGTACTGATCAACAAGAAAAACCCCCAAAGCACTTCCCCAAGACTCACCTATAAGATATATTTTCTCTTTGGAAAAGCGTTTCCTTAAATGTTCCGTCACCGCGTAGCCATCCTGTATATAGGTTTGGACTGTGATATATTTCGTTTTTTCTGCATAATAGGACTTTCCGGAGCCGGGCTGATCCCAGTTGACAACAACAAAATGCTTCTCCAACACCGACAGCTCATGCCGTACCGCCGCCATCTGCGTTCCACCGGGACCTCCCGCCAAAAAGAGAAGTACCGGTGCGTTCTTGTCCCGGCCTCTCAGGCTGATCCACTGCTTTCTGCCGTTCAGATCAAGTTCAATAAGCTCCGCAATACTGTTTTTAGGTGTACTTTCATTTTCATCAACAATACGCGGCGTGAAAGTGGCGTGTTGTGAGAAGAGAATCAATCCTACGTTGAATATCAACACAACAGTAAAAAATATCGCCGCGTTTTTAAAACGTACAAACTGCTTGGGACTCGTCTTTTTCCTTATACGGGAAACGGCATAAATAGCCCCTTTGAGTATCATCCCCAAAAGTGCAATGACTGACAAAGCAGTCAAAACAAAAAATAGAATTGTTTGAATCATTGTAAACCTCCATTACCGTTTTATATATATACTTTCAAGGGCGTTGCCCATGATTGGAATGTCTGTAATACGACTGTCCACAGGGAACAGCTTGTTTTTCTCCAGCAAGCTTTTTATGACTTTTATTTTTTCCTTTTCATTCAACGGCTCGCGGAAAACCAGTGCACCACCCGGTTTCAAACAGCCGGCCAATGCAGGTACGACTCTTTCCAAATCCCTTTCCGAAATATCGTGCAAGACAAAGTGACAATACACTATATTAAAGGTTTCTTTTGAAAGCTCCTCAGATTCCCATTTCAAATAATTAATGTTTACAAACTTACACAGTGTCTTACGGCAGACACTCAACCACCGCTTGGAGATATCCAGGCAGGTTAAATGTCCGTCAGGAAGCCTTTTCGCCACATAGTACGCAACCGTTCCCATACCGCTCCCGAAATCCAGGACCCTTTCCTTGCCTTCAAGGGGAAGTCGGTCCGCGAATGTTTGGTAGACAGACTTGCCGCAAAAGAAAAACGCAAGTCTTGTCAGAAGTATTTCCAAACGAGTCGGTTCAAAATTCATTGTTCATCACCTCACATAAAAAAATCAGCTGTATTCAAGTTCATTGCTATCATAACAAAGGAACCTTTCATACAGCTGATATGAACCTTAAATTTACCTTAAATCGTGGGAATTATGATCCGGAAAGTACTACCGTTACTCTCCTTTAGGCATAGTATCAAATCCCCTCCGTGCACCTTGGTAATTTTTTTTGCTATGGAAAGTCCCAATCCGCTGCCTCCGGTTTTGGAATTTCTGGAATCATCCGCCCGAACAAAAGGTTTAAATATGCTATCCGCAAAGTGTGACGGTATTCCGACACCATCATCGCTAAAATTTATTACCGCTTGAGAATTCTGAACCGTCAAACTTACGGTAATCAGAGTTCCCTTCGAATTGTATCGCATTGCATTGTTCGCAAGATTTTGAATCACACGGCTAAATTGGTGAGGATCCAGCAGAACATAAACACTTTCTTCGGGAATATCAAATTCATACTTGAAACCTTCATGTTCTATCTGCGGCACTAGCTCGGCGCATATCAGGCGGGTGTATTCACAAATATCCGTTTTTACCGGTTTTAATAAAAACTCCGGGCTGTCTAACCGGGAGAGTTCAAACAATTCGGTAAGGAGTTGATTCGCCCTTTTGCCGTTACTGAGAATGACATCAATGTATTCATTTCGTTCCTGCTCGGTCATTCCTGTTTTTTTCTTGAGCAATTCCCCATACCCCTGTATACCGGACATCGGGTTTTTAAGATCATGGGAGATATCGAGAATCAACTGTCGCCTATCCTCCTCTGACTTCTTACGCAAGGATATTTCATGCTCAATGCGGGCAGCCATGTCGTTAAAGGTATTTTGAAGCTCGGCGAATTCATTTTTTAAGCGCAAGTCCACTCGTACGGAATAATCGCCTTCTCGCAAAAGCCTTGTACCGTCGCACAGCTTTTTCAAAGGTACGGTTATACCCGATGCTGTAATCCTTGAATAGATGAAAGCAAAAAGCTCAAGTACCAGAAGATAGCAAAGCATCACAAAAGCAATGGTCCGACCTGCCTGTTTGAAATCATCTGCGGTTGCCTCTTTATTATGAACCAAAGAAAAATCCAGCCTTATGGAAGTAGGAAAAGTAACGATCAGCCAAAATTCGCTCTTTGGTTGATAGAGAATGTCGTAATGATAGGGTTTGCTTTTACTCTCCGTTAGAAATCTCGTGAATTCCTCGGCGGTCAGCCGTTCTTTCCCGATGGTGTCAATGCCTTTTGAATAAACGACGCGGTATTTCTTGTCCACAACCTGTACGCCACCGCCGTTTTGCACGACAGCAGATGCATCAATCTGTTTATAATCCTCTTTGACTATAGAACATGCAGGATACCGGTTTTTTACCAGGGAATCCGAAATCAGTCCGCTGGCAAAGGACAGTAACATAAATGCAAGCACAGTGTCTATTATTGTCAGTAGAAATATCACTAGAAAATTTCTAAGAAATTGATTGGACAGTTTTCTTTTCATGGCTATTCACCGGTATAGTGGAGCTTGTAACCGATGCCACGAATGGTTTTCAGATACTTTGGCTTTTGCGGATCGTCTTCAATACGGTTCCTTATTCGACTGATATGCACCATCACGGTGTTGTCGTCAAAATAATACTCCTCCTCCCATACCGCTTGATAAAGCTGCCGCTTTGTAAACACCTTCTCAGGATGCTCGATAAAATGTAAAAGCAGCTTATACTCCTTTGCGCCAAGTTCAATCGGTTCTCCGTCTTTAAAGGCGCAGCATTTTTCCTTGTCGATAGACAAGTTTTTATATGTAATGTGTCCGTCGGATTTTTCCTTAGGAGAAAGATACTCGTTACTCCGCCTCAGTTGTGCGCCTATGCGGGCCACTAACTCGGCAATGGAAAACGGTTTAGCTATATAGTCGTCCGCGCCTAATCCGAGTCCTAGCACCTTGTCCATATCGTCCGCCCTGGCGGTGAGGAAGATGACGGGGATGGTGCTGTGTTCCCGTAATTTACGAAGAAGATTGAATCCATCGTCAAGGATCGCAAGATGAACTTCCTGTTTTTTTAGGATGTCCCATGCTTCCTTACCGTTTTGTGCCGTCAAGACTGTGTATCCGTTTTCCTCCAGACTAATTTTCACAAGATTTCGGATATCATTCTCGTCATCTGCAATCAGTATAACCATAAGAGTTTTAACACCTCCTGTCTGTAATACGCCACTATTTATATATCATCTTACATATTCGTCAAAAAAGGCAAGACTTTTTTGATTGACGATCTTTAAAGATTCGTATCCTGATTTATTAACTCTTCCACCGAGTAGCGCGCATACAATCGGTGATGTTCTAATTAAATCCGTCAATGTATAATGGTTGCTGCCTTCGATATAATAGTACCGGGTGTTTCCGTTATTGAGCAACTGATTTTTGTTTTGCACATATTTATTGTCCGTTCCGATCAAGGAGTAGCCGTTGTCACTGTAGATGTTCATAACGGCACACCGATAGGGATTTGTGTCCCATGTAAATTCATTTCCATCAATCCCCGTAATATCGCACATATAGGGGGACTCCAACGCAATCACCGCTTTAATGTCGTTTCGTTGTCTTCCAACTCCGAGAGCGGCAGAGCCGCCAAGAGAATGACCGGCAACACCAATTCGATTTACATCGACTAACGAATAGAAGGAATCGTTTTCACTCATGGATTGTTCAATGAATGAGTCGATCACAAAATGAATGTCATCGGTGCGAAGCTTCATCCACTTTTGAAAACATGCATAAGAGTTCTCTAAATCCGAGTGGGAATCCTCTTCACTTAATTCCTTCATGTATCCCGGGTCGATCGTTATATTGACTCCGTCAATTTTAGTATAGAGTGCATGATAGGTATGGTCAATGCTGACAACCACATAACCGTGGCTAGCAAGTTCTTTATATAGTGAAAGATTGCTTGTTTTTGTTGAAATACCACCGTGAGAAAAAACAATCAGGGGGCAAGAGTTATCTAAAATTCCGCCTTCTTTCGGATAATAAACAAGCAGGGACAGTTTTCGCGGACTGCCGTCGTTTTTTAACTCTTCCATACGAGATAGGTCAGTCAATTCCAACACACAAGATGTATAGGAGTATACACCTGTAGTTGGGATGCTTTTAAAATTAGGAAACATAACAACTGCGGTTAAAATAAAAATAATGGCAATTGTTGTAACACTGCTTACAATTCTTTTTAACCAACCTTTTTTTATGATCTTTAACTTTCCCATGATAACCCGAAAACCAATCAAAAGAACCGACACAGCAAGTAAGATATAGTTATAAAAAGCCATAAACACTCCTTAATAAGCTTGCATCTGTTTTAAGTTCATCCACTCCACTCACACGGAGAAATAAGACATGGTCATTATAATATGAATATAACCAACAATACAATGACGGTGTAACATAAAATAGTAGAATAGTCGTAAAGTTTGCTATTGATGCTTCCTCTTTTTATTAGTATAATGAACTAAGATATGGTCTATTGTGGTAAACAGCAATAGAAAAAGACAGAATATTAACTTATTGATTTGCCGTAAAATGGATACGACGATCATGCTCATGCATCTTAAACGAGGCAATCATTATGAAAATTGAATATCATAATACGGACCGGCAGATGTAATTTGAATATTCAAATTCTTATGTAGGTTGAAAAACAAACGGTGAGCATAATGAAAAAGAAAAAGAAGTATAGGTCTTTGGAAGAAAGATACCTCCCCTCCGAGCCGTGCTGTTGCGATATATGCAGGTCATATTGCACCCGCCCGGGCTGGTGGACTGTCAAGCAAGCAGCTTTGGCAATCAAAGCAGGATATGGGCGACGCATGATGTTGGAGATTTCACCTGAGTTGACTTTTGGCGTACTTTCTCCCGCATTTAAAGGTTGTGAAGGGAATTACGCTTTGCAAGAATACGCGAAAAATGGATGCAACTTTTTAAGAGATGGTCTCTGTGAACTTCATGGAACCGGTCATGAGCCCCTTGAATGCCGCTATTGCCATCATCTTCGAAAAGGTCTTGGCCAAAAATGCCATGCAGATCTTGAAAAGGACTGGAGAACACCGGGCGGACAGGCATTGGTAAGAAGTTGGATTGAACTCACCATAAAAAGAAAACTATATCTATAAAACAAGCTTAAAAAACCTTTTCTCAACCTGTTTTGCTCATTTCACTTTTTTTCACGGACGTTTACTTCGAACGACTGTTATCATACTTTTTTTAAACTAGAAAGTTCCATCCCCAATATTTTCCAAGAACCCACAATCCTTAAGTATCTTTTCAATAGCCTCCCCGATTGCAGGTGATGGGTTTTCCTTGTAGTATTTTTATCCTTTATATTGATGTAGGGTATATCCGCTTTCTTCATTCCTTTGCATAATTCCTTTAGCATGTTAACAGCATCAATTACATTAGAAAGCTGAAGGTTTACAAATGTAATATAATGATCTCTCTGATACATACATCCATTGCAATCTGCCATGTGCAGAATAATCCACAAGTCAAGAGTCAGATTACTATAACCAAACCTATACGTAACCTGCTTAAAAGAACTTGCTTGTTTCATCCTGTCCATAGTTGTAAAAAATTGCTGAACATGAACCTGTTCGTCGCTTTCATAATCGGAAAGATGGTATATTACCGTTTGACCAAATACAGTTAGCTTTTTTACATATTTAGAAGGATCTTTTTGGACGTCGCACTATATCGAAACTTTATAAGCAGTGTCTTGATTATTATTAAATAAATAATCCAACCACTTTAGATACCAATACTCTGTTTCTCCCTCCACGCTAAAGAAATAAGTGTTACATCTTTTCAAACAAGCCATTTATCGCACACCACCTTCGCTAGCACGAATTTCTTCGAAAATAGGTGTAAAATCAATATCTTTAATGGCACCATATTGACTGATAAAATAATTCTTCATATAGTCATCGTGCTTACGAACACCCTTTTCACCAGTCGTTCCGAAATCAGATAAAGCATATAACGTGCTGTAATGACTATCATCATCACGCTCCACAAATTTAATTTCATCTCTTCTAAAAAGGTTAGAGTTTAAGAAAATCGGATTATGTGTATTAAAGATAAGCTGTGCGCGATGAATATTAATATCATCATTATGAAATATATTAATAATACTCATAAGTGCCATCGGATGGATAGAAGCATCAAATTCATCAACAACCAAAGTACCACCTATTTGTATTGCACGAATTACCAACGGAAACATATTGATAAATTGGATGGTGCCATATGACTCAAATAATTCAGCTGCCATAGCAGCACCTTTCTTCTCTTTTATATTATTAAAAATAGAACATAACTTCGCCTCAGAATCGTCATCGCTCACAACATATCCTAGAGCATTAGAGTTGATACCAAAAAGTCTTGCGGCCTTATCCGTCGTTGCCTCTACATATACAGCCTTTTTCTGCGCGTCAGCAAACCTTTTAATTAATTGCATAGAGTCAGCACGATAAATTACCATAAATTTATTTGCAAACCAATCAATAACCGTCTTCACAAAAAGTTGCGAGATAATTAGCTTAAAACCATTGGTCAGGAATAACTCCTCTTGATTTAGGCTGTTTTGTGCAATATTAAAAACACTTTCATAATTCTGCACCGTGGATTCAGGTAAATACCTTTTAATAACCTTTAAGCTTCCAAGAACTAATTTTTCACCACGCCTAAATACTACATCACCATTAACAAAAAGCTCTTCATCGATTACTTTTCTTTGATAATTATCTTCAAGAAATAATCCCAGATCAAGACTGACACTATATTTCACAAGCATCTTATCCACAAAAAATTCTACGGAAAATTCAACAGGCATAGATGAGGTTAGTTTATTATTCGGAATTAACTCTAAAGCAGACGATGCAGGATTAGGAGAAGACTTTTCTTCTGAGTTTCTAATATTTCCACGAAGAACAATAGAACGAAACACATCCATTGCACCTATTATATTTGTTTTTCCTGCTGCATTAGGACCATATATAACAGAAGAACATAAACCTATAACAGGCTTACCCTTTACTTCTTCTTTTAATAAGCTGTAATCAAGTCCCGATTGTTTCGCTGCCTTTTTCATAGAGAACATTGTTTTCTCCACGAATGACTTGTAGTTCTTTGTTGTAAATTCAAGCAACATGGACATAACCCTCAATTTCGCTTCATATTTGCAATAACATATTATTACTTTAGGCAAACTCTACCTATAAGTCAATATTCAAATTTTATTTTGCAAAATTACTGCAAAAAACAAATACATTTCTTTTTCGGATGATCGAAAGTTACGATGAATTGCCTTGATTTCTTCAAGCAATTCGTAGATTGTGCCGTTTTGGTCTTGTTTCAACAATTAATATATAATGCCATCACAATCCGCCAGCATATGACCAATTGGTCATCGGTCGAACCACACATGTTCCGCACCATCACCGTTCCCCCATTCCACAATAGCATATGAGGCGCAAACAATCAGGAGCATATGTTAAAACTCACTTGCGGCAACCTTTCAAAAAAATATAATTTGGTTGTTTTAATATTATGTTTCGTATGTAGCAGGAAAATTAGCTGAACTAACCGTTTAAGAGGAAATACCATTAACCTTAGCAATGGCTAATAAATTTTAAACATCCTGCTTCTTGTGGATCGGTAAAGGAAAAAAAGCTTCTTTTTTTACCTCTTTTTCTTTTTCTTTATATGATCATTTTTATTACACCTATCCTTGTATTGTTCGCTCAAAAGATGTATAGTATTAAATAGGAAATTTGTATGGCGAGGATTGAGCGATGAGTTTGGAAACAGAGCTGATGTCAACTAAAAAAGCGGCAGAATTGTGGGGAATTACTGCTCGTCGTGTTCAGATCCTTTGTAGCAAGGGTCTGGTAGAAGGTGCGATCAAGTTGGATAGAACATGGATTATACCAAAAGGTTCTGCTAAGCCTGTTGACGGACGCACCCGAGCAGCTAAACTGAACAAGAACAGGGAGGCAGGTATTTAATGAGCAGCATTGATCCTAATAGTATTAAATTATTTCATATTGTTCATATTGACAAATTGCCCCCTATACTTAGTTCAGGCAAAGCAGGACGATTGATTTGTGATAACGATGTAAAAAAACTGAACCTTTCGGGCACAACTATTGGTATGAGCAAAATTAAAGAACGAAGGATGAATGAGCTTACCCTGAATTCTCATCCCGATTTGTTTGTCGGTGACTGTGTTCCATTCTACTTTTGTCCGCGGTCAATAATGTTATATATGTTTCGTCAAAACAATCATCCTGATATAGAATATAAAGGCGGGCAAGAGCCGATAGTACATTTGGTGTTCAAGATGATGGATGTTATTGATTGGGCAAATCAAAAAGAACGACGGTGGGCGTTTACAGACTCCAACGCAGGTTCACGTTACTTTAATGACTATTGCGATCTTTTGTATATCAATAGACTCAATTGGAATGCTATTAATACAAATAGTTGGAGCAATTGCATAGAGGAAAAGCAAGCAGAATTTTTAGTGGAAAAATCTTTACCTTGGCATCTTGTAGGAGGGATAGGGGTTTATTCTCTTGAGTATTACCATAAGGTTTACGATGCTATAGTATCCGCAATGCACAAACCTTCTATCAGAGTTAAGCGTGAATGGTATTATTAGCGAGGTGATTGAAAATGATTAACTATAAAACCGGTGACTTATTTAATGATAATGCTGAAGCTATTGTCAATACCGTGAACTGCGTTGGCGTTATGGGGCGCGGTATTGCTCTACAGTTCAAAAAGCGTTATCCGGAAAACTTTAATGCATATGAAGCTAAATGTAAGCTTGGTGAAATGATCCCCGGACGGGTATTTGTATTTGAAATGAATAGTTTTATTAATCCAAGGTATATTATCAATTTTCCTACTAAACGTCATTGGCGCGGAGCAAGTCGTATTGAGGATATCGAATCAGGCTTGGCCGATTTGGCTAAGGTTATTAAAACATACAACATTAAATCTATTGCCATTCCTCCGCTTGGAAGCGGATTAGGGGGACTGGACTGGTTTCTTGTTAAAGGTAAAATCAAAGCTGCCCTCATTGACATAAAAGACGTTGAGATAAATGTATATGAGCCGACCGGCGCGCCCAAAGCTGAGGATATGGTGCGAAATAAACAAGTCCCATCAATGACGCCGGGTCGTGCCGCACTTGTGGAATTAATTCATTTCTACCTCAAAGGATTACTTGACCCATTTATTACTTTGCTTGAGATCCACAAGCTAATGTACTTTTTGCAAGCTTCAGGTGAAAACCTTCGCTTGCAATACACAAAAGAAACATACGGCCCTTTTGCAAGAAATCTATCCCACGTGTTAAATGTAGTTGAGGGCCATATGTTGTCTGGATATGCAGATGGTGGAAACAATCCGAGAAAGCGATTAGAGTTAATTCCCGGAGCTACAGATGACGCAAAAAAGTTTTTGTCTTCACAACCCGACACACTTAAGCGTATAGAAAGAGTATCTGAGCTTGTAGACGGGTTTGAAACACCTTTTGGATTGGAGTTACTCGCTACGGTTCATTGGCTTGTGAAAAACGGTGCTAATTCATTAAATGAAGTTATTGAGGAAACATATGCATGGAATCAGCATAAATCCCAATTCAGTCCGAGGCAAATTGAAATTGCCTTACGCAGATTAGTCTCATTGCAATGGGTAGATCCCATCGAAGGACTAAACATGCGAAATTAAATCCTATTAAAAAACTAAAAAGCTTAGCTAAATCATGTAGGAGGTCACCCATTAATTGGGTGACCCCCCACACCACTTATCCCGACAAATCTGTTATCGCGATTTTCTGTCCAGGAATAAAGCCACAATAAGGCTTCGATCAAGCCGGCAATATCACATTTTTTTATAAATTTACGTTGATAGTTATCATGCTCTTTGTCTCTTGTTAGTCGTAACGCTTGTTCGAGTGGAAACCAGACCACCGTTACGTCCTCAGCAATTTGTTCATGTTAGGCAGCTCACCCTTTTCGCAGAAGACACGGCCCATGAAATATATGCATTCCTGCAAAAATCATGATCATAACTATTTTCCGAGAATCCACCTCGGTTCTCCGGTTATTTCGCATGGACGTCCGATCTCTTCCCAAATCTCACGCTTAACAGCGATAACTCTTCACGTCCTTTGTAAAACTCCGCAATCTCACACATATTGAACATGTCTTTACCAACATTCGTAATATGAACAAGATGCGAATGCTTATTACCTCTTTATGAATCCTCATAACTGGTGTAGTTGTAGTAGTTATAATAACGGCCGGATCTTTTATCGATCTTGGTCAACACAACGCCTAAAATGTTGGCATTTATATTCAAAAGAGCTTGTTTCGCACGGATTGCCGCCTGCACATTGGTTTTCCCGGAAGCGATGACCAGCAGCACACCATCCGTTACCTTACTGACAACGGCAGCATCAGCCAATTGTGCTACGGGAGGTGTGTCAATAACAATGATATCAAATGCTTTTTTTAATAAATCCAAAAAGTTTTTGAACTTTTGTGACGAGAGAATTTCAACAGGATTCGGCGGAGTAAAACCGGCTGTCAATATAAATAAATTTTCAATTTCAGGAACTTCTTTTACATAACTTATAACCGATTGATCCTCCAAGATCATGTCGGCTAATATATGAGTTAACCCCACATCATTGCCTATACGGAAATTGTGATGAATTTTAGGTTTCCTTAAATCACACTCTATAAGTAAAACCTTTTTGTCTATTTGTGCCAAAGATATGGCTAAGTTACATGCTGTTGTGGATTTTCCGTCACTTGGCTCCGGACTGGTGACGGCAATGGTTTTTAATTCATTGTCTATACCGGCAAACCCTATGTTCGTCCTCAATGCACGAAATGCTTCAGCTGCATGTGACTTAGGTTCATGATACACAATCAAGTTTTGACTTAGCTCTCTCCTGACGGAACGTATCCTATGTGTTTTATTAGCCTTGACGGTATCTTCTTGTTTGTGAAGTAAATTCATTAAACTTTCTCCTGTTTCATTTGAATAAAAACATTGCGGTCTACCCTTACCGGTTGTGTAGGCAACCGGTAAGGGATGTACAATCCATTCGACCACCTTGTCATGGGATCACTCTATCATGCGGTCACCCTGTTATGGGTCACCCTGTATGTGATCATATAGTGCATCTATGTGCTTTGATCAATAAAAACTCCCTCTATCGATCTATACTTTTTGCAATAGGCGTTTTTACTTGTTTTTATATTTTGTAACCTTATCAATTCCTTTTTGTATTCTTCCGTTTTGCCGCTCAAAAGGCTTTTATTGACTTGATCCAATTCATTGATGTTCATAAAGACCCTTTTCATTTCATTCAACAGCTCTATTACGGCCGGGATGGAAGAACCATCGTTTAACCCCTTTAATTGTTTGTCCAGTTCATTGATAGTTTTGATGAATTTGCTTTTCTGCTCTAAGCATGAAGTAACCTCTTCCAGGTTGACTTCATCGGTTTTCAAGGAGTCGTTTATAGAACGAGATATTTTTAATATCTCTATTGCCTGAGATTTTTTTTCATATAAAAGAGCTACAACTTTTTGATCCATCACCGGTCCTTGCTCATTCATCATTATGCAAGCCTCTTCTATGTTTATTGACGGTTTCGGCCCACGCTTGTCTTAAGTCGGACAATAATGCTGATGCATGATCCAAATCCTCCTTGCTGTTCTTTATATTGGCATGAACCAAAAGGCGGAAAATGAATTCATACATATGAAAAAGGTTATAGGAGATTTCATAATCCATATCCAATGTAGACATCAGCTCAGTTAATATGGCTTGTGCTTTTTGAAGCGCAATATTTTTCTTTTCGTGACTGTCTATAAATTTGTTTGCCAACCCGATTTGTTTTAAGCATCCGTCATACAACATTAAAGTTAACTCTCCGGGAGAAGCCGTCATAATAGATATTTGCTTATATTGTTGATATGGATTCTCTAGCATTTCTTCATCCTCCCGTCTATTAAACCGCACCCATTTGTTGGGCAATCCACGCGCTCTGGCTGTTCATCTCCGCTAAAGCGGACTCCATAGCTGCAAATTGTCGATACACTCTTTCACTTTTGCGGTACATTTCAATCTCCATACTCTCCATCCGTTTGTTATACTCGCTAATCTGTTCACTGAGTTCGGTAAAGTCCACCCTTCCGTTATACCGGGTAAAAGAAGACAGCATGCGGGGTATAAATCCGGATTCAGCATACTTCGTTGTATTATCCTTGGAATCAGAGTTTACAGTAAAAAGTTTCATGACATTATCAGGGTTGTTTTGTATGGCACTTCGAAGCTTTTGTTCGTCTATCACAAGCTTTCCCCTGCCTTTATAGGAACCGGTGGTGATCCCGATATCGAACAAGCTCAAATTCAACCCTTCAACCTTTTGATATACGCTTCCCCTTAACTCGGATAACAAAGTGGAAATACCAAAATCATTCCGTAACAAACCTTTTCTAGCTTCGGTTTCCCAATTGGCTATTTCATCTTCACTCATATCCTTTTTTTGAATGTCGGTCAGAGGTTGATAGTTATAGCTTTTGGTTTCATAAATTCTTTCATTCAAGTCTTCAATCAGTTTATTATAACCACCTATAAAGTCCTTGATTTTATTGACGGTAGGTTCAATATTACGTGATACATTAAAATGAACCGGTGTATCTAAGGTACCTCTTAAGTTGTATTCAATACCGTCAATGGTAAATGTATTGCTTTGTTTGATAACATCATATCCGTTGATTTGAAGCTTGGCATCAGCACCTGTAAATGTTCCGGTATGAATTCCTAGAGCAGAATCCACACCAAAAATGTTTCCTAATATATTTTCAACTGTTAGTTCTGCTGAAGATCCGGTATTCTTCGTCGATAAAGTGAAGCTATCTGATAAACTGCTGTATTGCATGTTTACATTAGCTTCACTGTTATTGACGGTATTCATCACCTTTTGCAAAGAATCGGATTCACTGAATGTAAATTCCACATTGTTAATACGAAAAGAAATGGCACCATCTATAAATTCCATTGGTGTTATTAACGATAAGTCTTTAAGTGCAACGGATGTGTTCAATCCTTGCCCTCCGGTGATCCCCCCCTCACTAAGGGCTTTTGCACTTTCCGCAATACAGGTGATGTTGTCGATTACATAATTGCCTGCCACAGCGTTGCCACCGGCAGTAACCTTTATACTTGAATCAGGAACCATATCCACATCATAAGCTTTGTATACAGCAGAAGAATACATATTTGTATCCGGACTTAAAACACTCATGTACTTATCTCTAAACTCCCGAATGGTGTTGTTAACGTCTCTTAATGATTCGTTTTTCCATTCGATCAGTGTTTTACTCCTGTACAATTTATCTATTTTTAATTGTTCGATCTGCATCAAGCTGTTTACTAAACTGTCAGTATCCATTCCGGATACCATACCGCTCACTCTTGACGGACCGGATAGACCTGATAAATAACTACTGTATGACACGGATAACCTCTCTTTGTTTTATTATGTTTAGAGTCTTGCTTGTTTCACTTTCTTTTTTCTTGTTATTGTTGTGTGTTCCTTTGTTATTGATATACTATTTGGTGTTATTGGAATGTTTGTTGTTGTAAGGCCGGCTTTGCCGGCCTTACTTCTGTGGTCATGGCTTTATCTTAATAATTGGAGAACTGTCTGTGGGGATTGGTTTGCTTGTGCCAACATAGCTGTTGCCGCTTGGGTCAGGATGTTGTTCTTTGTGAAGTTCATCATTTCTTTGGCCATGTCAACGTCACGAATACGGCTTTCTGCTGCTTGCAGGTTCTCAGCCGATATGCTCAAGCTGTTGATCTTGTGCTCTAAACGGTTTTGATAAGCACCTAACTTCGCACGTTCTGTAGATACACTATTGAGGGCACCGTTAACTGATGAAATTGCAGATTGAGCGTTTGCTCTGTTATCAACGCTTGCAGTGTCAATACTTAAGCCTGTTGTACTCATATTTGCTATAGATAATGACAGTTCATCACCTTGAGATGCGCCGGTTTGGAATATAGCTGCAGCGCCGGCTGCTGTGATATCAAATGAAGTAGCTGATGCAGATGTACCGAAAACAGTTTCCGCATCACTTATCAGAAAGCTGTTATTTAAGTCTATCTCAATACCGAATGTTGAAAAATTTAATGGTTGAGCCTTATCTGCAATAGCAAGTGTCTGTGTAGTCGTTCCATCTGTTATTGTTACGGTTTCGGCAGTACCATCTGCATAAATACTATAAGTGCCTGCTTTTGCTTGTTCCGATACTTTTACACCTTCAAAAGCTGTATCTGTTATTACAGTACCCATATCGGTAGTAGGAGTTCCGCCAAATGAGCCGTCTAACAAAGTTTTACCGTTAAACTTGGTTGTAGAAGAAATATCATCGATCTCATTCTTGAGTTCGGTAAATTCTTGGTTTAGTGCTTCGCGGTCAACGGAGTCTTGGTTTGTATCACTTGCTGATTGTACTGCAAGTTCGCTCATTCTTTGTAAGATGGCGTGAGTTTCGGTTAAAGCACCTTCTGCTGTTTGGATTAAGGATATGGCATCCTGTGAGTTTTTAGCAGCCATGTCCAATCCACGGATCTGAGCTCTCATTTTTTCAGAGATTGCCAAACCTGCTGCATCATCCCCTGCTCTGTTGATTCTGTAACCGGATGATAACTTCTCAATGGATTTGGATGTATTGCTGTTATTGATACTCAAGTACCTTTGTGTGTTCATTGCCATTAAATTATTATTAATACGCATTATAAAAAACCTCCATGAAAATCTTTCGGCATCCTTGCCTATTTGTTCAGCAACTTCCTTTGGTGTCAGGCGCCTTGATCCGTGTGAATTGCCTTACATACTATTTATCGTATGATCAACGAAAAACTTTAGGGGGTTTTCAAATATTATTGGTTGTTTTATTGGTTACCCTTTTACTTTCATGACTTTAATGAAGGAATTTGATTGCAATATCAGCTTCCGCTTCGTTTATTGATATGTGCTACAATACAATTAATAAAGGAATTGAGCTATAGGATAATATCATCAAAGTATTTGTCCAGTTCATCCGGTGTAACTCCCATACGTCCTGCCAGACGGTCTTCCTCAACTGCCAGCAGTTCTTCCCATAGCTTTAGCATTTTTTCCCGGCGGGTAAACGTCTCTATATCCATAACCACAAGGTCGCCCTTGCCGTTTTTAGTAAGATTCACAGGCTCCCCGGAAGACTTGCACAACGCCGCAATTTTATTGTAATTCTTTCTTATAGTTGCGGATGGTTTAATCTGCATTGTACCATCTCCTTTTGTAATATTCTAATTATATTTTACTTTTTAAGGCTATGAAATCAACCGGCAAAAGAAGCTTATAACCGAACCTGCTTACTACCTTTTCCCATACTGGCCAAGGCATCCGCGCACCGTCACCAAAAAATGACAAGCAACCCATCAGTTAGATCGGACGTTCCTTGTTAATAAATCCAAACGGAATGTGAACTAAAGGTATATCAATTAAAGATTTATCCAGGTGGTTAATTTGATCGTCAATAAATAAATGAGGTTTCAATATTTCCAAGATTCTTCTTTTCTCTATACCCCCTAGAAAAAACATCTCGTCGACATTGACATCCCAATGCGTTAATGTATTGATGGCTCTTTCATGAGCAGGTGCATTCCTAGCTGTAATAACTGCTGTTCTAAGCACTTTCTTATATTTAGGGTTCTCTTGTAACGCTTTATTCTCTAACTTCTGAAAAAAAGATACCTTTTGTAAAAAATCCATTAGCAAGCCAGCCTCTAATGGTTGACACGACAACTCACTCTCGTGCTTAAAATACTCATTAATATCATGACAGTTTTGATAAAACTGTTCAGCTGAATCATCAACTAATACACCATCAAAATCAAAAGCAAGGCGAAGCTCCAAATCATCTTCATCATCGTGTATCTTTGTCTTTAGAATACTACCGGCAGGGTAGTTCTTTTCAATTGCTTTTTTTACATCAGTTTCATCAGTTGATAAAAATAAAGAGATGTTATATGCTGGAATGTATTCAAAGGGACTTCTTCCAGATGTAAATGCCGCTCTTGATATATTAAGGTTATATTCTTTAATTGAGTTGAAAACCCTTAAACCTGTTTCAGGACTATTTTTAGATAATATAACAACTTCGACTGGTCCCCTTTCGGGAAAAATTTTGTTTATGTTTAGAAACCTACGAATAAAAGGGTATGCTAAACCTTTCTCTAGCACTACTTTGCGATTCTCGGTCTGAAATTTTTTATAAGCTTCAAGTCCATCGTTATTAAATATCTCATCTTCAGTTTGTAAGTTAAATAATGCATTTGAAGATACACCAACAACAAGCTTTTTTTCAATTGGATAGGGCATATTCTTTCTCCTGGTTTTTTTTGAGGTATTATGGCACATAAAACAGGATCAAAGTACACATGTTTGTTAAGACCTAATCACTCCAAATAACGCCTTTGACGGTATTTAAAGTGCCTTCGTTGAAATAACGCTGACCATATACTAACCCCTTTTAGCTTTTATTGACCCATTACGCTTACATAACTTACCGGAACATTTTACCCCTAACTCTTTACATAAAGGTTTAATTTCGCAACATATTTCTTCCATAACTTTTTTCATGTCTAGCACCCCTATGAAATCAGTTGTTTCTCCGCCTATAATATATACTCTGTTAGCCTTTTTAAAGAGGTTTTCCAATTTCTTAACACCATTTGAACCGCTGATGGTTGTAGAATTAGGCAATCTTAAATACTTGCATAGACCAGAAAAATCCTTTAAAAACCAATCTTCTATAGATTTTTTTGCTTTAATATGAATAACTTTTTTAGCACCGTTATCTAGTAAAAGCTTTTCTACATCTTTCCATTTAACTGGAGGTTTTTGTGAAAACTCTATAAGCTCTATTTTTATAATTACCTATACCTTTCAAATTTCTTGTTACAACTTTTGATACATTAAATTTTCTATCATCACACAGAGGTCGAATGTTTTTAAGCAACTTTTTGTAAAATTCAATCTCTGTTTCTCCTTCAATAAAAATTGCAATGCCTTTATTCATAAAAATCGTTCTCCAAGAATCTGCTTAACTCCACTATATCGTTCTCTGAGCCACTTAGAAGATCAAAAATATAGTACCCTACAGACATATCAACATTACTAGCTTCATTTATTAGTGCTTTCTGCATTGATTGACGAACCTTAGAAAACCTAGCTACGCCATCGGGGTTTGGCAATCCTATATAAATACTAGATAGTTCGAGATATTGAAGAATAAACGGCGAATGACTAGTTATAATAACTTTACACTCTCCTAAAAACTGAGATATCACTCTTAAGTAGCTTTGTAGTAGACTTGGATGAATTGAGTTTTCAGGTTCTTCAATAGCAATTAATGATAACCCATTAATATCAGCCAATAGTATACAAGCTAAAAGCAGAAACACTCTTTTTGCTCCATCAGACATGCTCTCAAAATTAATAGGTTGATTCAAATTCTTGTCAGTTACGTTTATTACATACAACTGGTTTGTTACCTTAAAAGGTATATCTTGAGGTATTTGCGTTTTTCCGCTATGCACAAAAGTTAATCCTTCTACAGTAATATCAGTGATTTGCGGGAAAAGTTGCATAAATGAACTTATTAGTAATTCATACTTATCAGGGAATTGTTTCTTAAGGTGAAATATTACTCTCGGTATATTCGCACTGTCATCAACTTCCAAGACCTCCATGTCTGTTCGAATAAACGGATCTGGTCTATATGATGAACTTGCATCAAGATGTCTTTCTACATGAATACTTAAATTGTTTATCTTTCTTATAACTTCACTGTAAAATAATCCGTCATATGCCTTTAACTTATTGATGATTAATTCATTTGGCTCAATAGAGATCTTATTACTACATCTTCCTGTTTCCGATGTTTTATAAAATGAATTATCTTCCGTTCTATTAATATATTGATTATACTTTTGATTTTTATCATCTAATTTAACTTTTAGCCACTCTCCAACAATTCTCGCTCCGGTGTCATCATCTCTTACCCACATGAATCGATAACCATAAATTACATTGTAAGTAACATTATCAATAGCAGTCTGCATTTCAAATTCAATTTCAAAGTCTTTGGATGCTATGGAATTCCTTTTATCCATGACATCATACGCTTTTTTCTTTCAACTGGATTTTTTATGAAGTCCACTCCAAAGTCTATAGCCTGAAGTAAATTAGACTTTCCATAGCTATTTAGCGATACTAAAGCTACCATATTATTTAATTCCACAACAGTATCGCTTATATTTCTAAATCCTCCAATCCTTATCTTATTCAATCTCATAGATGCCCTCCTTTCTAAACCCCAAGGATAATTTAATATGTTTTTCAAGATCATCATAACACCTCCCGTTGCATAACGCAATACATTTTTCCTTATTTTATTATATTGTTGACATTTCAGAAGGTTATATTCACTTTCACGCAAATTTATTTTTCGTTTATTTTTGATCGAGAGTTCACTGTATCCCTGTATTCTTTGATTTATAAAGGTCTAATAACGCTCTTTTAATCTATAGAGCACGTCAGCTGCAAACCGACACCCTCTCGTAATTGCATAGTCTTACATTTTGTTTCGCATGAGCCGAAGTTTTAGTATTTCCCGGAATATTTCCTTTGCATTCGTATTACTCACTCCACATGCCTTGAGTGTACAAAAAAGATGCTTTACTCCTTTGGTATCCCTTTGGCAGAAGCCTATATTTTTAACCTCCATGCTAAAGGAAAATTTGCTTATTATATTTGATTGAACTGGAGACCGTCGCCTTCGTATATGGGTTGACCCACATTATGATGAGCAGCACGGCTGTATGGTACCGGCTTTTTCTAGAATATCTTTTAATAACTAATTGCTCCTTCGGGTTATAAGAACGAACTGATGAATACTTTCCCCAAGACCGACGGTTAATTTCTTGTATAACCCAATAGCATAAAAGTGTCTACGTTTTGACTATTACTCTTTGTCCAAAAACTTTAGGGTTTAGTGACCTGTAAATATTTGGGCGTGTCTTAGTGGGTTTCTTTTTATTTTCAATGACATAGCATTTAGTTGGATCTTTATTTTTAAGAATAGAACGATCTTCTTTACTCATGAAGAATAACGTGCTAAAATTAAAAAAAAGTATGAATAACATTGTCTAACTTGGCTATAATAATTTTAAAAGCGGAACGTTATTCTTTAAATATAAGAAAATCATGACTAAATTAAAAAGAGGTGAGTTAAGTGGATACGTTTACTGAACTGGCAAAGTTTCCGGTTTTTACAATTGATGATGTGAAGAAGCTGATAGATAATGAGAAGACAGCCTATACACAGCTGAATCGTTTAATGAAAAAGGGTATGATAAAAAAGATACGGAAGAATATATACTCTGCGGTTAACCCGGCAACAGGACAGATGGTAGCGACTCGTTATCAAATCGCCTGTGCCATAACCGGCACTGCTTATATCTCTCATCATAGTGCCTTTGAATATTACGGCCTTGGAAATCAAGTCTTCTATGAAGTATATGTTTCTTCAGAAACAAAGTTCAATCACTTCGAACATGATCAAGTGACTTATAAATATGTTGTTTCAAAAACGGAAGAAGGAGTCGTACAGGCAAAGAATACTACCGGTGTTAGGATCACAGATTTAGAAAGGACAGTCATAGACAGTATCCGCGACTTCAATAAAATAGGAGGATTTGAAGAACTCACAAACTGTTTGGAAGGTGTCCACTACTTGGATGAGACCAAGTTAAAACGGTATCTAGATATATACAATACCCAGGGGCTTTATCAAAAAGCCGGATATCTTTTGGATCACTATCAAAAGGAGATGCAACTTTCAAGGGAGTTTATAGAGTATTGCAAAAGCAAAATAGGAAAAAGCAGACGGTATCTTGTAAGCGAAGCAAAAGTGAATAGCCATTACATCAGTGAATGGGAGCTTATGGTACCGATAGGTCTATTTGAATTAACAGATCATGGAGGTGATTTACTTGTCTAATTACGACATTGTTTATTTAGGGAAGAAAGCCGAGGAACTAGGCTTTGTAAGAGACACCTTAGAAAAGGTAACGAGGCTCGCAGATATTTTGGAATACATAAATATAAATCCAATTCTAAAAGATAGTCTTGCATTAAAGGGTGGGACAGCAATTAATCTAACGATTTTCAACTTGCCACGTCTTTCTGTTGATATTGATTTGGATTATTTAATCACCAACAGTAGAGAAGAAATGCTTGAAAGCAGAGAAGTCATTAATCGTACTATTGATCGCTATATGGTTTTCCAGGGTTATTCAAAAAATCCAAAGACGAAGAATCCTCATAGCTTGGATTCATGGGTCTATGATTACCAAGGAGCCAGCGGGAATAAAGATAACATCAAGATAGAAATCAATTACTCGCTACGGTCCCATGTACTTGAAGCAGAAGAGAGATCTATCATTACAGAATATTTCTCAAGTGAGTATAAAGTAAAGTCCCTAGCTCCGCTTGAGATTTATGGCAGCAAGATTAATGCGCTACTTAGTAGAGCAGCAGCAAGGGATTTATATGATACAAGAAATATGATACATTTCGGGCTGTTTGATGAATCAGAAGTGGATATGCTAAGAAAGTGCATTGTATTTTATGCAGCCATATCAGCCAGGGATAAAAACAATATAAACAAGACTTTTGATGCCACGGCTATTGACTTGATTACAAATCAAAAGATAAAAAGAGAGCTATTTCCAGTAATTAAAAGGAAAGATGATTTTGAGTTGGCGTCAGCAAGGAAGCTCATTAAAGAGTACATTACTGATTTGATGGTATTAACAAAAGAAGAGAGGGAGTTTCTGGACAAGTTCGAAAGCGGAGAATACATTCCTGAACTGTTATTTGAAGATAAGGAGATTCTGGATCGTATCAAGAATCATCCAATGGCTTTATGGAAAACAAGAGAAATGAAATAATAGTAAAACCCACCAAGAGAAAATCTAACATCCGAATGAACCCGAAGAGTAAGGCATTAGACATATTTCCATGTCATCCGGAAACCCAAAATATTTACTTGAAACAGAAGAATTATTAAATGAGCTCCCTGTGTCAGTATTTTTTCTCATAACCCGTTCTCCCTTTCACCCAAATCCAATAGGATTTTCCAATGTTAAACTCAAAAGTATCGAGTTGTATACCGGCTTAGATCCGGTTCTGCATATTTTAGGAGCAGACCTGATGGGCAACACCCCTATCTATGTCATTAAACCCTATCTTTCTTATACCGACAGTCAACCGGATGCAGTGGGGGGATTTTGGCTCCGATTAATTCCCGAGGAACTACGAGAAGCACTCCTGTGCGTTCTCGCTCAAGACCATATACCTTCTTATCAAGATGATCCAAACCGTATCTATGGCTTTGAATTCGGAGGTCTAAAATAAAACAGATGCAAGAGTCTGTTTGGATTATGTTCGTAAGATTTGAATCAATCAAGTTTCAATGTCTGTTTTACCTGTAACAGTTTGTGCTCTGTTAACATAACATGGTAATATAATTAAACCTTTACACACGGAGGTAATATCCATGCTCTTGAACATAGAATTTGTAAAGCAGTCTTTGGGTGTACATTTATTTTTTGCAAGAATCATGAAAGAACACTCGTTTTTTCTTCAAACGTCTTTTACACCACGAGATGATAGCTATACTCGGAAAGCGGATGCTTTTCGAATGGAATTTGACAGGCTCCTAGGAGAAGCTATCACGCTTTCTAACGGCGTCGTTAATCCTGAGGTTCTGCAATCCGGTGAGGTCATAACACCTTATACTTTAAACGCAGAAATGGTAACCGTATATTATACGGGCGTACAGATACCGACGCAACTGACGCAAGCAGAAGCAGGACTAACCGGCGGTGATATGATAACGCCTAGCCCTATGCTAGAACGACGTGTATATACATTAAACCAAAGGGCGATCAATGCAACTGCTTCGCTAATACAGTTTAAAACAAATATTTTATCTAATGTTTCAAACTGCAAGATGTTTACATTCAATTATCCGTTATTGATTATACACATTATTCGTGAGGCGGAGTTATATCTAATGCAGCTTAGAAGACTACAAAACGGGGAAGAGGTAAATCTGGAAAGAGAGGCCCACGATCTGGAGTTTTTCTGGAACAGGCAAATGGCGGAGCATGCCAAGTTTATTCGAGGATTGCTTGACCCAACAGAGGACAATTTGATCACTCTAGCTAATAATTTTGGAAATGAGTTTGACTTATTGACAGCAGAAGCACAAGCAGCAATGGATGAGACTGTTCCCTCGGCTAGTGTTACTGACGAGAGCTTAAGAGCGACGGAAGATTTACGGAACTTCAAAGAACAAGGAACGAAAGGTATTCTTGCATGCGAAATAAAATCAATCATCATTCCACTGCTTGGCGATCATGTTTTACGTGAAGCGAATCATTATATACGGTTGCTGAAAATGTTTGAAAGGATCGGAAGCTGATAAAACCTATTGTGACCGATAGAAACATGAACTGCTGTGATAATTGAATACCGGTTAAAATGTTCCCCCTTTAAGGATACCATTAAAGGGGTTTTTGTATTACTAAATATGTTTTACGAAGCCCTCCAAGATTTTATCTGTAAGCTGCTTACTCTTCTATCGGATCAGGTTCTTTTGCCGTGTATAAGGCTGCTAAAGAAGATTCTATTGCTTCCAGGTTGGTCTGCTTGGTTTGTTCTAGGAGCTCTCCTCGGATGATGGTTTGGGATTTAGGGGCATCGATGCCGATGCTTACTTTATCATCCCCTATGTCTAGCAAGGTGATTTTTATGTTGTCTCCAATCAGGATATATTCATCTTTTTTTCTAGACAGTACAAGCATGGGATTGGCCACCTTTCTTTTTGAGCTTTAAGTAGGTTTCATATAGAGGTTCTCTGATTGAATAGTTGCTGTTGTCGGGTATGACTTGCTTTCCAACTAGTTCCTTGGTGTTGATAACAATGGGAGCGGCCATGTTTACGGTCATCTTAGTAATATCTTTGGAGATGACTGCTACATTTAGTATCAAAAGGTCTTTTTTATTTTGGGTGCACAATGCTTCCATGTCGCCTTCACTGATAGGTAGTTCATACTCTTTATAGATGTCAAAGGGGTTGACAACCGGTAACAGACAGTCCGGTCGGTTTACCGATTGAAGGATGTAGAAGGGGTAAAGGTCGGGAGGTGTCAGAAAAACAAATTCTTTTGTTTCTTCCAACCCCGGTATCCCGTTATAGAAGGTAATGATCTTTTCTTCACTTTTCTTTATTTCACAAGTGCTCATGGTTTCCTCCATCTTTATATCTTTTTATCTACTTTCAGTCCCTTTTTGTTTTCCTTAACAGATATTTCTATGGAAGGCTTGTTCTTCACATAGATTTTTATACTATGGGGATGAACAATGATTTTAGGTTTGTGTTCAATGTACCAATCCATTTTCAATTCCTGTTCTGACCATTCCAATTCAAATTGTCCTTCATCCCATTCAATTTTGTTTTGTGGTGGTATTCCCACATTGATCTCCACATTGTCTTGGGAATTCTGTATGGCAAGCTCCGGTATAGGGTTCCCTTTGTTTTCAATCCGCATCAAAGCATCCCCCTCAGATGCAATCCGGCCTATTGCTTCTAAGGTCATCTCTCTGGCTTTTTGAAACCGCTCTAAAGAGAAAGCCATATTTGTCAACCGGCCGGATGACACCAAATGGTTTTCTTGAATCATTTTAAACTTGGGCAGTCTTTTATGTATTTTAAATTGTGCCTTGTTTTGTATGATCTTAAGATGCGGTCTTGGATTTTGAATTTCAAACCGTGCTCTTTGGGTCTCAATGCCAATTGAAGCCATGGTTTGTTTGATTTGTACGGAATACACCTATCTCACCTTCTATCTTAAAAAGTCCATCAAGGAAGGCTGTATCACTCTTGCACCGACGGACAAAGCCGTTCTGTAGACGGCTTCTTGCATTTTAAACTGTGTGATCACTTCGGCCTGGTCAATATCTTCCACCCTTGATTGGATCCCTTTATAATTAATCAAATCATTTTCATAACGGGCAATGAGATGATCAAGGCGGTTGGACTTTCCCCCTATTTCGGATACCAATGACAAAATATGTTCTTTTGCATCGTTGAGTTTTGTAATATAGTCGGTAACAGGAAGGTCATTATCCAAACGTTTTTTTAATTCATCTAACTGATTGAGGATGTTATCCGCACCGAATCCCACCACTTCCAAACCGTTCATACTGATTTCCATTTCAATGCCTTTTCCCAGTTTGTAAGATACCCCTTGATCTTTTAAGCCTGAAAGGATACCGGTATCTCCTAACAATATATTTTCTCCATTGTACAAAATTTCTCCGTCTGCTTGGGTAAAAGGAGTGTTTGCCGTGTTATTACCACCAAATATGTATTTGTTGGAGCATGTGGTGTTCAATGTCTGTATGCATTGCTCCTTTATTTGCTCTATTTCCACTGCGATGGCTTGTCTTTCGGAAGGGCTTTTGGTTGCATTTGACGAGTCAATGACCAATTCATATGCACGGGTGATGTAATTCCCCAGATCCATTAAAGCAGTCTCGGTAAATGTCATCATGGAATTAGCATCAAGAGCATTTTTCTTGTATTGGCTGATTCTCTCCAAGCTGTTTCTTGCCTGTAGGCTTTGGGTAACCCCTACAGGATCGTCTGAAAGCTTGGTAATCCTACTGTTTGTGGCCATCTGTATCTGGTACTTATTCATTTTTATCATATTTTGATTTAAGTTCTTCAGCATGTTTTGAGACATCATTGAATTGGTAATTCGCATGGTTAAGTTCCCTCCTTTGATTATCTTCCTACCAAGCCGGTTTTATTAATCAAATAATCCAACATTTCATCCATTGCGGTGATCATTCTTGAAGACGCTTGGTATGACTTTTCATACTTGATCATATTGGCCATTTCCTCGTCCAAAGATACACCGGATATCGATTCTCTCCTGTATTCTATATTCGATAACAAATAGCCTCTGTTGGTCGACATATTGTTTGCATAGGATGTTTCCACACCCAGCTCTGAAGCAAAGCTTCTTAAAAACGCTTCGAAGTCACCCTTTGTATCATCATCCCTTAATGCCAACAAGGCCAGTATGTTTTCGTTATTCCCGGTGTTCTCCCCAGCTTCAACTTTCCCGGAGGATCCGGCAATGTAGTTGACATTGGTCAACAAGGGATTAATCCTTATATTGGATGCCTTGGTGCAGGTATCATCAAAAAAGTTGATTCCGGTTTGAGACTCAATATTTTCCTCGGTATTCGGGTAAGTCCATCCTGCTTTGTGCACTGCATTGAATTCTGTCACCAATTTTTGTGCAAAATCGTCTAACAGGTTTAGAAAATAGGGGATTCCTTTTTGTTGATCCGTCGCTCCTGTGATCATATCCACATGACCTTTCAACTTACCGGATAAAAACGGTGGCATTTGGTCTGGGTCCGGTAAAAGAACTTGTTGTGCCGAGTTGCTTCGGTCGTTTACAAGCACTTCGGAAAAGGTAACATCCACATACTCTGAAAGTTGGTCCATAAAAACATCTCTTTTATCCCTTAAGTCATTGGCGTTTTGACCGCTTAATTCATATCTTGCTATTTGCTCATTTAATGATTCGATATTTTTTATGGTTTCATTGACCTGCTTCACCGATTGAGCAAGTTGAAATTCCTGATCCTTTAGCGCTTTTTGCAATTGGTTACTCGTATAATTCAAGGTTTCTGTCAAGCTGATGGCTTGTTGCATAAAGCTTGTCCTTACATCTTTACTGCCGACATTTTTAGAAAGCTCCTCTAGTCCGTTAAAGAACAGATTCAACGCATGGCTGATGCCGGTATCAGAAGGCTCTTTGAATATGTCTTCCATATAGGATAGGGCTTCGGATTTGACATTCCATTCTCCTGTTGATGAATTCTCTTCTCTAAATTGTCTATCCAAAAAATCGTTTCGTATACGTTCAATGGTTTGAATGTCCACACCTTCACCGATTCTATTTGAATAGTCGGCAAGAAGTGACGAGCTCATCCCCGGCTCTATGGAAGAGCCGATGACTCTTTGCCTCGTATATCCTTTTGTATCGGCATTGGCTACATTGTGTGCCGTCACATTCAATGCCGCTTGGTTAAAAAACAATCCTTTTTTTGATATTTCAAATCCAAAAAATGTCATATATACTCCTAAAGTTTGCTTATTATACGGTTGTATCAATAATGTTCCGCTTTTGCACAAGGGCTCGGTCTCCCGAATGATTATAAGTATCCTGCTCCGTCTCTCCCATCACGATTTTGTTGACCACCTCGTTGATGTATTTAAGGTTGTTGTTTAGTAATTTGCTGTTAAGATCATTCAAATCCTTTTGTTTTTTCAAAACGCTTTGAAGTTCTTTCACATGTAAAGAAAGCTTATCTTGAAGTTCGGGAGGGGTTTGAGCTAGAACTTGTTTTATATCAATGGTTGTTGGATCCAATTTCAAATTGTGAGCAATGCTCACACAAAGGTCTTCCCTTGTTTTTTCGCACTCTTCCAACTCCTCTAACCAAGTTTGCTCTTGCTTTACAATATAGTCCAACTCTTTTACATCGTTATGTATGATCACTTGGGTCTTTTTTTCAGAAAGCTCAAGCATAAATATATGCAGATTCTTTTGCTTTTCCAACACATCGATTAATTGCTCTATGTAATTCATTGAAAAGACCCCTTTACTTTTGAACTTTCTTGCTGTTTCTTATCATGCTATCTGCAACATCCATACTGTCAACCTTATATGTTCCGTTCTCCACCGCCTTTTTTATTTGTGAAACCTTCTCCGGCCTTATGTCACCGGATGCTTTAGCGGCTTTTACTGCAGTCATATAGGCCTTTGCTTCTTCCGAAAGCTCCAGTCGATCTTGTTGTTGAATTTCCGGTTGCCTTTTTTCACTTGCAGTTACTTTATATTTTGCTATATAATCCGCCGGTTTGATCGGGTTAATCTTCATATATTACCGCCTTATATTATTAGCCAAGCCTTCCATCTCATCTGCCGTGGTGATGGCTCTGGCCGCTGTTTGATACGCTCTTTGAATTCGTATCATCCTTGTTAACTGATCCGTTACACTGACATTGGAGCTTTCCAAATATCCTTGCTTTACGATAGAGGTTGCTCCGTCTTGAGCCTGCCCGGAACTTTCTGTTGTTTCATAGTAATTACTACCTAGTGAAGACAGACCTTGAGGATTGACAAAATTGAACACCCCCGGCATTCTGCTGATATTCTCTCCGTCATACACTACAATACGGTTCCTGTTTTGATCCAATACATAATATCCTTCTTTCGTAACCAAATACGGGGTATTATCTATTATCCCTATATTAAAGTTTCCGTCTCGGGTATAGAATATTTCTTCATTGGAATCCACTGCAAAGAACCCTTCCCCTTCAAGGGCAAAATCAGTTTTGATATCCGTTTGTTCAAAAGACCCTTGTGTAAAAGCTGTCTTTATATCCCCCACCAGCACACCATGACCTTGTTGCAAATTGTTCTGTTCCGATTCTTGTACCGGTGTTTCCATGGTGCGGTACAAGGCATCTTTAAAGCCTACCGTCTTGCCTTTAAATCCGGTTGTGTTGACATTGGATATATTATCAGCCAATTGGTCCATATTCTTTTGATGTGCCGTCATGGCAGAGACGGCAGTGTATAACGATTGGATCATATAATAATTCCTTAAACCCTTCCTATGTCTTTGACAGCTAAGCCTAAACTCTCATCAATGATAGACGCTATTTTTTGATTGGTTTCAAAAGCCCTTGTTATTTCCATCATGTCGGTCATTTGTCTTACCAAATCCACATTGGATCCTTCCAAAAAACCTCGCCTTATTTTCCCCCCTGCCATAACCGGTTCTGCACCTTCTAAGCCCTCATACAAGTTGTCTCCGACTTTTCTTACATACTCCGGGTTTGTAAAGTTTGTCAATTGGATCAAGTCTACATAAAATTCAACCGAGGTTAAATAAATGGGTTCTCCGTTCATCCCTAAAACCGGATATCCCGAGCCGGTCACCAATTGCATATTTTCATCCGTTTGAAACGATCCGTCCCGTGTGTATCGGACCCCTTCCGGAGTATTAACAGCAAAAAAGCCTTCTCCTTGTATAGCAAAATCGGTCAATCGATCTGTTTGTTCCAATGCACCTTGAACAAAGTCAGTAAACACCTCATCCACATGGACTCCATTGTTGACAGACCCAACATTCTCATAACCCGCATCATCCGATCTTGATATCAATATTTCGGCAAAAGATTTTACCAAGAGTTTATCTTGCTTGAACCCGGTTGTTTCAACATTGGCCATGTTGTTTACCGTTACATCCAGCCTTTTTCTTTGTGTTATCATGCCGGTTCCGGCTGTATACAATCCTCTTATCATTTTAATTTCCCCCCGTTATATTACTTATATCGCCTCAAAACTGAAAACCTTTAGGCATCTATAAAACTTTTCAGTTTGCTCCTTAATTGAAACAATGCCTGGGAATGAATTTGGGAAACCCTCGACTCACTGACACCCAATACAACTCCAATCTCTTTTAATGTCAGTTCCTCGTAGTAGTATAGTGTGATCACCAACCTTTCCCTGTCTGACAACAAGTCTATGCCCTCTGCAAGAGAGTGTTTCAATTCGTTATGTACAAGGCTTGCACCGGGCATTGACTCTTCATCATCGGATGCCGGTTCCAATCCGGTGTTTTCCAATACTTCGTCAAGGTTTAAAATATTATAGGTGTATGAATCGTCCAATATCTTTCGCAGCTGCTTTTTATCCAAACTTAAGTGTTTGCAAACTTCCTCTTCCGTGGCAGGCTTTCCGGTTTGTGTTTGGATGGTTTCATAAGCCGATTCCACCCTTTTGATCTTGCTCCTTACATTTACAGGCAAGAAATCTTGCCTTCGAAGAAAGTCAATGATCTCTCCTTTGATTCGATAAGTTGCATAGGTTTCGAAAGAGGTTTCCTTCTCCATATCATACTTTGCCACCGCATCCATCAGCCCCATGACTCCACAGCTCATCAAGTCATCTGTTTCCACAAACTTTCCGTAACTTTGCACCATCTTAAACGATATTTTCTTAACAAGATGAATGTAGTGTTCCACCAAGGCATTTCGATCCGTAAGGTCCTTTTTCTTTTGATACCTCTTCCACAATTCATCGACATCCGTTTTCGTTTCAAACATACAATCCGTTCCTTTCATCTATTCATCCCTTGTGTAAAACTAATTTAAGCTGTGATCACATGCTTGTTGATCAGTTGTACATGGGGCTCTATTTCATTAAAAGATAAAACAACAAGATCCGGTGCCAATTGTTCTGTTAAATACTTAAAGTGAAATCGCACCACCGGGGATGTGACCACCAGAGGTTGCAAGCCCATTTGAGTAAAGGATTCTATGGCATCCTTCACTTTGGTCAACATGCTTTGCAATACAGTAGGTTCCAGATTGACATAAGACCCTTGTTTGGTTTGATGAATGTTATCCAGGATCAACTGCTCCAAATCCGGATCCGGCATCATCACCGGAGCCTTTCCTTCCGGCACGAACTTTGCAGTGATGACCCTTCTCAAGTTTTGCCTTACATATTCGGTCAACATCTGAGTGTCCTTTGTCATTTGCCCGTAATCGCTTAATGTTTCCAATATGGTGGTCATATCCTTAATGGGAATTCCTTCTTTTAACAAATAGGATAATACTTTTTGCACCTCTCCCAAGGACACGACTTTTGGAACACAATCCTCTATTAACGCCGGTTGGGTTTTGTGGATCATGTCGATCAAGTCTTTGACCTGTTGCCTGTCCAAAAGCTCGTGTCCATGGTGTTTTAACACATCAGCCAAATGGGTTGCGATGACTGAAGTGGGTTCGATCAATGTGTAACCTGACATCTCGGCTTTACTTCTTGTCTTTTGATCCACCCATTTAGCCGGCAAACCGAATGCAGGCTCAAAGTCTTCAATACCCTCAATAGTGTCTTGAGTGTCATCGTTTTTGATTGCCATATATCGGTCTGCATACACAGTGCCTTCTGCCACCTTGGCACCTCGGATCTTGATGACATATTTGTCCGGTGAAAGCTGCATATTGTCCCGCAAACGTACCACCGGTACCACCAACCCCAATTCAACGGCACATTGCTTTCTGATGGCCACCACCCTGTCCAAAAGATCTCCCCCTTGGTTGACATCCACAAGAGGAATGATATTGTAACCGAACTCCAACTCGATTTTATCCACTTGTAAAAATGTGCTGATATCTTCGGCCTTTCTGGTTTCCTTCACTGCCTTTTCTTGTTCTTGGGCTTTTTCTTTCACTTGCTTTTCTTTGGTCGCTTTCTTTAGGGAATAACCTAATACCACAAACAAGGTTGCAAAGAACAACATGGACAATTTGGGAAGACCGGGAATCAAGCTGACCACCGCCACAATGACACCGGATACGATTAAAACATCCGGCTGTGTAAACAGCTGCTTTCTGATGTTGGTCCCGATGTTTTCATCCGATGCGGCTCTTGTGACCGTGATACCTGTGGCGGTGGAAACCAAAAGAGCAGGCAGTTGGCTTAATATCCCGTTACCTGTTGCCGATAACGCATAAGTACTTAATACATCATCAAAGGTCAACTGATCCATGACCATACCGATGATGATCCCCCCTACAAAGTTAATGGCTGTGATGATGATCCCCATCACGGCATCTCCTTTTACGAACTTGCTAGCCCCATCCATGGATCCGTAAAAGTCGGCTTCCCGTTGAACGTCCCTGCGCCTGACCTTAGCCATAACCTCATCAATCACCCCGGAGTTCAAATCTGCATCGATGGCCATTTGTTTCCCCGGCATGGCATCCAATGTAAAGCGGGCTGCAACTTCCGAAACCCTCTCGGTACCTTTTGTGATGACAATGAACTGTCCTATGACCATAATGAGAAACAAGATGATTCCCACAACAAAGTTATCACCAATGACAAAGGAGCCGAATGTTTTTACCACCTTTCCGGCATCCCCTGCGTTGGACAAGATCAGTCGAGTGGCTGCAATGTTAAGACCTAATCGGAACAATGTGACAATCAACAAAAGGGAAGGGAACACGGAAAATTGCAAAGGTTCGGTGATATAAAGGGCGGTGAGCAATATGACAATGGAAATCAATATGTTGAATATGAACAAAAAATCAAGAGCCTTAGGCCTTAGAGGTATCATGATCAATAAAATGACACCTACAATTGAAACGGCAATCAAACTGTCCCCTATCTTTGTTTTCATATGTACATCACTTTCCTTTCTTGATCTTGTAAATCCATGCAAGTATTTCGGCTACCGCTTTATAGAACTCCGCGGGTATCTGCTTTCCTACTTCCGTTGATTTGTATAAAGCCCGGGCCAAGGGTTTGTTCTCTACCATTTCCACACCATGTTCTTTTGCCTTCTCACGGATCTTTCCCGCAACAAAGCCTTGACCTTTTGCCACCACCACCGGTGCCGAATCGGCTTCCGGCTCATACCGGAGGGCAATGGCCAGCCGGGTGGGGTTGGTGATTACCACATCGGCTTTGGGTACGGCTTGCATCATCCTGCTCATGCCGATTTCTCTTTGCTTTCTTTTGATCAGACCTTTTGTTTCGGGGTTTCCCTCCAACATCTTGTATTCTTCTTTGACCTCTTGCTTGGTCATACGCAGATTTTTCTCGTATTCCCACCAGGTATAAAGATAGTCACCCAGAGCATAAATCAAAAGAAAAAGGCCTGCTTTCAATGCCACATCCATGGATGTATCCAGCATAAATTTTGCAGATGACAATAAATCCATCGTCATCAAAAAAGGTATATGATCTGCATGGGCTTTGACGGTATTGACAACGATGGAGGATATTATGACCACCTTGATCACGGATTTTAAAAGCTCCATCAGGGATTTTGCCGAAAACATCCTCTTTAAACCGCTGATGGGGTTCATTCTTGAAAACTTTGGTTTCAAGGCTTTGGTTGAAAACAAAAATCCGAATTGCAAACAGTTGACACATACGGCCAATACCAATGCAATCACCGATATCGGCGCAATGACAACAACAATGGATACCAGGGCTTTAAACAAATAGTGATATACATAACCTAAATCCAATGCCCCCTCATTAGGGTGGACACTTTGAAAAAGATCAACAAAAGCAAGTGTTGTCTTCTCCAAAAAGAAAGATCCCAACAAACGAAGTGATGCAAACAAGGCCAGCAACGTAATAGCGGAATTAAGCTCTGTACTCTTTCGAACTTCGCCTTTTTCCCTTGAATCTCTTCTTCTTTTAGGCGTGGCTTTTTCAGTACGGTCATCTGACGCCATCATCATGAACATCATTTTACAAAACCATCCTTCTTGCCAACTCCCTTATACTCGTAAACATCAAATCAAACATGTTGCCGGAGAGCCCGAAGAATACAGGGACGGTCAAAACCATAACAACAAAGCCCACGATGATCTTGATGGGTATGCCCACAACAAACATGTTCATTTGGGGAACGGTTCGAATGACAATACCCAAAGCCGTTTCTGTAATGAACATAGCCGCCATGACCGGCATGGCCAACCTCAAAGTCAAAGCTACGGTTAACAGGAAAAACTCCACCATAACAACCCCTATATCGAGGTTGATTTCAAAATTTCCCGGTGGCATCAACACAAAGGTCTCGGCCAATATCCGGATCAATGTATGATGACTGTTAGTTATAAAAAACAGGACAAGGAAAAATATATGAAGCATATTCCCCACTAAGGGTACTTGGGACTCGGTTCTTTGATCAAATAATTGCGCCATTCCGAAGCCGATTTGGGTGTCAATAATATGACCTGCGGATAAAACCGCTGAGAAGAACAACGTTGTAACAAAGCCCATGCTCAAACCTGTAATTAACTCTTTGATACAATTGTTGATAAACTCGTATAAGCCCGTCTCTTGCTGAACCGGAGGAAACAAGTTGATTAAAACATACGTTAAAAACAAAGAAAGCAATATTTTTAAGCCGGGAGGTGCGTTCTTCTTCCCTAAAACCGGTGACAAGGTGAACAAGGCCGCCACCCGCAAGAATATGTATAAAAATTGAGCCGTCCAGCTTAAAAGTACCGTTTCGTCCAGCATCTTATCACCTTACCGCCATGGACATATAGTCATAAAGTGTCAATGTAAAATCCATCAGCTTGTTTAGCATCCAAGGGCCGAAAAGAATGATTGCCAAAAAGATGGTGACAATTTTAGCGATAAAGCCCAATGATTGTTCATTGACCTGTGTGGCGGCCTGAATAATGGACACAAGGATTCCTGTGAACAAACCGGCCGCCAACACCGGAGCCGCCACTTGAATCACCGTTAATAAAGCTTCTTGAATGATGGTTACTGCATCGGATTGTCCCATATATACTCCTAATTAAAACTTGTTACCAATGTTTCTACGGTCATCGACCAACCGTCCACCAATACGAACAACAACAGTTTAAAAGGCATGGATATTAATGTGGGTGGCAACATCATCATACCCATGGACATCAATGTGCTTGCAACAATCATGTCTATAACTATAAAGGGGATGTACAAGTAAAATCCCATTTTAAAAGCAGTTTTAAGTTCGCTTGTTATAAATGCGGGAATGACTGTTGTCAAGGGCAGTTGATCCAACGTCTCCGGGGCTTGCCCTCCGGACAATTCGATAAACAAATTCACGTCCTCACTGTATGTATTCTTCAACATGAACTCCTTGATCACCGCTGCTCCCGTATCAAGGGCTTCCTGTTGCCCGACGGTGTTTTCCATAAAAGGCTTGTACGCCGTATCGTTGATTTCGGTAATCACCGGTTTCATAATGAACAAAGTTAAAAACAAAGCCAAACCGATAAGAACCTGATTGGGCGGCGCTTGTTGCGTATTCATGGCATTTCTTGTGAATGAAAGCACAATAATGATCCGTGTAAAGGAAGTCATCATGATCAATATGGATGGCGCCAATGATAAAACCGTTAGAAACAACAGAAGTTTTACCGTTGTTGATACACCTTCCGGTGTATCTGTCAAAAGGTCTATATCAATCAAGGGCTGTGCAGAAGCCGTGGAGGTCTCTTTCCCCAAAAGGTAAATCGACATTAAGAATATCGCAATCAGGAACCGGTGCTTATTTATTCTTTTTATACATAACACCCCCTTTTAAAAACTTACCCAACATCTTCTCAAATGAATGGTTTTCCGGACTGCTTTGTTCTACCGCCACATTTTCAGGATCCAATGTATCGATCAGCGTGATATCATTTTCTGTGAACCCTAAAAGATATACGTGACCTCCGGCTTTTAAAAGGACAACGGATTTACCCTTGTCAATGTCTGTACGTTCAATCACATGCATGTTTGCACTTTTATGCATCCTGTTTGTCCTAGCCAAACGGATGACGGTAAACCGTGTCAGACAAATGACCAATATAAAAAAAGCCAAGTACATTACCGTATCAAAAGCAGTTTCTCCTTTCAACATTATCGCAGATCCCCCTTGGCGCCTTCGGCAAGTTCGGTGATTCGAACTCCGTAGTTGTCATCAATGATTACCACCTCGCCTTTTGCAATCAGCTTGCCGTTTACAACCACATCCACAAGATCCCCTGCAAGCTTGTCCAATACCACAATAGATCCTTCACTTAAATCGACGATTTCCTTGATGGTCTTTTTGCTTTTTCCCAATTCCACGGTTATGGGCAAAGGCACATCAAGTAAGATATCAATATTCTTGGAATCTTTGATCTTAATGTTTTCCTCTTCATCAAATGACGGTAGATTCAACGGTTCTATATTGATTTGTTTTCGAGTTTCCAGGTTTTTCTCCGGCATTTCCTCAACCTCACTTTGTTCATTTAATAACCCCCTTACAAGATCCTTTGCAAAATCAACAGGCATGATTTGCATCAGTTCACTATTGAGTAGACCTTCAATTTCCATTTTGAAACTGATTTTTACAAGTGTTTTTTCTTTATCGATCACAGAAATATCACTGAATTTGGTTTGGGTCACCACAGGAGGCTCTATATCCACAACCGAATTCAATATATTGGACAATGACGTGGAGGATGACCCGATCATTTGATTCATGATCTCAGAAATAGCGCTTAACCTGATTTCGTCAAGTTCGCCTTCTGTGGAAGTACCGTCACCGCCCATCACCAAGTCGGTGAGCACCATCACGTCGTCTTGTTTCATGACCAAAATATTATGACCTGTAACACCTGCATTGAACTTGATATCCACAATCACATAGGAAACCCGGTATTCGTCGGTTAACCGCTCCATATCCGTCACGGTTACTTTTGGTGTTGTAATAGACACTCTTTTTCCAATCAGTTCGTAAAGAACTGTAGCAGAAGCGCCCATACTGATATTACCGATCTCACCTAACGTATCTATTTCAACTTCTGTTAAAATCATTGTCCCTCCTCCTTATAAACTACATTTGATATGTGAACGGCGTATTTGTTGCCTTTTACCCCCAACCTGCCCTTGAATTTAGGCATGTGTTCCACATACAGGTGAATGGGAGAATTCACTTTATGATCCAATAAAAGCACATCACCCGGTTGGAGGTTGACACAATCGAGAAGGGAGGTATATGTGGTGTTGAACTTTGCAATCAAATCAAGTCGGGAATCTTTTATCATCCCGCCGATCTTCTTGTCCTTACGGTCCGCTTCCTTTTTCTCGTTCTTCCCTACATAGATGGAGCGCATGGACAATTGCCTCTCTATGGGCTTTATGGACATATGAGGCAGACAAAAGTGCATCAGACCTTCAATCTGATTGATCTTTATATTCATGGTAATAATAGCCACCGTCTCACTTGCGGAAACGATTTGAGCAAACTGAGGATTCACTTCCATCCTGTCCAATGATACCTGAATGGGCACCACCTTGCTCCATGCCTCCTCCAATAACCGAATGATTTGCTTTAGTAGCTTTTCCATAATGACCAGTTCAATCTCTGTAAAATTGCTCTTGCCTTTATCCACGGCATCAGCAGGACCGCCTAACACCCTGTTGATCATTGCATATGCCGTTTGAGGAGACAGATCCATTAAAGATGACCCGGTTAGGGGTTCCATGGCCAAAATAGTAAACAACTCATTTGCATGCAGGTTGTTGGAGAATTCAAGAAATTTCTGTTCCTCAATGGAAATCATCTCGGCTTCACAAGTGATTCTCAATGTACCGGTTAAAAAATTGGTCAACAAATAAGAGAAGTTATCAAATATGGTGTCCAATGACCTCATTTGTTCTTTTGTAAATTTATTTGCCAGTCTGAAATCATATTTTTTGTATTTTACTTCATCTGTGGGATGGGCTTTTTCAAGGCTTTGAACTTTACCTGTCTTCAGGGTATATAACAGCTCATCAATTTCCTGCTGAGTCAAAACGTTAGACACTTATCCGGAACCTGCCTTTCTACAATGTCATTGCACGATAATTTCTTGGAAATAGACTCCTACGATATCTTGGATTCCCAAGTCTTCCATGATTCTTTCGGATATTTCATTTTTCCACTGATCCGATTGAATGAGATCTTCCTTGGTCTTCCCTCTTAATACGGATATAATGGAATCCCGTAGCTTGTAATTGATCTTTTTCAGACCGGCTACCGCCTTCTTGTTCCGTACCTCAAGCATGAGATCCACCTTCACCAGGCTTTTACCGTCACTTAAATTGGTTACAAAGACATCTCCGGGATCATAAGGCACTGCCACATCTCCGGCTAGTTCCTTAGACAGATTATAAATATAGATACCACCGGCGATCATGATCATGAAAAGAACGACCACCAATGCAATCCATCCTTTTTTCATTTGTTTTTAAGTCTCCTCTCCTTGATTTACACTGACAGCTGTTTTGGTGATCACAAAATCAACCCTTCTGTTCTTGCTTCTGCCGCTTTCAGTGTCATTGTCTGCAATGGGATGATATTCACCGTACCCCACTGCAGAAATCCTAGTCGGTTCATAATCTTTTTCTTCGATCATATATTTCAACACTGCAACCGCCCGATTGACCGATAATTCCCAATTTGAAGGGTATTGATATGTATGGATGGGGCGGTTGTCCGTATGACCTTCAATCCTCACCATGGAGATTTCATCATCATACTGAATCAGCACATTCGTAATATAGTCCAGAATATAAAGATAATCATCCTTGATTTTAGCCGACCCGGAATCAAACATAACATTATCCATAAAACGAATGATGATTTCCAAATCCTGTTTTGATACATGAATCACACTTTCCAATCCGCTGTCGATTACATAACCTTTAATCCCTTTGTAAAGAGGATCCATGTCCGGGATCACAAATTCACTTTCCGGTTGTTCTCCGGTTGACTCGTCATCCTCACCTTCACCGTTTTCTTCAAACCCGGATTGGCCTCCGCCGCTACCTACCATGCCGGGAGGCATTTCCTCTCCTATAGGAGGCGTAGTGGTATAACTCCTGTTGAAAGCCGCCACCAGCTCCTGCCACTTTTGTTCATTCACTGTGGAGAAAGAGTATAGCAATACAAAAAAAGTTAAAAGCAGTGTAACCATATCCCCGTATGTATCCATCCAATGAGCACCTTTACTCTCATTGTCATTCTTTTTCCTTCTTGCCATTACGCACTCCTTGTTTCCCTTAACCTTTCGCGAACAGCAGCTTCCTCTACTTTTTCCTTAGCTTCCATTTTTCGTTTTTCCGTGTCTGACAAATAAGCCTTTAATTTTTGCTCGATGATGCGGGGGTTTTCACCTGCCTGAATGGATAAAATACCTTCGAGGAGCATCTCCTTGTGTCTTAATTCATGGGTAGTCCGCTCCTTGAGCCTTGTGGCCAAGGGTGTGAATACAAGGTTGGCCATCACCACACCGTAAAAGGTGGTGATCAATGCCACAGCCATGCTAGGGCCTAGCGCGGAAGTATTCTCCAAGTCCCCTAACATATTGATCAAACCGATCAATGTGCCCACCATACCGAATGCCGGAGAAAATGAAGACATGCTTAACAAAACGGCTTGTCCTTGACCATGCCTTTCTTCAATGAAGTTCATCTCCGTCTCCATGATGTTCTTCACCGGTTCAGGATCCGAGCCGTCCACGATCATAAGGATGCCTTTTTTCAAAAATGGTTCTTCCAGTTTTGCCGCTTCTTCTTCCAATGCCAATGTGCCGTTTTTCCTTTGTATCATGGACAACTCCAACAACAAATCAATGCTTTCTTGAACATCAAAGTCTTCCTTTTTCATTGCTATGGGAAGCATCTTGCCTAAGGCGGCAAACTGCTTAAAGCTATAGCTTGCAATTGTTGCAAAAATTGTTCCGCCTATAGTTATTAATACGGAAGGCACATCCCAGAAAGCGCCGATCTCACCGCTAATCATAATACTGATGGCGATGGCGAGAAAGCCTGCCAAAACTCCGATTATTCCTGTAAAATTCATCTGACAATCCTCAATCCCTTCTAATAATTTCTTTGGGAGGATTCAAATAGACTCCCCTTTTGTACTCGACGATAACCTTTTGAATTTCACCGATCGACTCTTTTACAATCAGTTTTTTACCGGTTGTCATGGTTACAACGGTGTCCGGAGTCTCTTCTAAAAACTCAATCAAGTCGGGATTGATATATATTATCGAATCATTAATCCTTGTTACCCTTATCATTTAAACTCCATTCATTGGTTCTATCGTTTGAGATTGACCATTTCCTCCAACATCTGATCCGTTGTGGTGATCACTCTTGCATTTGCCTGGAAACCTCTTTGAGTTACGATCATATCGGTAAATTCATTGGTAAGATCCACATTGGACATTTCCAATGAACCCGGATTGATGGTGCCCGCTCCATCGGATCCGGCTTGGCAATAAAGGGTCCCTAAGCTTTTTGGTGCTCCGGAAGCAGCTGTTTGCACATACAAGGATTCACCTGCTTTGGATAAACCGTTGTTGTTTGAAAATACCGCAATACCCAAAGTTGTGATGACTTGTGCTTGGCTTTGACCGGTTTGGATACCCGTCAATTGTCCTAAGTCATTAATGCTGATATCATGATAATTACCGTTTAAGGCAACTGCCTGACCGTTTACACCCAATACATGCAATCCGTTTGCGTTCACCAAGTTTCCGGACTGATCGATATGAAAGTTACCCGCACGGGTAAAATAGGTGCCGCTGGAATCTCTGACCACAAAGAAGCCGTCTCCCTCTATGGAGACATCCAAGGGATAGTCCGTTCTTTGTGCTGCAGCACCGTTAAAGATGGTATCAATGGTTGATATGGCGGAACCTAAACCCACTTGAACCGGGTTTGTTCCCCCTACACCCATGTTCCCGGCTGTTGCAGTTTTTAGAGTTTGACTGTATATGTCTTGAAATGTCACTCTACCGCTTTTAAAAGCAACCGTGTTTACATTGGAGATGTTATTGCCGATCACATCCATTCTGGTTTGATGATTTTTTAATCCGGATACTCCGGAATACAATGAACGCATCATAATATATTGTCCTCCTCTTGATTTGTGTTGTTATATAGAACTTCCAATATATCGGAAATCTTCACTTGCTTTTGGTCGATCAATGCAAATACTTGTCCGTTTTCAAAGAAAACTTTCTCAACCATTCCTTGAACATATTCGGTAAGATATTCTCCGGTCATTTTTGCATAAACTTCTTTTCCGGTGAGAGACACCGCCTTTAGAAAATTCGAATTGATTTTGGTGACTTCTTCAGCAATACTAAATTGGGTCATTTGCGCAATAAAGTCGGTGTCGTTTACCGGATTCAAAGGATCCTGGTTTTGCAACTGGGAAACAAGAATTTTTAAAAAATCATCCTTGTTGTTCTTAGCTTGTTGTATGGTCCCGTTCTTGTTGTATTGATTTGTAATATTAACTGTGTTTACATTGATGTAATCCATTTTTCACTCCTTATCATGCCAATAGATCCACCGAGTATCGGGGAACTTGCTTTACCGCAACATGTATTTCATCCTTGATTTCGACGGATTCTTCACCGGAATCCCATTGCATATCATTTCCGGTGTACCGATGATGTCCGCTGTCCTTGTGATCTAAAGAATGATTTGAAAGGTTTACAAAATCCATCTTTTGCTCAAAACCGGAACACTCGATTTCCTTTACTGATACACCTTGAATCTTCAGGTTGTCTGTTATATATGGTAACTTTTCATCCAGAGCTTTCTTCACTTCTTCATTGGATGCTTTTATTTTGATCACCAACCGGTTTTCTTCTTCTGTGATATGGATATGTAAATCTCCCAAATAGCGAGGTTGTAAATGAACCTCCATCTCTCTGGAACCCTTTACTTCACCACTTTGGGTTATATAATCAATAACATTTTGAGTTATATGTCGAATTTCCTCATCAGGGTAGACTTTAGGTAAAGCATCTGTTTCTATAAAAGCATTCGGATCCAATCCGGCTTGAAAAGACACCGCCGGGTTAAAAGAGAGTTGGTCTGTCCTTTTAGACGGTCCTTCTTTAACCTGCATCTCTTGGGGCAAATCTTGAGGTAAATCTTGAGGTAAATCTTGAGGCACTTCTTGACGAACCTTAAGGAAAATCTCCCCGTCATTTCCTTTACCTATAGACACATCCGGTATGTCCATCGTTGGTATATCTTCATCCGACTGCATCAAAAAAGGCATAAATTGATTATTTGTCGGTAGTTCTTCTGTAAATACTGCTACAGGTTTCTCCGTTACTGATGAATGAACATTCAAGTTTTCCACATCCATACTCAACTCTTGATTCATCTCTTGTAAACAGACCGGTACATAGCTTGGTCTTTTAAGAGGGGTGACGCAAGATGTGGCACATTTTTGCTCTTGATCCTCCGGAAGTTCCGAAATGGTTTGAATAGGAATCAATGTATTGACAAGGTTGATTACATTCACATCATCCTCTTTCGTTTCTTCTTGAGTTTGTACCAAAGATTCACTCTTTAAAAATTCACCGAACAACAAAAAGAAAACATCCGGTTTTTCCTTTTTGCAGTTCGTCGAAGGTTCAAGTTGAAGGGGAACTTTTTCTATTACCTGTACACAGTTCATTCCGTTTCCTCCTTTTCACCCATTTGTGCCATATATTTCGCAGCGATTTCCGGGTTCAAAGCGCTTAATATCGAAGCGGCAGTACCCGGTTTCATATATTTTAAAATATTGATAATCATTTGCTCATCTTCATGCCTTGCCATAATGTTTGCCGCGGTCTTTGGCTCCATAGATCTATAGATTTCCACCAACTCTTGCAAGGAATCGCCTTCCGAAGACAACTCATCCAACGCAACGGAAGCCAATTCTAATTTTTCTTGCAAATCTTTTTCTGCTTTGATCAGTTGATCTTCCCTTCTTAAAAGATCGTTTTCTTTTCTTTTAAGATCTTTTTCATAGAGGTTCAATTCATCTTCTTTTGCGGCAAGATTGTTACCGGTGTTTTTGATCTCTTCTTGTTCGGCCATATATACAGAATCATTGGTTCTTAACAAATGCAGGACTTCCAATCCTATATCCCCTACATTGAAATATATGAGGGTGATCAGCATGCCAAAACACAATAACAGCAGAACAAGTGTGGCAAAGGACGCCGCAAAGGGGCTGACCTTTGCCCTTGATTGTTGTGTTGTGATTTTCAAATTACCCTTTTGATTTACATGTAAAGGTATGACAGTACCATTTCCGCCTTTCACAAACCATCCTCCTTTTTCAGTCAATAACCAGTGTGACCTTCAACCTCTTCTGCAAGATAAAATGTCATCCATTTCTTTATCCTGCTCTTTTTTGTACTCAACCATATACAGTTCATACTGCTTTTGTTTTAACTTCTCCAAAGTCTTTTTTTCTATGGTCACATCCATCAATTGTTTTTGTATTTGAGCCGATTCCTTTTTTAATTCCTCGGCATGTCGTTTCATTTCAAGTCTTTTGTCCTCAAGGGATTTATAGTGCATTTGGAATATTTTCATATCCTCCGCCCACATGCCCTCCTTAGACAAGTAAACCTTTTTGGCATCCGCTTTTTGGTTTTCCACACATTGCATCTGTTGATACACGCTCTTTAAACTTGCCAGCACTTGAGACTGTTGGTTTTTCAATTGTTTTTCCATGGAAACCTTGATTTTTAACAAAGACTCCATGGTAAATACAAACTTTTTCATGGTGCATCTCCTTTAAAAAGACCCTTCATTTGTTGTAAGGTTTCCTCAATACCTGCACGAGCATCACTGGCCTGGGAATCCGAATTATAAAAGGGGTTTAAATCCTGCCGATGTTATATGGACAGAGATTGAAAAACTCCGTCCTAGGCTGATATTAGATATAGCTTGCGGAACAGGACAAGGGATAAAGCATCAGATAAAAAAAATAAACTGGCCGGTAACAATAGTTATGGTAGATTTAAGTCACCGTATTTTAAAATGGGATAAAGTTTTTTATTCAACTGAATGGAAAAATCCTTATGTAGAAATGGTTTATTTGGCTTGTGATGGAGCAAATTTACCTATATTAAGTGACTCGATAGATGTTGTATTTTCTTATGCCGGTTATGAAAGCATGCAGACTAAAATGATGAATGGGTTTCATGAGGCGTTCAGAGTATTAAAAAGTGGTGGTCATACTATTTATACAAAATCAGTTGTTGAAAATCATGAGAGTGAAAACTCTAAAAAGTGGATTGATTTATTGTTCTCTCATTTAGATTGCGAAGAAAAATTTGGGTGGAAAGATAAGATGCTGGACGTTAATCAATGGCTTCAAGTTTGCAAAGATACAGGATTTGTTGAAGTCAACAATACAAAAATTTATGGTGAACTTCCAGTGCCAGACACAGTTAAATTTCCTTTTGAAAATGAAATGGCTCAATGGATGGCGGAATATGTTTATACTTCCAGAAAGCCTTAACATATAGTATAATTACATAGTAACATTCTTTCAAATTCAAATTATAACTATAGGTATCCAAACTTCTGCAATAAATCTTTCATTTCCAATATATTTATACTCTTCAAGCTCTGGTGCATCAGCGTGTTCATAACCGGAAGTCGGGAACCATTCAGAATAAATTCGTCTCCATATAGCCTGCGTTTCTTCTGTTATTTCTTCCTCAGTAATCTTATCTGTGGGAAACACGGCCCATGTTAAAGATGGTATATTCAGCTTTACAAATTCATCTGAAATACCGGATTCCGGGGTGTCTTGACATATCAAGTAACGGAATGTACCGTCTTTACCATTATGTCCAAACAATGCCCCGTTAAGTAACATCTCTTGATTTCCAAACATATCGCCTTTGATTGTTATTTCATTCCGGTTCCCAGCGGCTCTTAGAATTTTTTCCATAGTGCCGTCATTAACCGAGTTGAGCCAAAATTCAGGTATTTGTTGATAACATTTTCCATCAATAGCACTAACCATTGTATCAACACCAAATACAGAAAAAGCCTCTTTTTCTTCTACCCTATAATTCATTTCAACATCTCCTTTAATAGAAATATGAACGGTCATGCGAGGATATGCTTTTAACTGTATGCCCTTATCACGCGCTGATTTAGGCGTAACACCATGCAAATTTTGAAATGCACGAGTAAATGAATTCGGCGAATCATAGCCATACTTTAATGCAAGTTCTATTATCTTGATATTGCTGTTTTGAAGTTCAAAAGCTGCAAGGGTCAATCGTCTGCGCCTTATATATTCTGATACGGGAACTCCGGTAATAAACGAAAACATTCGCTGAAAGTGATACGACGAGCACATCGCTCTCCGCGCTACTTCATCATAATCAATTTTAGCCGATAGGTTAACCTCGATATAGCTTATCGCATTATTCATTCTTTGAAGCCAATCCATCCACATAACCTCCTTTCGATTATCAGTATAACAGCATAAAAAATAATAAGCTCCGCATTTCATGCACTAAAATGTTAATAAAGATAAACTCAAGAAAATAATGCACCGGGCTTTGCAAAAAGTCAAATTGCTAATGAATGGTTGACAAATCCCATTACAGTTGTTATATTTTTATTAATATTTAAATGCTTAATATATTTTTAATAATTAAATTTGGCAAATCATTCGAAAGGATGAGACGCAAAGCTTTGGAGTCTAAAACACTGAAAGTGAAATGATCGTCCGGTTGCACTTATATCGATAATATATATAGTTGCTTCCGGATTATTAAGTTTTGGTACTTATGTCCAATATTTGGATAAATCATTTTATTTGACATAGTTGGGCACACTAATGTATTATTGTGTAATAAAGGGGACATAAAGTATGTTTGGTGAAAGATTGTATGTGTTAAGAACTGAAAAAGGCTTATCCATGAAAAAGGCCGGGGAATCCGTGGGCGTTTCTAACGCTGCTTGGAACAAATATGAAAAAAACAGATCCGATCCTTCTTATGCGATTCTAATTAAGATAGCGGATCTTTTTGATGTATCCATCGATTACCTATTAGGAAGAAGCAATATACGGAATGAAAAATCTTCAGAAACCATTAAAAATACTAACGCTATCATAAAAAAATTAAAGAATGGGGTTATTATAGATACGGTTATTCTCACCAGATTATCAAGTTCGCTCGATGAAGCTTTGGATAACTATAACCGAGGAATCATCGATGATGATTCATTATTAAATTTAATTAGTTTGTTAGCCAACACTGTTATGTCATTTAACAAATTGGTAAAACAGAAAACTGAGCAGGATTTTATATTGTATCAAAATACTATGGTGGAACTGATTAATGAATACAGTAATATGTTTCATGCTTTAAAAGATCCGGTTCATGAAGGTAAAAATTAAGGTTTCCCATACACATCCCATCTACCTGGTATTTTTATCGTGAAAACGGTTCCTTTCTCCGCACTACTGTCCACCGAAACCGTTCCTTGTATCGCCTCTATACTTTTAACCACTGCATCCATACCCACACCACGACCGGAGTATTCCGTCACACTTTCGTTTGTAGAGAATCCGGGAAGAAATATCAAGTTGTATATTTCCTGATCCGTCATATCTGTTGCTTCTTTATACAACAAGTTCATTTTCGCGGCCTTTTTTAAGATCTTCTCTTTATCCAAGCCATGGCCGTCATCCGTCACTGAAATCAACACATCCATTCCGGAAATATTAGCTTCTAAAGTGACGGTTCCCGTTTTCGGTTTGCCTTTTTTTATTCTCTCCTCCGGTAATTCCAACCCGTGAACAACGGCATTACTGATCAGGTGCATCAATGAAATAGATATGTACTCAATAATATTTTGATCCATTTCGATTTCTTCCCCGATTACTTTCAACAAAACATCCTTATTCAATTTCTTACCCATATCCCGAACGATACGATGCATTTTTGTAAATGTTACAGACAAGGGGATCATTCGCAAAGACATAACAACATCTTGCATTTCTTTGGTGATCAACTCCAATCGTTGTACCGCTTTATCAAATTTTTTAGATTTTAGTTCTGCTATGTCAGGGTATTGTGTCACTACAGACTGGGAAACAACCAACTCCCCCATCAGATCCATAAGCTTGTCCAGCTTGCAACCATTGATACGAATCATGCTTTGCTTGTTTGTTGTACCGCTTTTTTCTTCAAAGGTGATAACTTCCTTGAATTCCTTATTGCCATCGACTTGAGTATCGATTTGATCGTTGAATACTTTTAAACAGTGGAGAAACCTTTTATTTTCTTCTATGAGTTTGGCCGGATCACCGGTTATTTTTCCCCCCTCTTTAATTTCATTCGTTTCCTCCTTTATGAAGTCTGTGCCCGCTAATATCAAATCAGTCAATTCCGACCGGTCGAAATAGGCGGGATGCTCATCTCGAATAAATGAAAACAAGTCTTCCATAGTGTGTGTAAGAGCAGTTATCTGATCATAACCCATCATTGCAGATGAACCTTTAATGGTGTGCATGATTCGAAATATCTCGTTTATGTTGTCTTTTGTATAAAGATCCGTTTTTTCTCGTGTTAGCACTATTTGCTCAAATAGTTCAATTAATTTGTTAGTTTCAAATATATAGACATCAGCAAGCGAATCATTCGTAAAATTATTTAACATACATTACTCCCTTTGATCAATAGAATGGTATTGCGTTCCATATCCCTCTCTTTCTCTTTATCGTATAGAAATGAAGAAACTTTAGACATGAGACAAACCTCACATTTCTCCCTGCACATTGTAGCGTCGAACCCGTAATAAGTTGCCGCAGTCCGGTTCTTTTTAGAAACCGGACTACGGCTCACTTGGAGAATAATAGTATGGAAACAATAAAGCTTATGGCGTTGCACTATATCATATGTGTTTAGATAAAATATGTGACGGAGCAAGTTAGAGAAATGGTCATCAAATGTTGATAGATGTAAACAGCTTAAAACCGCAGCCCGTGATCGGAAGTCGGACTGCGGTTTCAAGGGAAATAGTATGAAATAATAAAACTTTGGCGTTGCAAAGTATTATATGTCCGCTCTACAGAATTGGTGTCTTATTTATTCTTTAATTTTCCCAACTGTTTTTTTCACTCATCTTCTAGCCCGGTAGTAGATATCTGTTTGATAAACTTTTCTGTGCCATCCAATTTTGCCTTGTAAAGCTTCCAGCCATCTGCTTCACTGCGGTAAGCCGTGTTCTGATAAAAATAATATTTTCAGTTTTATCCTAACAATGTTAATAGTATAAACGTCTTTTCAATTTTGCAATAAGATCTCGTAACGTAAAAACCGTTCCTTGTATTTTATTTGACATTAATTTTTCTATGTAAGGTATGCGACTAAACTGGTTGGAGCTTTCGTTGATCATGTAAGACCACGTTGTAGTGGCACCTGAAAGGCCGGCATCTTTCATATCAATTCCATTTTCGTTGATTACGCATTTGAGCATGTATTCAACTACATCACTTCTTATGTCTGCCATCACTTCGTTAAATGCAGATATGGCAAAAATCTTATATTCGTCCAATGGACTTTTTCCACCAATAATCATAAGATGAATACCATTTCGTTTATCCTCCATAGCGGACAAATAGGAAGCCCAATTCATATTAAGAAAGTATAACGTTAATTGTTTTTCAGCTATTGTCGTGCCACCTATTCCATAACGGTCAATTAACTCTTCGTATTTATCAGGTCTTTCTTCTTGCATAATGGCAGGGGCTTGTATATCCAGCAAAAGCCGTGTGCGATAATCAGTCACTTTTATCCGGTGTTTTTCAAGTATCTGCGAATATCGTTCTAACATATACCGGGCTTCTGCATCCCTGCCTTCTTGTATCTTTTGTGCTTTGCGCAGTAGCTTTGGATATTTCTTGTAGTTATATAACTCGATCTCAAAGAATGTTTCCAGTTTCAAGTCGTTCAGGCAAACAAAGAACCGACTTTCTCCAGGATCGCCCTGCCGGCCGGCTCGCCCCCTTAACTGGTTGTCGACACGTAAACTCCGGTTTATCCCTGTACTTATCACAAAAAGCCCACCTATGGCTCGAACAAAATCTGCTTGTCCCTCATCTTTGCCACCTAGTCGTATATCAACACCGCGTCCGGCCATATTTGTAGAGATTGTAACCTGATATGGTTTTCCTGCGTCTGCTATTATTTCTGCTTCTTCCGTATCATTTCGGGCATTGAGAACACTATGCTTTATATTGCACTCTGCCAGTAGAGCCGAAAAATGCTCTGACTCCTGTACACTTTGTGTTCCGACTAAAACCGGCTGTCCTTTATAGTGTGATGATTGTATGCAAGATAGTATTGCGTTTTCCTGTATTTCCTTCTCCAAAAAAATAAAATCCGGGTGGTCTATGCGAATACAAGGTATATGCGGCGGTATCACATCAACTTCTAATCCATACATTTTCCAAAGCTCCGACGATGAAGAAGCTACTGTTCCGCTCATGCCGCAAAGCATTTCATAAAGTGATAAAAACGCTTGCATACTAATAGAATTATAAATAACCGTAGGTTCATCCTGTAATCGTAGCTCCTGCATTTCTACCGCTTGATGGAGTAAATCGGGAAAACGTCTATTTTCAGCAACTCGCCCTGTTGCTTCATCTATGACAAGAATTGCACCTTCTTTAACAATATAATCCTTATCCCTTTTTATTAAAAATCTTGCTTCTAAGGCGGTGTTAATCATAGCAAGCATATCTGCATTTTCGGGCAAGTATAAGTTCCCGAGTTGCATTTTTGCTTCTATTGCATTAATGCCGGTTTCTGTCAGCCATACTTGATTGACTGATGGGTTTACCTCATAGTCACTCTCAATCAATTCCGAAATCACTCTGGAAATTTGTGTTGCCATTCCTAACCTTGTATCGGCGTTCCCTGCCAAAACAAGCGGAATCCGGGCTTCATCAATTAAAATCGAATCCGCTTCATCAACTAAAGCGATTGGGAAAGTGTCAAATAGTAGCTCTTCTTTTTCCGTACAAAGGAAGCCCCGCAAATAATCAAAAGCAGCTTCTTTTGCTGAAACATACACCACATTGCAGGAATAGGCGGCTTTTCTCTGTGTGAAGTCAGATGTTTCTTCGATGAAGCCGCAGGTCAAACCGCAAGCTGCATAAATAGAGAGATTTGTAGAGCAATCCCTGCGTGCAAGATAATCGTTGAACACAAGAATATGGACACTTTTATTTTGCAATGCTAAAATTGTAGCAGTTACTACCGCAGAAAGAGTTTTTCCTTCGCCGGTAGGAAGCTCAGCAATACGGCCTTGCTGCATTGAGTACGCAGCCAGTAACTGTGTATCAAATAATAAAAGTCCGGTTTTTCTTCGGATAATTTCTTTGAGAATACTGTACGCTTCGGGTATTCTGTCATTATGCAACACACATTGTCGGAGCAAGTCAGACAATTCATTTTCTGTTCGATTGCCCCACTGGTACTCTTTCGTTTTTCTAATAAAATCGGGGTAAATATTATCAAGCCCCTTTTTATAGCATTTGTTATTTATTTTCACACTAAACTCCATTCCGCCGCGGTCGCAGACAGCACAAATAAACTGTAAAAAATGGTGTGCGACCCTCACCATATTGGACACATCCGCATCACCCGGCGCCAATCCCTAAACAGGTGAATGCTGTAAAAAGGAAACAAGGATGATGCAAAATGTCCCAAATGGATTGAAGACCTTTTCCGACATAGGTTAATCCCAGGAGGTTATATTCCTCCCAAACCAATTCGTATTCTCTGTAAATATACCCGATACCGTTACAAACTTGTCGTGGTTTGTGAATATGAAATCAGTGTGTAAGAACGAATAAATCCTTTATCTAATAGCATATTGAAACTAACACGCTTATGGAGCAGCTAAACTGTACTCAATCAAAAAAATCTTTATGTAACAAGCTAATCTCTTCGCTTGCACGAACCGTAACATTAAATTGACCTGTTGCATTCTTCCCGGCAATTCGTATCCTATATTCTCCATCCTCCGGAATCGTGAAGGTTATATTCGTATTCTCGTTTGATTCTTCTCTTTTTATTATGATATTATAATCTGAATCCAACACGATGATATAGAATAAACCTTCTCGTATTTCCGACTGATCCTGTAGTATGATTTCAGTGCCCTTTCTCGCAGTAATCTCCATCACAGTCCATTTCCCTGTGAATTGTTCAAAATCAAAACTCTTACCGTCTGCTACATTCTTTTCATCCTGCATGGAACCTACGGATCTTTCTTCTTTTACCTGGGATAAATAATCATCGGAACGATAATACATGGTACTATTTTTGAACAAAGCCCCGCCTGACACTAACAATAAAACAAAGATGATGACCGAAATAATGACTATAGAAACTATTTTTCTATTTTTCACTTTTACTTTTCTCCTTACTTCATATTTTTAATTGATAAACTGTTTTTGATTGCCTGTTTTTCTCTGTTGAGACATGCCATAAAAAGTAACATAAAGCCGTTGGAAAATAGAAAATGGCATATAAAGTAACCAAATCCGGCATGGATCCTGTAAAAAATTGCCCTAAGAGGTTGAAGATAAAATGGATCCATATGGGAACGAATAAATTCTTACAATGAAAATAGCAAATCCCAATGATACATCCTACAGATGTAATACTAATGACAAACACAATAATGTATTGTATAAGTTCTCTACCATGGTAGCCTGTTCCTAGGAACCATATGGGAGCATGCCAAAAAGCCCAGATCACGCTTACGATTAATGTGCTTTTCACAATGCCATGTTTTTTTTCAATTGCAGGTAATAAATAGCCTCTCCATCCCGTCTCTTCTCCGGCCGGACCTTGGATCGGTATAAAGAGAAGAGCCAAGACCACTGTAGGCAGGGAAAAGTCAAGAAAGCTTACGATCGGTTGCTTCCTTTGAATGGATATCACTAAAACACAAGCAATGAAAATGAACACTTGGATAACGGTAGTTGTTGTCAATAGAGAAAGATTCAATTTCCTTCTAAAAACTTCTTTGTAATAATCTTTAACGGTTAAAGTCGGATAGAGCTTTTTAAACATCAGTAGGAAAACATAAGTCGGCGTCCATGCCACTACTGCTGTTAAACATCTCATTACCAACGGTGTGCCGGATAATAATGTTGTAGCAATCCCGCCTAGTATAAGCATTAACAACACAAATAACACAAAGGTATAAACAACATACTGTATGATGGTTTTATTCTGTTTCTCCATTTTTTTGTTCTCCTTTCACTATAAAATCGATCCCATCATTTGCGTCCTTGTTTACGCTCCTTCTCATAGATAAGAGTACGGGATCAAAATATTTTCTCCAGAACTTATTGGCCAATAAATTAGCCGTTTCAAAATCCACATGCACATACTTGATACCATTTTTATCGCAGATATCAAACACATTATTTAGCAGTGCTTTACCAATCTGCCTGCACCGGTATTCAGGGTTGATATAAGCACCTATTTCATCTATCAACCCACTGTTTTTTACAGATAAATCTATCACATTATCATTTTGCGATATACTCACATTGATAAATCCCACAGTTTTGTTCTCTTCCACCGCTAAGTATATATGACCTTCCTTAATGAAGTTTGACAGGTCATCTCTAGAATATGGTTCTCTTTTTAGAAATAAAGGAGCTGATCGATAGAATTCTCTTGATTCTTCTATCAAACGATATAGATCTTCCATATCAACCAATCCCGCTCTTTTAATACTACAAGTAGATTCAAAATTCAGTACTTTCTTTGCATTGGCAAATGCATCGATTAAATATGAACCGAATCCTAAGTCAAATAGAATACTCCTTAGTTTAATATCGTTATAATGAATTGTCCACATGTTGTTAAAAATGTTCCGACCCACCCACTCTTTAGAAAAGTGTTGATATAAAGACGCATAGACTTCTTGCTTATGTTCTTCCACGGCAGCATGAGCAATAGCGGGGCAAAATACCGATTTTTCTCCATGAAAAGGAAATTCATCATAGGCCAAATACCCTAACACTCCACAATGGGACTTTGCGACAATCGCAGCATTTGCTTTAACTTTCCGGATTAAAAAGTTAAATATTGCCGTGGAATCATTTAACCAAAAATCAGGAAATGAATCTACATTGCTGCAATACTTTTTCGTTTGTTCTCTCCAAATACCGATGGCATCCGGAATATCCGACTCTTGCATCTTATGTATGGTATACTGATCAATCATATATATCCTCCATAATTCCTCCTTATTGCCTTATTTTCTTATAGCACTGATATCCAAAAAACAATCCTGTTGCAATAAGAAATACCGCTGCTGTGTTAATACCGGAAAAATTTATGTGATAATCTTTAGCACTATAACTGCCTGCCATGGCGGCCTGAAATGCAGCTCGACCGATCACAGGCATCACCTTATTAATAATTGCAGTTTTCAACAATGTACCGACTCCGGTTACAACAAGTATTCCGGAAAAAGTTAAACCAATTTTATACATTAGATTATTCCTCCTTTTAATAGTTCGGATCGAATTCGACAATAACATTTTTTGCATCGAAATAAATGAGATCTCCATCGTCGTAATGCCAAATTGCTTGAAAAGCGGTAGGCTTTCGAATTCCATTCACTTCCTCGTATTCATTGAAAACGACGGACCATCTTATATTTTCCCCGGTACCATCTGTATCGGTAGCCACTCTGTCATCGGTTGTAAACGAAAGCATTTCACCATTTTCTCGAAATGTAAAGATACCGCTTAACATACAGTCGTAATAATCAATAGTCGCTTTTGCATGTAACGAATCGATTTCTTCCCATTTAATGTAGTCTTGTAATGCAACATTAGGGAGCATAAGACACTCTGATAAAAAAGTGACTAAGCTTGCTTGATCCATCGTCTCTCCTGTTTGATGAAATAAAGTGAAAAGCTTTGCTAGTACTCCTTTCATTGACCCTTTCCCGGCTACAAATGTGTCTAGACCTTCGAATGGTATCCCATACATAGAGCTGTCAATATAAGCAATACGGCTCGGTTCATTTACAAAATTGTATTGTATATAATCTATCATAATGTCAGGCTTTTCTTTATTGAATCGAAAATCTACATCCGTATACACTGCTTTCATAGCTTGCATTTTAGGTGTACCTATGTAACCGCAATATTGAAAATACTTCTTAACGGGAACCGGAAGACGCGACACTTCTGCTTCGGTAAAAACATCTGAACTTTTTGATGTTAAAACTAAAATATCGTTTTTGAGCGTAGTGAATTCCCGATGTGTTTTAGAATTTGGGGCGGTAAAAAATACGATAAGGCTTCCTGCTAAGCAGAGTAATATACCAATAATCATCAATCTAACCTTTATACCTTTCGTTCCCATAAACCCATACTCCTAATCACTCACAATCCAGCTATCTTTCATGTCATCCGCAGAAATCAACGATTCATTGGCATTGTTTTCGATTTTTTTCATCCCGCAGCTTTCACCTTGGTAAAATAGAGTACTCAATCCGATACAACCGAATATTAATACCATAATCACAAGATCCTTCAGGGTACTTTTACCGCCCAAACCGGTTTTCCTCATAGAGGTCCGAAGATAGGCCTCATCCACCTTTTCAATACCACAATATTTTCTGACACTATCATATGAATTTCTATTATTTTTTTCATAATAGCTTTTATACATAATTATTCTCCTTTGGCTATTTTAAGCACCGTTTCATTTACAAAATGTTCGATCAATCTATTTCTATGTTCATCATCTATGCCATTCTCAACGATAAGCTTGATCACTAAACCCATGGTAGAAACTATAATACATTGCGCAATGATCTCGCATTTATCGTCATCAACATTAATATCTTTGTTTATTTGTTTTACACACTGTTGTAATGCTCCAATAATAGGTTTATTCTCTGATGCTCCTTTATACAACATGGAAGTATGTTTGATAACCTTTGGAGATTTAGACAACTGCGCAGACATATACTCATCCGGCATTTTTAATGCAACATCGATATAGTTCCTTGTCATGTCTTTTAAATGACCTTCCGGAGTATCGCTTGTACTGTTAGCACATGTGATCGCTTGAACTATCTTTCGGTAACCTCTTTGCATTAAATAATAGATTATTTCATCCTTATCAACAAAATAATGATAAATAATTGTGGGTGAGTACTCGATTTTATTTGCAATCTTTCTAATTGAAAGATTTTCATATCCTTCTTCTCTTACGATGGCAGATGCTGCCGATAATATTTTCTCTTTCATCTCCTCTTTTTCACGTTCTCTTCTTTCTTGTAAAGCCATTATTCTTTCTCCCAAACTTAACACTATTATATTATTTAACACTGTTAATTTGTAAGATAGCACTACAAATACCAATTGTCAATAAGAATTTTCTATTGAATAAAAAATTCTTATATTATATAAAATTGTTATAAATTCATTCTCTACCATATTATTTCAGCAGTTTGGTTCCAACTGATTTACCTAAATGTCCCATAACGTAATATTCATATTTGACTAAACAAGTACCCCATAATATAATTCAATTAGAGATCGGTACCAAACATAGTAACGGTCTGAATATGTTACATGGGAGGAAACAAATTTGACTCATTTAACGATAAAAGAAATATCCAGGCTTGCAAATGTTTCGGTCAGCACTGTTTCCCGTGTACTTAACAATAAATATGATGTCAGTGAACAAACCAAGAAAAAAGTGTTGGAGATTATTAACCAATACAATTACATACCCAATTCGAACGCCAAACAGTTAAAGCAAATATGCTCCAATATTATCTGCATCATTGTTAAAGGAACACAGAATTTGTTTCTCGAACCCATAGTGGAAGAAATACAATCTGAAATCAGTAAAACAAAATACATCCCTTTGATACACTTCATTGATGAAAACGAAAGTGAAATCGATGAAGCTTGCCGATTAATCACTAAGAAAAAACCGGTCGGAATTATCTTTTTAGGAGGAAGCCCTTCTTTAAAAGCAGATCAGTTTAAAGATATAGGAGTACCCTGTGTTTTCGCTACCGTGTCGGCTGAAGGACTGAACTTAGATAATATATCAAGTGTCTGCATTGATGACAAAGCCGCTGCAAAAAAAGCCGTTGATTATTTATTTGAAATGGGGCACCGTGACATCGCAATTTTAAGCGGAAGGTTGCTAGATAAGGACTCCATATTTAAAAGGTTCATGGGTGCTATGGAAAGTTATCGTGAACATGGTGTGGAATTTAATGAAAAGCACTTTATACAGTCGAAGTTCACATATGATGATGCTTATGCAGCTGTGGATCACTCCCTTAAACCGGATCAACCGAAATATACAGCGATATTTGCAATGTCCGACATTATGGCTATTGGAGCGACGAAAGCAATATTTAATAACGGTTTATCCGTACCAAATGACATTTCCATAATCGGTTTCGACGGTATATCGTTAACTCAATATTATAACCCCACATTAGCAACCATAAAGCAGCCCTCTGTGGAAATCGCTCATAAAAGCATTGAGCTATTGATTCAAAACATTGAGAGCAATATGTCATCACATAATGTTGTTTTAGGAACAGAACTTATCAAAGGTAATTCTATAAAATGCATGTTTTGAGATTAGGAGCGAACTTCCTACACGTTGTTAGGTGTTTGGGCTTGTATTGTCAATGATAGTCCATTCACCGGTCCCCGGGTCCTCAGTCAGATAGAAATACTGTTCTGTATAGCCGTCATTTCTAAAGGTTTTTGTATGGTCGTACTCAACATAGTATTTTGCCCAAACCACAACAAAATGATCTACTAGATATGAGTCTGTCCAACCCCTTGCTTCAGCAAGCTCGCTGCCGGAATACATTTCCATCACACGCTTCGTTTCGGTATAATCTACCTTTATTTCTTCGACGCGTACTATTACCGAATATTCCTTATCCATTTGATTTTCGATTGCACTTTTGACGGTTTCCGTTGGATTTGTAGATGGCTTTTGCATCCATGGGTCAAACAACCCTAATTCGTATGCAGCAAACCCGCATAGGGCTAACAAAGCGGCGATTAGCGCAACTAAAGCAAGAACACGCCGCAGACTTCGGACTTTTTCCACTGTATTATTTGCAGAAGTCGTATTCAGAGCATTACGCTCCTTTACATCAATGATGTATGCATCATCAATCATTTCCAATGCGTCGAGAATGTGATTGGCGTTCATTGCGCTCCCTCCTGTCGTAAATGGGAAAGTAATTTTCCCCTTGTCCTATAGAGCATGGATTTTACCTTGCTGTTGCTGAAATGAAAATCCAGACTGATTTGCTCAATAGAATCCAAGTACCAATAACGGCTGAGAAAAACCTGTCGTTCAATTTCCGGCAGTTTCGAGACAAAACAGTTGAGCGTTTCCGAAAGTTCTGCAGCGATGATTTCTTCTTCTACTGTGGCGTATGATGGAACACATCCTTCAAGCTCCTCAAGGGCAAGGGCCACTTCGCCGCCACCACGTTTATCCCTGTTTTTATCTCTCCATTTTTTCAGAGATACGCGGCGGGTAATTTTCCCAAGATATGTCCGCAGTATGGAGGGACGATGTGGCGGAATTGAGTTCCACGCACCCAAGTATGTATCATTCACACTTTCGTTAGCATCCTCCACACTCTGAAGAATATTATTAGCGATGGCATAGCAGTATCTTCCGTATTTTGACGCAGTTTCTGTTATGGCGCGTTCAGAGCGCGCCCAATACAAATCAACTATTCTGCCGTCTTCCAACACTTCACCCCCTATGTTCGTCTCAAGACCTTTCACTTCTCTACTTCCCTTTTTTTCTTTGTGGTTGCACCGTGGAGTATTTTTCCATGACAAAATAACTCATCATTATTTCGTTTTGAAAAATTTAAATCCTAAGGCAACGCCTACAACAACCAGACATATAGCCGCAACATTTATAGATAAAAAGTTTATGTGGTATTCATTCGGGCTATAGCTTCCTGCCATTGCAAACTGAAAAGCAACTTTCCCAATTTTTGGCATGACTAAATTGATTATCGTAGTCTGCAGTAATGTAATTATCCCTGTGATAACGAATATCCCTGAAAAAGTAAATCCAATTTTATTCATAATTATTTCTTTCCTTTCATAGTTAACCGGTTAGATACTAAAAACGGATGATGTATTCGATTTTTCTGCATTTTTTTACGTGTTAAATGATTCCTTGAAATGCAAGTATGGACAGGATACAGGAAATAATGATTAATGAGGATACAAGAATACTCTTGACAAGCACCTTCTTGCTGTTCATGCTTGTTTCCTCAACGATTGGCATTAAGTTTGCGCTGCGGAGCGCTTTTGAGAGCGGTTTGTAGATTAACATAACAATAGAAGCATTAAGACCACCTTTAAGTAAATTGAACGGTAAAAATACCGGAATTAATAGTTCAACAACCGCTTCTCTTGGATATCCCAAATACATTGGTGTAATCAGGTAATTCCATAAGATCATAACGGTAGTTGTAACAAGCCATCCTGCTATTAGGCCAAGTATTGCCCCTTTATAATTGTGTTTCTTTTTGTAAATGATTGCAGCAGTACAAGCAAATGAACAGCTTGAAATGATATTCATAAGCAGCCCGATAAACCCGGTTGTGCTTACGGTTAACATCTCTACAAAAGAAACCAATACGGATATAGTAAAGGCTGTCAACGGTCCAAATAGAAAGCCACCGATTGCGATTATAACGTCTTTAGGGTCATACTTTAAAAACAATACAATAGGGATTCGCCCAACTACCATTATCAAATAGGCAACTGCGCTAAGCATTGCAATTACTGTGAGCTTCTTAGTTTGTGTTTGCATTGAAAAATCCTCCTCAAAAAATTGACAAATGAAAAGTATTATTAAATCCAACAATCAGATCTCCCGGTCTCTAAAACATTTTCAAGTATAACTCCACGGCAGAATGCCCTGTCCTCAATGATATATGTATTACCCGGCAAATTCTGATATACCATTGAATACCCCCTCGTCATTGTCAAAATATGACGTATCTATCTCAGCCATACCAACTCATACTTGTTCCATTGTTATATCTAGCAGATTTCCGCTTGTATCGGAGCATTGGTCAGAAAGAGAAAGAACCATTGATGTGGTATCCTTAGCAATGTCGAGGAAATAAAATACCGGTTTTATCAACGCTCACACAGTGGGTACATTTTTTACATATGTCATAGATGTCACCTGTTTCTACGTCATAGGCGCTTAACTTGTTTGTGGAGCTACAGTATACCATCCAACTCCATTTGGTATACCTGTGCCAAATTGTTTTTGTCTCGCAAATCAAAGTACTTTCTACTATGCGTTACGTACTGATTGCAACAATATCCGTCAATGAGTTTATGACGCTCAGTACCATCTATCTGATACAGTTATAGTCCGATGTCGCTTTGTAAAGCTTCCAGTCATCTGCTTCACTGCGGTAAAATACCCAACCCTTCACGTCCCCGGCCATGAGGCGCCCGCTGCGATAATGCCTGATAAAGCTATGTTTCTGATGCGGCATTTGTGATCGGTGTTGTTATAGATGTAATTTTTGTTATACCACAGGCCTAGAACAAAAAAGCAATAACGCCTATCAGTGGAAATATAATAAATTTTTTCATAACGAACTTCCCGTCATATAATATTAAAAATTTTTTTGGTGCAAGATAAATAAGTACCTAAGAACCCTTGGAAGGATTCTTGTAGAGTTTCTATTCCATTCTTTTTTCTTAACAGATACTCTTAATTGCTCCTCACTTACTTTTTCAGTCAAACAGTATTCATGTATACTGTCATAAATTGTTCTATCACACTTTTCAAACTCATAAAGACTTTTTAGCATGCTTACTACTCCTTTGCGATTTCTGCGCCCTACGGTTCTCAACTTTTAGGAAAACAATGTGGTAAACATATATCCTCCGCCGACGATCAAAACATTACTGAAGCTATGCGTAAGAACTGGGTGCAGAATGTTTTTGCTTCTTTTGTAAGCAATTTCTTAGATTGTTCCAAGGATGAACACATAAACGATTTGAGAATAATCAGCCTCGAAGGTTAATGGTATCAACGACCAATTGACATTTGCAAATGCAAATAATAACGATGCAAGTATAACCTCCAAGGTAGCACTGCCTTTAATTTCAATGCTTTTCCCAAATGAAGCGGACCAGCAGAATTATTGGCAGTGCTCCGTACATCAAAGCGTTTGTATCGTTACCGTCTCTCAGCTACTTCAAGAAAGCATCAAGCACAACCCTTTTGACCTATTCACCTATAAAGCCTTCCTGCCGGACTTTCCTTAACTCAAAGGTTGTTTCTACAATTATATTACTCTTCACTGCCAGCCACACCGGAGAAATGGCTTCTGCCTGCTTTATTACGTTTTCCATATCGGCACCTGTAACATCTTCAGATTCAATGCAAATATGGAAACGGATTTCTTTCAGCGTAAGTGGGTGTTCAGAGCGAATTCCTTCGGCTGAGGCTGTATAAGATGAAATGCGCTTGCCTAACCTACCTAATAGAAAAACTACAGTGGTGCTGACGCATCCGGCAAAGCTTATGAGCAGGATCTCCAAACCGGCAAAACCATGCCCGTTTCCTAGTGGCGGTGCATAATCAAATGGAATTTCCATACTCGGGTTTGTATGGGAAATGCTTTCAAAATGTACCTTATTATCCGTTCTTTTAACTTTAACAACTAAATTCGACATAACGATTCCTCCTTAAATTGTTAAATATACCATTAAAGCAACTCGAAGAGCAATGTAAGAGCTTCCTACCATACTTTTCTTGCCGTTCTTATCTATTCTTTCGTTCGTTAACGTTCTACCCTGATGTTAATAAGTACTTTGCAGTAATCATCGCCCATTAAAGTACTCTCAACAGTGATTTGTTTGTTATCAATTTTGCTGACTTCTGATAACATAGCAATCATAGGATCAAGGCACCAGCCATTACAGGGATTCGCTCCACCCATTTTTTTGATAGGGCACAGAGTTTACACGAAGTCGCTATGGCAACATAGCCGTCCTCTGTTTTTTCCACTGTCCAGTTTGCGCAGCCATAGATTTCTGAAAGTTTATAGAAGACATCTTCAACGCTTTGAATGCCTAATTGATGATTCAAATATGGCGCTGTCTGCGCTTGCCTCTCTTTTCGTCTTTCTACAATTGTCTCCAACACCTTCAGTTTCTGATAGGTGTTAACTGTCTCCGCGACGGATGCCGCATATGTGTTTTGCAACATAGTGAGTCTTTTTTCGATTTCCATTTTAACTCTCCTTATAAATTATTTATTTTAACGTTCGTTAGCATTAAGTGAAATATAAAACGGCGTTTTGTGCCGACTTATATTGATCTATGGTTTTCGCCAATTATCCGCAGTTTTGCAGAACAATTGATATCTCTTCTCTGATCTCATCCTCAGGTAGATACCGGTTTTTTACGACAATGTTTATGATCATCGTCTCTAGCAAATGCACTAATGTCCTCACTACAACTTTTTCATTATTAACATTTTTCATATAGGGTTTGAGAATCTTACAGTGCCTTGGCAGTATACTCTTTTCCCACTCATCCATATGGTTCATCAGTTCCTCATCGCCGTCAAACGATAGGTAAACCTTGACGCCAAGCCGATATACTTGTTTATCGTAGTTGCTCAAGGAGTTCAAATCGTAAATGAACTTTGTATAAAAATTAATAATATTGTCAATTTTCAATAGTGATGCCTGCTTTTCTAAAAGATTAAAATACTCCTTCTTAATAATTTCATCAAACAATTCTTTTTTATTTTTATAATAATAATAGATCATAGGCAAAGAGCAATTAACATCTTTAGCGATATTACGAATCGTTGTTCCATGATAACCGTTGGTGTTGAAATGCTCAACAGCCACTTCTTTAATTTGTTCTCGTAAAGCTTTTTCTATCATAAAGCACATCCTTTATTTAACGTTCGTTATAATAATAGCATGCTAAATTTCGATTGTCAATAGTTTTTATTAAAAAACTGGAGAAAAAATAAAATTTGTTATTTGTTACTATTCACAGCTTCTCCCTAAAAAAGCATGCAAAAGGTATACAAAAAGTACACTGTAAAAGAGCCGAAGTAACGCCAACCATCTGCGACTGGTATGCCGTACTCGCCGACAATTTTGCCATATATCAGTTACTTACACGAATGACGATCTTCTCCTCGATATCACTTAAATAGCGTACATAATAGGACAGCGACATTGTATCGTCTTGAAGTCTTTTAAAAAATATTTGCAAAATTGAATGCGCTGTCCTAAAAACGTTTGTTCGGCTTGGCTTCTGCAAGTCTGTCCAGCATCTGCGCTATTTTGTATTCGTTTATATGCTCAGGTTTTATACCTTCCCCAAATAGATATTCTATATCTATTCCCACATAAAGTTCACTCATTCTGCTCAATGGAGAACGTTATTTAGCTTTTTCATTATTTTGCTAAGTTTTTGGTATAAAGGTCTTAAGAATTGTCAATAACAAAATTAATAGTGAGAAATATTCTCACATACTATTCACATACTAAATTTACATGTGTATAATGGTAGCAGGAGGTGAGAAATATGCTCATTCAATTCAATTTCAAAAATTATAAATCGTTTAAAGACCAAGTCAGTCTAGATATGACGGCAACATCTATTCAGGAACACCCATATAATTTGTTGGAGAACACAAAAGGAGAGAAATACTTAAAAGTTGCTGCAATATATGGTGCTAATGCAAGCGGCAAGTCAAATCTGATTGATGCATTCTACTTTATGAGGTTTTTTGTACTAAATTCCTTAGCTAAGTCGAACGAAGACAGTAATATTCCAGTGAAACCATTTCTGTTTGACAAATTCAGTAGAAATGACAAGTCAGAATTTGAAGTATTTTTTACATTTAAAGATAAAGAATACCAATACGGATTTACCGTAGATCAAAAAAAAGTTTATGAAGAGTGGCTGTACAAGCGTGATTTCAGAGGGAAGAATAACTACAAGACCTTGTTCGAAAGATCGGCTGCATCGATAAGGTGCGACAACTCTTTCAAGGAAGCGAAAATATATACCCCGGGTGTAAATGACAAAACACTATTTTTATCATTGCTTTCAACGCTTAATATTAGAGAAGCAAAAGATATTTACGATTGGTTTTATAATGCCCTAGTACTTGACTATGGAGATGCATTAATAGAGAGTTATATTTCCAGGTTATTGCCTGCTGAGAAAATAAACGATGAAGCATACCTAAATGATTTCCAAGAATTTTTAAAAAATATTGATATTAATATCGATGGGATTAGAATAGAGAAGGCTAAAAAGGCAGCAGACACAAACGAGAAAGAAGTATATAGAGTTTATTCAAGGCACAAAATGCAGGACGGGAGTGAGGTTGAAATCCCCTTCTCAGAAGAATCGGGTGGCACTCAAAAAATGTTCTGCGTATACTCTTTTTTGATGCGTTGTCTCCAAAACGGGTCGACTTTATTTATAGATGAATTAGACGCTAAATTGCACCCGTTGTTATTAAGATACATTATAAGCACCTATCATAATCCGAAAATCAATACGAAAGGTGCCCAATTAATTTATTCAGCACATGACAGTTATACTTTGAGTAGAGAAACATTTAGAAGAGATCAAATTTGGTTCACAGATAAAAATTCTGACGGTGTTTCTACTCTTTATTCACTTGCAGAATACAAACTTGACAATGATAAGAAGGTTAGAAACGACGCTACTTATTACAAAGATTACTTATCAGGAAGGTATGGGGCTATTCCTGTATTTAGAGAGTTTAGTGTAAGGGAGGATGAATAATGGGTTCAGATGATCTTTTCAAAAAAAGAAAAGGGCAAAAGAAAGCTAGAAGAGAGAGGACTAAGCTTCAAGCACCTAATCGTTATTTAATTGTCTGCGAAGGCGGAGAAACTGAACCAAATTATCTTGAAGGAATAAAACGAAAAATAAAAAATGTATATCGAGATAGAATCGATATAAAAAACATGATAGACATTGACATACAAGGGACGGTCGAAACACCGAAGATTTGGTAAACTACGCTATTAAAATAAATGCCTTAGCGGCAAATCGCTACGGTAATGTATGGGTTGTTTTTGATAAAGATGATTTTAGTGACGATCAATTCAACAATGCCATATCCCTAGCTGAACGAAACGGAATTCATACAGCATGGTCCAATGAATCCATAGAACTATGGTTCTTACTTCATTTTAATTACCTTAGTTGGAGCTATACATAGAAATGATTATTATCAGAAATTAGATAAAATATTTGAAACAAGAAACATTAACGGGGGTAAATATGAAAAAAATATAGAAAACATATTTGATATTTTATCAACTGGTGAAGGTTTGTCCTTAGCAATTAAAAACAGTAAAAAGCTAAGAGGAACCTATGCATGCAATTTGCCACCGTCAAAAATGAACCCATGTACAACAGTGGATATGTTGGTGGAGGAATTACTGGAATATTTAGACGGATGAATAACGTGAACCATCGGTAGAAAACATTTTTGATTTACGTAAATACTGCATTAATTCAAGAGAGAAAATAAAATAGCCGTTAACAGTCTCAAAAATCTTGTTCTTGTTAACGGCTTTGATACCCTTATATCATTGTTATCTATATATCTGTAATAATTTTATTAATTGCTTCACCGATCAATTCGTCTTATGCCATGAACTGTGCCAAGTCATCCTCAGGGTCGGAGATGGTGTTGATGCCGAAGACGTCTACTAGAACTTTGGCTACATCCGGAGATAAGAATGCCGGTAATGTAGGTCCAAGCTTAATGTTCTTGACACCTAAATACAATAATGCAAGAAGAACGATAACGGCTTTTTGTTCATACCAAGCAATGTTGTAAGCGATGGGTAAATCATTGACATCGTTAACTCCAAAGATTTCCTTCAGCTTTAAAGCAATTAAGGCCAAGGAGTATGAGTCATTACATTGCCCTGCATCCAATACGCGAGGAATGCCTCCGATGTCTCCCATATCCAACTTGTTGTAACGATACTTTGCACAACCTGCCGTTAATATAACGGTGTCTTTTGGTAGCTTCTCAGCAAATTCAGTATAGTAGTCTCTGGACTTCATTCTTCCGTCGCATCCTGCCATGACAAAGAATTTCTTTATGGCACCGGATTTAACCGCTTCCACCACTGTATCCGCTAGGGCAAATACCTGTTCATGAGCAAACCCACCTACAATGGATCCTGTTTCAATTTCTTCAGGCGGCGCCAATCTTTTTGCATGCTCAATCACATCCGAAAAGTTTTTGTTGCCGTTTAAATCCGCTTCAATCCGCTTGCATCCGGGATAACCTGTTACACCGGTGGTGTAAATACGATCCACATGGTCGGCTTTCGGCGGTACCAAACAATTTGTGGTAAACACAACAGGACCGTTGAATGATTCAAATTCTTCTTTTTGTTTCCACCAAGCATTTCCGTAGTTTCCAGCAAAGTTCTTATACTTTTTAAATGCAGGATAATAGTGGGCAGGAAGCATTTCACCGTGCGTATATACATCCACTCCGGTTCCTTGGGTTTGTTCCAATAATTGCTCCAAATCTCTTAAGTCATGTCCGGTGATCAAAATAGCCGGATTACTTCTTACGCCGATATCCACCTTTGTTATTTCAGGATTACCGTATGTGCTTGTGTTGGCTTCATCCAATAAAGCCATGACATCCACTCCATATTTCCCTGTTTCCAGCGTCAAAGCAATTAATTGATCCGTAGTTAAAGTATCGTCCAATGTATCAGCCAAAGCCTTGATAATGAATGAATATAGATCAGCGCTTTCTTTTCCTAAATTGAGCGCATGTTCCGCATAGGCGGCCATACCCTTTAATCCGTATGTCACCAATTCTCTTAAAGAGCGGACATTAACGTCCTCTGTGGCCAATATTCCTACAGTTTCTGCTTTGGCCTCAAATTCTTCTTTGGTACTGCCTGTCCAATTGGCAGCATCATGTATATGATCAAAGTTAATCCCTTTGCCCTTTAGTTCCTTCTTTATATCTTCCCTTAATACCAAACCTTCTTTGATGGTTTCTATAATGGCGTCTTCATCAAAGTTTGCATTGGTAATGGTGGTAAATAAGCCTTTTACAATATATCTTTCCACATCTATAAAGTGAAGACCTGCTTTAGCGCCTTCTAGTAATACCAAACTTAACCCTTTCAATGTGTAAATTAACAAGTCTTGAATATTAGCCGTCTCCGCCGTTTTGCCGCACACTCCCCTTGCGGTGCATCCTGTCCCCTTCGCCGCTTCTTGACATTGATAACAAAACATACTCATATTTGACCTCCGTCTCTTTTCAAAATTCACCCCATTATACCATTCCACATTCTTCTCTTGATGTAACCGGTGTTACCGTTTGTCATTCCATATTTAGGTTTACACAACCGCGTTCTGACATTTTTAAGGAGTTATCAAAAGGGAATAACATTGAATAATTTGGAAACACATGGTATTATGTATAGTATATGAATAGTATTGGAGGGAGATCAATTGATAAGAAAAAAATTAGTACGTTTCTTAGGAATTCTGGTGATCTTGTCTGTATTATTTTCCATGATTGCGTGTCAGCAATCAGAAAATGATCCGGGAGTGACAACAGCGGTTACAACTACGGCTGCAGTTACAACAACGAAGGCTACGACAACAACGCCGGCTGTTACAACAACGAAAGCCGAGACAACGGCTGCAGTTAAAATCGTTGTAAACAACGAGACACAGAAAAAGGGATACGGCACGATTCAAGAAGCTGTTAAGGAAGCAAAAGCAGGCGACACCCTCGTCGTGGAACCCGGTACATATAGTGAAGGGGCAATCCTCCTGACAGTAAAAGGTGTGACTTTAAAGTCCGCCAAAGGTGCAGCGGAAACCATCATTAAAGGTGAAATCGGACTGTCTGCGGACAATCTGAAAGTAGACGGATTCACAATCGACGGTACAGGTCGCGACCGTTGCATTCAAGGCATCAAAGGAAATGGTATTGTTATAAGCAATAACGTTTTAACTAACTGCTTGAGAGGCATCCAAGGTGGCGACGGTCCGTGTAAAGATGCTCAAATTATAAAAAACACATTCAAATCCGATTACGGCATTGCAGGCTCAGAACCATTTGCCGATGCGACAGTGAAGGATAACACTTTTCTATCCAAGTCGGAAGCAGTAGGCGTTGGCACCACTTTTACTATTAAAGGCGCAACCGACGTCGTAAAATACCTGCAAGACAATAACAAGTTTGAAGGAACCGGAAAAGTAGTGGATTACAGACC
>CALCRE010000300.1 GCA_937894465.1 uncultured Clostridia bacterium
GCTCTTGAGTAATAAAAATAGTATTTTGAAAATCAAATCCTGAAACAGTGCCATCTTTTTTCAGAATATATAATTGATTTTCTCCGGAAACAGATATCTCCTTTACAGACGAAGCTTCTAAGGGAATATTCAGTTTCTGTTCGTAATAATATTTTTGAGTAATAGAATCAAACAGGAATTCGTCATTTCCAATGAAAGCTATAGTTCCATCATATCGAAGGGCAAATACACCATATTTGCTAGCGGATATGCTTTTAACACTCCAACAATCCTCCGGCACCCGGATTCTGCCCCATCCGACCAATCTGCCATCGCCATTCAAAGCCACGGAAAAGCGATCTCCCGCTGCCACGGCCTTCACATTTGTAAGGTTTTCCGGCACATCACATTCTCCATACTCATTAGAGCCGAAAGCCGTTACGTTGCCATTGGTATCCACCACCAACGTGTGACCTGAAGATTTGCTGACAAGGCTGTTAAAGCGGCCTTCCACATAGGAATCCTCCATATATGAATTGTAGGGCGAAACAAAGTAAATCGGTCCTGCAGTAATATTCAAAGGCACGATGTTGCCTTCCAAATCTGCAATTCTACCGGGCTTTGCTTTGATTTCAAGGGTTTCGACTCCGGTGGGTATTCCGTCATACAGGATAAAGAATCTGTATTCCTTGTCCCCGACAAAAGGGCTACTTGCCAGATCCCATTCCTCTCCGTCGTTATGACGCAAAGTATGCACAATCACATTTTTAGCATATCCATCGTTTTGGTGGAAAACAAACTCAAAATCATCCAATGATAAAGGTTCATTATTTGCCGACTGGACCGGTCTGTCAAAAATGACATCGATATATTTATTTGCAACGCCGATAACAGTACTTGAAACCTTTGGATAAATACTTGGCAAATCAATTTCATATGCTATGCCGGAAACGTCCAAAGGAGTACCGGTAGCGTTAAATATGGCATTTTCTTTGGGTTTAATAGTTACAGAAACATTTTCCGCGTTTTTGTTTTCAAAATAAATCCGTATGGATTTTTCCCCTCCAAAAAGGGTACTACCGTTTCCTGCTATAATGTTTTTAGGCTCCCCAATCGTAACATCTTCTTTGGCAGTTTTAAATTCAAGAATAAAATCGTCCTTGGAAAGGGGTTGCGAATGATTGGCATCTCCATAGACACCACTGTTAAAGAACAGTTCAACATACAGTTCAAATGCACTTACCGGGTTAGCATCGCTGACATGATCAATACGAAGCTTCGGAGCAGGAATAAAATATTCCTTTGATGTTTGATTGGGCAGCATTGTCTGAATTTGCTCCGAAAAATAGCCATATATTGCGAGGGGATAAGCGATGATATTTTTAAACATGATAGATTCATCACCGGTGTAATCTCCCGTTATATCAAAGAATACACGTATTTTATCCTCTCCCCCTTGCAATTGTGTAGCTTCGGATTCTATTTCCCCATCCGGTCTTTTTACGGACTTCATGCTTACGTTTAAACTTTGATCCGGATCTTTATATATAGGGGAGAAATATTCCTTTAATACCGGTCCTTCATATCCATAAAAGGTTCGTGTATACACCCCGGTATTAAACAACAAGTCGATATAATTCATTCCTCCGGGGGAGTAAATGCCGGTAAACACGGGAATGGTAGCTACAGGATAATATGAATTGGTGGTTTGATTATCCAACATGGGGTTGTTGTCGCTGTTTACAATCGTATCCTTATACGGGCCAATCTGGAAGCTGTCTTCGCCGTTGGATCTTCCGGTATGACTTAAGAAAATTCTCACACAATTGACGCCCGCGGTGATCGCAGAAGCTTGTTCCAAAATATCTGAATCCGGATTTTTTACATCTAAAATGGTAACTTTCGAATTGGTTCCGGTTTCATTGTGAGAATGTATCTGAAAAGCGTTCTTTTTCAAAGGAATGAGAGAGTTAAAGTCTCTTTGGAATACAATGGAATCAAATGTTATATCCACATATGTTTCGGACTCCTTGATATAATACGCGGAGGAAACAATCACAGGCTCGGGGGTTAAGACTTTAATACCTTCCTTTTTTATTTCATAGTCGGTGACTATACCTTTTTCATCATAAACACCATTAACCCTTATACCAAACGTTTCTTCCCCGGTGTAGTCCCCTTGAATCTGCAAGAAAACCCTGATGGTGTTTTCTCCTCCTACAAGGGGAAGTGCTTCATTTTCATCTGTATGCCAGGGCTGTTTCACAGATGAAATACTTACATATCCCAAACCGTTTGCATTTATAATTTGGAAGTTACCTGCTTCCACCGGCCCTCCGTCATTGCCATAAATACCCTTGTCAAAGACAAGATCAACATACCTATTGTGGGATCCCATGACGGCAGCATTTAATTTTATCTTCATATCATGGAGCTTTACTTGATCCGTACCCAAAAGACCAAAAGGTGTACCCCATGAATTGTAAATGGGGTTTTCAAATTTGTAAACGGTAATACTGACAGAATCATTGTCTCCCGGGTGACTTAATATATCAAGGAAGAATCGGATGACTTTTTCTCCTCCCTCAAGCTCATGGGCTTCACTCTCGTTGATGCTGTTTGTCTTTTTCACCGAACTTACTTGAATTAACCGCGAACCGCCCGTGGTCAGATGAAAGTTGCCCAAAGTAACAGCCGCTCCGTTCATGTCACCAAATACTCCCGTACTGAACCATACATCCATATAGCTGTTGTCATCCGCCATATACATACTCGTAACAGTCAAAGGTACCTCATGAAAGAATATGTTTCCACCGCTTCCCTCGACGGATAAGGCTGTTCCGTTTTGATCGTACAAAGAGCTTGCGGACTTCGGTCCTATATTGATATAGTCATGTTTCGTGATGCTTCCACCCATGTTGAGGAAAACTCGAATAACCGTTTCACCGCCTTCCAAAGGAGTGCCATCCGGTTTTTTGGCTGCAATGATTTGTGCCGATGTAAGTCCGCCGGTTTCTGTATTGAAGCTTAAATCAAAGTCATCATAAGCGGCAGGGCTTTGCAAATCCGAAGCACCGTAAATCTTAGCGTTGAAAACTATATCCACATAAGAGTTATCATCTGCCATAGTTGCACCGATGATCCCGGAAGCTACATTCAGATGCAATACCCCTGTGGTATCCGTTGCATCCATGGAAAGCCCGGTATAGGAAAAAACAGCATCTGCTCCCGCTACCTTAATTTCTATGGTTTCCTCTCCTGATGCAGGTTTTGGTATATTTAAGAATATTCTGATGACTTTTTCGCCGCCTGTCAACAAAGAGGCCTGTTCAAGGGTTTCTGCATCCGGCTTTCTAACATCGGCCAAATCCACAATAGAAGCATTTCCGTCGTTTTGTATGTGATTAAGTATAAAGTCTTCCCTGTTGATAGGATTAAGATGAGAACCGTCCCCATACACACCTGTGTTGAAATATATGTCAATGTATTTATTGTTTGCAGCCAATTGGACTGAAGATATCAAAGGTTTGGGAACACTTACCGTGATTAGGCCGCTGATACTGCCTTCCGGCATGGGTTTTCCCGCTGCCGAATAGATACAAGTCCCTCCGGCGACTTGCAATCGGATCACTTCATTTCCTACAAGATCCCCGGTAATTTTAATGAAAAACCTTAAAACTGTTTCTCCACCGGTTAAAGGTGTTGCAGTCTCTTGCCGAGTAGAATCATTCTTTCTGATATCTAAAATTACTACATCAACTTCATTTGTATTGTTTGCGATTACTACATTAAAATCATTGACATCTACAGGAGTACTTCCAGCCTGATCCCCAAACACCGGAAGGCTCATATGCAAATCTACAAAGCTGAGGTCTGCTGCCCATGTAGTATTTGTGACGGAAGGGTATCCACTCAAATTAAAATTTTGGGTCTTTTCACTATAGTAGTTTATGGGGTTTCCAACAACATTGTATAGGGGGTTCTCAAAAGCCGACCGGACAAAAACTTCTTCTACTCCATTAGGTGCACCGGTGATCGAAAGGAATAGCCTGATAGAACTCTCCCCTCCCACTAAAGAATTGCCTTGTATGTTTGTAATAGAGCTTATTTCTACATTGGTTGCGGTTCCGCCGTTTTGTATAAAAGCCAAAGCAAAGTGTTCTTTTGTGACCGGGCTTGTGTGATTGGCGTCTCCATAAACTCCGAAATCAAAATGAATGTCTATATATTCGTTGTCACTTGAAAGCTGTGCCGATACCAATTTCGGAAAGTTCTGCTTTAACCTTATTACTTCTGTGGAAGCCGATTCTGACATAACCTTACCGGATTGACTGAATACCGATTGGGCTTTCGGACGTATTTCCACACTTTCATTGTTCCCGCCTCCGGTAGGCGAGCCTACTAAAGGTCCGGACAACTCCAAAAAGAATCGTAACGTTGTTTCTCCTCCGGATAACGGTGTTGCCAGGCTTTCTATTTCATTGTCTGCACATTTCACCGATCGGATGGATACAGCTACTAATTGACCGTCATTTTGATAAAAGCAAATTGAAAAGTCATTAGGATCCACCGGTGCACTTCCATCTGAAGCACCAAAGACACCTAAATTGAAATTCACATCCACATAGGTGTTGTTCGGACCTACCCCGAAGGTTGTAAATATGGGCAGCACATGCAAAGGAGTTTCATGTTCGGGGTCATAACTCGCATAGACCTGACCGTTTCTATCGAATACACCTTCCACAAATATGGATACGGTTTCAACGCCGGTCGGATAACCTTGACCTGATGCCAGGAACATTCTGACAACCTTCTCTCCTCCCGTTAACTCACCGGCTAATGATTCAACGGTATTGTCATTTTTCTTCAATGACAATACCCGGACATCTTCAACATTGCCTTCGTTTCGCTCATAAAAAAGTCTGATCCTCTGTTCGTCTACAGGACCCGAACCAAAACTCCAATCACCATCATAATCCCAACCCCCGTAAACCCCTGTGTTAAAGAACAAGTCAATATAGCTGTTATCCTCGGCCAAATAAATACTTGTCAATTGAATTTCTGCAGGGTTTAAACAGATGGTGTCGGTTGTATTACTTAGAAGCCATGGGAATCCATCCAATGAATAGATCGATTCATCACTTATACTGCCAATGATTAAGGTTTCATCACCACTGACAACACCTTGGATTTCAATACAAAACCTTATTTTTCTTTCTCCGCCTAGAAGGTTTGCTCCGGTGCCGGGATCTACAAGGGATGTTCCTTGTATACCGGTGGCAGTCCCGTTGTTTTTTGAAAATGTAATTTGAAAGTCTTCTAGTGAAACCGGAGTTAACCGATTCATGTCCCCATAGATCGGTGTGTTAAAAACAACATCTATATATGTATTATCAGTTGACATGTATGTCGCTATGGGTTTTACCGATGTAGGCAAAAACTTTACAAAACCGGTGGTACGGCCGAGTGCCATAAGTGTTCCTGCAGCATCGCACACCTCAATGGTTTCAGGTATCAATATTTCTACCGTTTCCACACCCGTTGGATTTCCTGTCACGGAAAGACCTACCCTAATAACGGTTTCTCCGCCTGTCAAGGGAGTTCCGTCCTGCTTTGCAACAGATGTAACGATTGCATCTGTTGCATCTCCCCCGTTGTTTGCAAACGTAAGTACAAAAGCCTCCGGTGGAACAGGTTGCATACTACCGGTATATACTCCGGTGCTCATGTAGATATCCATATATCGGTTGAGATGGCCAAGATTGGAGCCTATGATCCGTGGCTTTGCCACAAGGCTTGTACCGGTAGGAACATTGGTAGATCCCCATGATATTAAGGTTTGATCCGGTATAAGAGCGACGATGCCTTCCTGCTGGCAAGCAATCGCTATTGCTCCTGTAGCTTCCGGAGGCGGTAGCAATGGTCCCGGATTGTTGTAACCCCAAGTCACAACAGAGCCGTCAACTTTTAAAGCAACAGATTGACTATAGGAGCCGCTCACTGCAACTACATGATCAAGGTCATTCGGAATGGTTGCCTGCCCATAAATATCATATCCCCAAGAAAAGACCGTACCGTCTTTTCTGATGGCTAGATTATGTCCCCAAGGTGCGGCAATTGCAACAATTCCAGCCGTTTCGGGATTCATAAGCTCCGGGGGAATATCAAGCTGGTTCCATTCGGCGTATCCCCAGGCCGTAACGGTTCCGTCGGCTTTTAAGACCAAGCTGTGGTATCCTCCTGCAGAAACTGCCACAACCTCCGACAGATCGGCGGGGACGTTGCACTGACCAAGGTTATTGTTACCCCAAGCCACAACAGGACCGTCTGTTTTTAATGCAAGACTGTGGGCTCCGCCTGCCGAAACTGCTGAAACATTCGACAAGTCCGCAGGGACACCACATTGCCCGTACTCATTGCTACCCCAAGCCACAACAGTGCCGTCTGACTTTAAGGCAAGGGAATGATAGGAACCTGCACTAACCTGGACGACATCCACCAGGGCATAAGGCACATTGCATTGACCGTAGGAATTATCTCCCCATGCCAAAACACGACCGTCTGTCATGACGGCAAGCGTATAGTCCGGTGCACTGCTTATTCTTTTCATATGGTTGCTGTGAGAGAGAATGATTGCACTCATATCCGTAAGTGTGGATGTAACTTCTAATTGGTCATCCTCTGAAGGGTTTCCCTCTTGGTTTATATGCCCCGTGACGGATCCTGCAGGATCCTCACTTTCTGCCGTTGCTGTTGCCAAATTGGGTACTTGGGTTACTGCCATGGTTATGATCAGTAGCATTGCCATAATTCTTTTTATTATCATTTGGAAATCCTCCATTTACACATAAAGCCTTATTTTATAAAAATCACTGCACCTAGAACCGTTTGACCGTTTTCTTCGCTAATCGGAAAGAAAACAGCCTCCCGGTATCCTGAGGATGATGTTTTTCCTCTTATTCCGTCACTCATAAATAATTCCAGTGGCTCTGACAAGCCTGACAGAAAGGTTGTTTTACCTAAGAATACATTCTCGGTAGCATCAAGAATTCGAAGATTTTCATCGGTAATACGATTTAACATATTGTGTTTACATACTTTATCCAAACCTGTTTCTGTTGACAAAGCATTATTTACAAATACCAAATCCCCATTTTCCTCAAATACGACCATAGGGTATGGGAAATCATTAAGGATTGTGGAATAAAGCCCGTCGTTGCATATTAGCTTCTGAAACTTTTTAATCATTTGACTTTGAATGTTTTCTTTTTTATACAAAGACTTTAGCATCTTCATAAGCTCTTCAACCGGTTGTTCTTTACTCTTTTTACCCATAAAAAACATACCCCCTTCCAGGCACATCTATATTTCGAGTGTATGGCAATATGGGGTAAAAATATAGTCATTCAATGCTAAATTTACTGTGATTTGTGCGATGTATTAGAAAAACTCCTTCACCATAACGGTGAGAGTCCTATATTCACTGATTATTCTTTTGTCTTCATCCTACGATACTGAGAAGGAGTCATTCCAAGTTTTTGTTTTAACTTTTTCGCCAAGCTTCCACTGTAATCAATTCCACATTCATCAAAAACACCGGTGATGGAAAGGCTATTGTCACACAACAATTCCTTAAACTTTGCGAACTTGACCTCTTGATAATAGTTGTACGGCGTCATTCCGGTATGCTGCTTAAACAAACGGGTGTAGTGATATCTGCTCATATGAACTGCTTCCGCCAGCTGATCAATGTCAAATTCCTCTTTCCAATGGCTGTCTATGTATTCTTTGCCTCTTATGATTTCTTCCCGGTCTTGATAGTATCTAGAAATGACAAAAACAGTGACGATATAGGCCAACTGATGGCTCTCGTTATAAATGGGGAACGCAGTCATATTATGAAACAAGCTTTCTGACAGCATATCATTATCTCCGCCGAACTTGTTTACCATCTCTTGAATCGGAACCTTCACATCATAGGCATTAACAACCTCTCCTTGATACGCACGTTGGACGAATTCCTTGATTCCCCAGCCTTCAAGACCCGGATCTCTTAATACATTATGCTTACTCAAGTCTTCTTTCGGTTGGGATACCTTGACAAATTGGTAAAAGGCATCATTTGCAAACAACATGGTACCGTCTGATGCACATATATGCATGGGATGAGGAAAGTGCTTTACAATATCAAAAAATAGTTCTTTATTATGGAATGCTTGAAAGAGACCGGTGGATTCCGGCGGTTGCTCATGTTCTTGACAGTCGTCTTTCTTCCGCCTTCGATCCTCAGGCTTGACGGCTCCTTTTGGGATGAGCCAAATGTTACCTTTTTTTACTGCACCCTCTATTCTACCCTCTGTACAATACAGTGCAACTGCTCTTGCGCCAACCCCCCACTGTTCACCGACTTCTTTTACAGTCATATATCCCACAACACGCACCACCTTAAAATGCAATTGCTACCACCATTATACTAAATCACAGGAATCATTTTCAACACATGTTTATAGAATGTTGAGATGTCTTCTGTTTCTATCCCAGAGGATTGTTTTGTTCTTCCTTGTCATTAATATAGAAGGCAAAAATGCCGCTGATGTGCTTGACAAGTCGATCAGCGGCATATAAAGAACCCTATTTTTATCTTACTGTTTGCCAGATCCGCTCTTTTACGATGCATCCAATTTTCTAAGGTCAGAAACAAACGAGCCCGCAATTCCAATGGCTATAATCAAAAGTCCTGAAACAAAGAACCAAATATTTACACCGATTTGATCTGCAAAGTAACCGGACAGGATCAAACCGATGGGCATCGTCAAAGTCATAATGCTCCCTGTTAAGGAAAATACACACCCTAAATATTCCGGCTGTATCTTCTCTTGGAACAGTGCTGTTTGAACACCGCTATAAAAAGGAACGGAAAACCCCATAACAACACTACAAATGACAAAGATCACATAGCCGGTTGGAGGAAGTAACCCTGATATTGTCAAACTAGCTCCCATAAACAGAATGGATGCCGTGATCAACAGAGTTCTCTTTTTAAAACCGCCAATCAATCCTAGTAAAACTCCTCCTAATAACATGCCGGAAGCATAGGCAATTTCAATCATAGAAATATGTGTTGCGGTCCCCGAAAAATGATCTGTGCTCATTAAGAGAAACAGTACATTGATGGGCATATGCACAAACATATACAATGTACCGATTAATAGCAAAGCAAACAATCCTTTGTTTTCTCTTAAGGCCAAAAAACCTTCTTTCATTTCCTTCATAAAGTTGGGGCTTGTGCTTTGTTCAGCTACAAGTTTCGGAATAGGTATAATCGCTACCGTAAAACATGCAATGACGGCACCAATTACATCAATGGCGATAATGGCGTTTAGCTCCCAAACAGAATACAAAAACGCTGCAGCTGCAGGGCTGAGAATATAGCTGAAAGATTGCATAGACTGACTGTAACCTGCACATTTTGTCAACTGATCCTCCGAAACTAATAAGGAGGCCACCGCACTTAAAGCCGGTGTATGAAAAGCCGTCCCCACACTTCGGATAAACAAGACCACCATGACCATCCAAACCGGTAAATCCATATAGATTGCGACAATAGCCAATGCAGCTCCTGCTGCTGCGACCACCAAGTCAGCACTAATCATAATTTTCTTTCTGTCATAACGGTCCACCAACACTCCTACGAATGGACCAAGAATCGCATATGGTAAAAAACCGGTTAATGATGCCATGGACAAAACCATAGCTGACCCTGTCTTTTCCATCAGGTAGAATATGATCACCATTTGCAAAATAGCACTGGTTATTAACGAAACCGCCTGTCCTGCCCATAAAGTATAAAATTTAAATTTTCAATTGTCTTTTTTCATTGATATATCTCCTGCATTCTATAAATTGTTTCACATAGTTTTTGGCAATAAAAAATGCAGGCCAAAATCCATCTCGAGGCTTTCCGGATTAAAAACAATGCACTACCAGGACTTGAAAACAAGGTTGTAAGAATCTCACCTATATATTACAATCAGTATCGTAAGTTTAAGCACAACAAAAAAGCAACCCATGAAAGGACAGTTCTACCTTTTTTATTGCGATTTCTACCTCAAACGTACTGAATGTGTCATAGCTAACCTTCCTTAGAAAATTTATATTTTATTTACTCTACGAAAATAAGGTCATAAAGTCAATGACCTATTTTACCTTTTGAGGTTTGATTTCTAAATAGTAAAAGTCAACGGAGGTGTCCAAATTTATCTTGGAAATTCCTTTTGTTAAATCAAATCCATAGTTCTGACGGACTATTTCTATATGCGAATAGGATAAAAGTTCCGCTGTCAATTTATTAAATTTTAAGTTGCTTCCTAAGCGGGTTGCCATATCATACCCTTGTATATCCTTGTTCTTATTACCGGAGCAAGTATAGTCGTAACTTGGATCTTTATGAAAGTTCATAGAAACCAAAATATTTCCGTCAGCAGCAATGGTGATCGGAAACGACAGATAAAACACACGTTGCATACCACTGGTTTCAGAAAAAACATCCTCCATCATTCCCATTTGGTAACGACCACCGGTTGATAACAAATCGTATTGAATCATAAACTCTGCAACAGCCCTTGTAAACATTTCACGGGATCCGGGTATTTCATGCTCTTTAAGTGTAAAGTAGTTGCCAATCAGCTCGGTCATCACATCCGATAAATTTTGCTCTGACCGTGTGATGGTAACCGATACACCATCTAGCCCATTCCCCTCTTCACAAGCCCCGGTTTTGTATCCTTCCAAGGAGTAATCACCAATATCTTCTCCGATGACAATCAGGAGCTTTAACCCTTTTCTAATTCGCTCATTATTCGGTACAGAATAGCTGAATCTCCTATATCCGCCCTCCTCAAACTGTCCTCCTTCAAAGCCATATGTCAAAATGGTGGTTTTATCAGGATCAATGGTAAATGAAATTGCTTGTGTCGCCGCCGGATATTCTTTCGGAGTCACATAATCTGCGAAGGTATAAACGGTCACTTGCTCAGACAGCACAGGGGATGGCGAAAGTGCGTACCTTTGATAACTTCCATCCTCTAAAAGGGATTGATAGTTTTCGCGACTATTCAATTTTGCAATCCGATCGGAATAGCCTCCAGCTATAAGCTCCGCTGAAATTCCTTGTTCTTCTATGGTTACATCCGGGATAAGCTTTTCGAGATCCTGAAAACTTCCGGCAAAAGGATAAATGGCAGTGATTCTTTTTTCTTCTTTTGATGAATTATGAAGTAAATAGCTGTCCTTCACATCAGATCCCCAAACACGTACACTGTCTTCCCTTGGTAAAGAAAAATCATAAACAATATTTCGATTGGCAGCAATATCACTGTCCTCTTTGCTTAATGACATGGGAAACACAGGCCCTGCATAAGACATAAAAGTACTGCCTCCCATATGACCGGCGCCACCGGAGCTTCCACCGAATGGAAGCAACCCTTGTAACGCGAGTATCGTTCCAATCCCCAATACAACAACCAACCCCGCAGCCACAGTCAACAGTTTTCTAAAACCGGAATGCTGCTTTTTCAATTTCGTCCTACTTGCTTCATCTATATATTCATCCCGAACCCGGGTCAAAGCATCAAATATTCTCTTTCCTTTCATAACGATAGTTCCTCCTGTTCCAGGGCTTTCTTCAGGCGTTGGCGTAATCGATACAATCGACCCGAAATATTATTAGGCGTTGTTGCACATTCATTGGCAATTCGGTTCACCGCTTCACCGAACCAATAACGCCGCATAAACAAAACCCGGTCATCCACTGTCAGCTCTTCTAACCAGTGATCGATCACTAGGGCCAACTCCATGGTATCCATTTTCGTATCCACAGTATTTGAGTCAGGAACACAGTCCCCTAGCTCAGATAACAATAGCTCCTTTTCATGGAAGCGTTTTTGTGTTCTTTTTGCGTTCCAGCGGTTAATGGAGAGGTTTCGTGTAATTCTCCCGAGGTATGCACGAAGAGAATTCGGACATTGCGGAGGAATAGAATTCCATGCCTTATCATAGGTATCATTAACAATTTCCTCGCTGTCTTCTTGGCTTGACAGTAAATTATATGCAATGCTATGGAGTAGCCGACCAAACTTCATGTCGGTTTCCTTGATCGCCGCTTCATTTCTTTCAAAATACAATTCTATGATTTGATTATCTTCCACATGCATCCTCCTTTCCTTAAAGTAAAAAACCCTTCACCTATATAGACAGGATTTTTATATGAATCTTCACTCTTAAAAGAAAATTATTTAATATTTATTTATAGCAAACATACTATTTCGACAATAAATTATCTTAGAATACATTAATCAACAATACCCTTAAACTTAGCATCCTTATCTTATCATACGTTGCCATGTACATGGCAGTCTTGTATAATGAAGGAAATGGCAAAATGGATATGAAGGTGAAATCTTGAAAATATCAGACTTGATCGGTGAATCTACAGAATATGAAAAAAAGAAAACACTAGAAATAAGAAAACCAAAGAGTTGGTTAAAAAGTGTAAGCGCTTTTGCCAATGGCATCGGGGGTGCATTAATATTTGGTGTCCATGATAATGGAGAACTTGTGGGGCTTTCAAATTCTAAAGAAATCTGTGATAAAATCAGCGAAATGATTAAAGCGAAAATGGATCCAATACCACAAATTATAATGAAAATTCACAAAGAAGCAGATAAAGAATTTGTCATATTAAGGGTTCCAGCAGGCTTGGAGACACCGTATTACTATATTGGAGACGGAAATAGAGTCTCATACATTAGGATCGGAAGCCAAAGCGTTCCGGCTGGAGCAATGGATTTAAAGCGTCTTGTGCTTCAAGGAAGTAACAAAACATATGACAGTTTAACTTCACAGTACAAATATGTAGATTTTTCCTTTTTAAAGTTACGGTCTGTTTATAGAAAGAGAACAGGGCAAGAATTAGATGAGTCTGATTTCTTGTCATTTAGCTTGACAGATGAAAATGGAATGTTAACCAATGCCGGTGCCTTATTCGCAGATGATTCGCCAATAAGGCATTCCAGGTTGTTTTGTACAAGATGGTATGGTCTTGATAAAGCATCAGGGATTATAGAAGCAATTGATGATAAGGAGTTTAACGGAAATCTTTTAACGTTACTTCAAGGTGGCGAGGAATTTGTAAAAAACAACTCTAAAATCTGAGCGAGCGGTGCTTGAATGTATTGTTAATGCCCTAATTCACAGAAACTATCTGGATTTAGGAAGCGAAGTTCATATTGATCTATATGATGATCGACTTGAAGTGTATTCACCCGGTGGAATGGTTGATGGTTCGATTGTACAAAACCTTGACACAGATCGGGTTCCATCTAGAAGAAGAAATCCAATCATTGCAGATATCTTCCATCGAATGAATTACATGGAGCGTAGAGGAAGCGGTTTTAAGAAAATCAAAGGAGATTATCACAAAGAAATCAATTACAAGAGCGATCTTGAACCAATTTTTTATTCAGATAACAACTCCTTTTGGGTAACACTTTATAATCTCAATTATGATGTACCAATAGATAAAGTTGATATTGATGATAATAATGTTGACATTGGAGACAAAAAAGTTGACATTGTCAGCGAAAATGTTGACATTAGATTTTTTGATAATAAACTTGCCTGCATGAATGTAAACATACCCACAAAGAAAAAAATTAAAAATTTACATCAAAAATTCGAATCATATACGGTGTTTAGTAGAAAAGATGTTGTAGCGTTATTGAATATATCTCCTACTAGTGCTAGTGTCTTGATCTCAAAAATGGATAAGGCCGGTTTGTTAGAAGCAGTAATCGGTCAAGGAAAAGGAAAGTATACGTTTCGATAGACAATATCTATGATTCATATCATGTTGTTTATACTCGAAGTATTGACTTTCATTACTAGATTGTTTACTTTAATTTCGTGCCTTGGTGAAAATATAATTTCCAGTCACCATCAACTTTTTTTCATATGGATGTTCAGAATCTTAATTGCCTGATAGTCCGAGATCATCGAACGTAATTTTGTATATAAGAAACCCACTCTAAATAGAGTTCTTCTTGTGATATTTTTAGCTCTTCCGGATAATCACAGGTCTTTATGAGCTCTAGTACGGATTCCCATCCATATGTAACATCTATGTACTCAATGTAGGTATGAGCAAATGTATATCCTCCGGCATTTGCAAATTTTATCGGATTTTTTGTCAATGTTTCCTCATATGTCGGTGTATGCATATAGTTTAAATAATCTTTGTAGAATGGTTCACCGTTACTTAAATACAAGGCCGCACCTTCCGTCAACCATAACTGAACATTCGGATTAATGACACTTATATATCTATGTACTACTTCATGTAGCACAGCTGATTTTACGGTCTGATAATCATGGGCTTTGCCGGGATTAGCTGGAGATGTCAATATGACGTTTGTTCCGATGTTATCACCAATATACCAGTCCAATCCCAACAGGGGTCCTATAAATCCATACTTTTTTCTTTGCATGGTACTTTGTTTATCATAAATATAAATATTCACATCTTGCTTTTCTTGAAAGCCTAATTTAGATGCTAATCCTTCTGCCTCTTGATCCGCAAGTCTAAAAACATCCTGAGCTGCAGCTTCTTCCGCCTCATAATACACATTCAACCAACTGCCTTCTATGATTTGCATAGAACCGGTTTTTAAGCTCCATGTAGGAATAAAATTGATGATGAAAGCTACCACAATAAGAATACTGACAAAGATACCAATCCATTTTTTCTTAAAGGTCATAAATTTACCCTCCATGGGCGTACATGTTCATGCCATCCTTTTTCCTGCCAGTATGCCTTATCTTCCGGAGTACACCAGTTTATTTTTTGTATGAATCGCATATAAGCGAAATGAAACTTTTGCCCCTTCTTTATTCTAACACTTTTTCGTTTTATTTTGTCTGCTAAATCCCTCATATCCCGTTTTATTTTATCAAGTTTTTTCTTAGAAACTTCATTCCATAACATCACACCGCTTGCAATGGAGTAAGACCATATCGCAGAAATCCCCCAGTTTTCGAGATTTACCTTAATATCTGCAGTGGCCTTTTTCATACCACCTCCGGCACCGACAGCAATCACAATAGCTTTTTTGAAGAACATGGAGTTCTCAGGTCTGTGATTCATCCACCATATAAAATGGTGTTCAAACAAAGACTTCATAGCTGCGGAACTTCGCATACAATAAACAGGCGTTGTAAAAATCAATAATTCAGCATTCTTCATAGCCTCTGTAATAGGCTGACACTTTTCAGCATGGGGACAATGACTCAGATCTTTTTTCAAACATTGGTAGCAACCCAAACAAAAATCCGGGATGACCTTAGGTAGAAAGAATTCCTCTACTTGGCAGGAATCAAAGTTTTTAACCAGTTCTCTACCCACATAATATGATGTTCCCTTATGACTTTGTCCGTGAATGATCGTAATATTCATATCTTATTTCTCCTTGTTGCTATACAACTGACCAAATTGTCGAACATGTTCTTTTAAAAAAGCAAGTGATTCTTTTTCTCTTTCAGACCGGTTATCACAGTTGATCATCAATAAATAAATAGGTGCATAAAATTGGATTGCCATCATTTGCGGGTCTCCGCTTTCAAAAACACCTGAGTAAATAAAAAATTGGAAAAGCGTTTTTTGATACAACAGGGCGTCATCGATATATTGTTTTTTGTACAAATCTGATAACCTTTCATTTTGATACTGCCCAATGGTCATCATTCGCCGAATCTTAACTGCATACTCATCATGCAAGTAATAAAGGAATAGTCCTTTTACCTTCTCATACAAATCTTCTTCCGTTATTCCCAAAAACAAATCCTTATCCTTCTCCGGTTCCGATCCGTTCATATTCATGGATAATACTTGCTTTTTGTATCGATTCTCCGTTTCAATCAAAATAGCATCAAAGATATCTTGCTTGCTTTTATAGTGCTTATATAGGGAAGGAGCTTTGATTCCTACGGCCCTGGCTATATCTTGAACAGTAACTCCATCATAACCCTTTACGGCGAAAAGACTTAATGCTTCATCTAAAATTATTGTTTTTGTATCACCCTTCAAAACGAAACCCCTCCTTTATATCATTGCGATTCTAGAAATCTCAATGATGAGTATTTTAAACGCAATTGCTGCAGAGAGCAGATAAAACATACCCTTTCGAAACTTTTGGTTCTTAACTATGATAGATAAAACAACGGAGAAAGCAATAAAGATTGCTCCTTTGTATGCTCCTTGAATTTGGAATGACTCTAACGAGAACAAACCGGTACCACCTTGCATCGCTAATACATAATCATCTCTCAATACAGCGAAAGCGCACAATAACAACCCCATGACTGCAAGGAACAATGTTCTTCTTCCCCATGTTGTCATCTGTTTGCGTTGCTTAATCGTGACGGTTATAAATACCAAAACAATGAGCAGGAAAATCGTCGATAGCAAAGACCAAATATCTTCAAAAAATAAATCAAACATAAAAAACTCCTTAGGCTAACATTTGTTAGCTGAATTATAAGCTAACGAATGTTAGCTGTCAAGTATATAAAAAAATAATATGAAAATTATTTACCGGATCTTTACCGGAAATTTTGCTTTATGTAACTAACCGAAATATGCAATGGTGTGCCATAGTTGCTTTATATATTGGAAAACCCCCGCTTCACTTCGGAACTCATTCCACCTTTCGGGGTGAAGTTCGCTATCCCGAGAAGCCTGTCCGAGCAGAGCAGCATTCAAAACACCTCGCCCGTCACCAAAAAGGGCATCTATCCTTTTGGCTATCACCGGTATCATAGGACCACGAAATAGCTCTCCGATATCATCAACATTGATCCGGCGTTCGGGAATCCATTTAAGATTCGTTCCATATTGTCGACACAACTTATCTGCTTGTTGGAAGAAGATTGTCTTACGGAAGGATTCATCCATATAGATACAATCTACATCATCCCCAAGGGAGATATCTCCATGAATATGTGCTTCAATACAATAGTCAAGGTTCCTTCCTATGGCTTTTAAGTCACTGCATTTGTCCAGCAATACGGCCAAGGCCTCCCCCTCGGATGAAACCACTTGATTTAATAACTTTCCGCTGTTTTGTACATCTTTCAACAACTCTCCCAAAACACATACAAATGTATCTTTGGTACACAACGTTGTAGGATTGGTGGAGCTGTCCCCGTATGAAAAGGTGACTCGGTCAATGATTTCTTTTTTAAGAACGATATAACATGAACCAAAACGAGCCGAAGCACCGTCTATGTATCTTAGAATATTCAAAGCACCATACTTAGGGCGGTCAAGGGAAAGTTGGGGGTATGCGTTGTGAAATAAGCGTTGCTCCCAAAGAAAGCGATTACCTCCTATAAATGCCGTCTTTCCTCCGTTGGTAGTCCCGGTACGAAATTGTCCATGGTACTGTCCTTGTTCGATCAGGCTTTCCATGATGGATTTTCCGTTATTAGCCAACCGGTCAGGATGAAAGTTTATCGTAACAGGTCGATGTAATACACATTCAAGGAGCCGGTCAACATTAACATGAAACGGTCTACAAACTTGTTCCAAATAGGATTGATATTCATCCGCTTTTTCATTAGCATGATCCCTCACTCTTTCAATGGCAAGTTTTTGATAATCCAACATATTCATGCCCTCCTACATTGTATTTGGTGTTGACCATTAGTTTATCATTTTCAATACATATTCCTCAACTTCTTGTAATGTGGTTGCATCCGATATGGATTCATAGGCTTCTCTTGCAAAAACCAAACCTCTTTCGGTTTCAAAAAACACGTATCTTCTTCCATCAGGAAATCCATATTCTGCGACATCTTTTAATGCCAATGTTGCACCATTTTGTTCCCATATGGAGCCTTCATCATATTCTACCGGTGTAAATATCCCGGTGGATCCAACCTGCAATTGTGAAATGATGTCGGTATCCTCCCATTGATAATCCTTATCCATAGGGCATGGCAATAACACAAATAGAGCATCCCCCGGTCGGATATTACCACGATAAACTTTCTTCACTTCAATTTCTGCAATGGCAGTGCTTGGAGTGGCTGACGGAGGAAGAACTGTTTACGAAGTATAACATAGTGGTATTCAAAGGCTCTGTCAAACGCATTGATAATATTGTCATTCAATTTAATGGAGATGAGGTTTATCAGTTTTCCCACCTCTATATCATGTGGTATCTTTTGAATATAGCTTACATGAACATTTTTCGATGCATCCGACAGTGGTAGCTCATTGTTTTTACTTGATAACAGAATTACCACAATCAGAATGAAAGCTGCTGCAACTGCACCCCATTGAACCCAATGATGATGTTTAACCTGTGACTTTCCCGGTGCTGCCTCTTCTATTTCATTTACCTGATTCAAAATGTTTAATATGCGTTTGCTTTTCATATGGTGATTTCCTCCTTCTCCAGTCGTTGTTTCAACTTTTTCCTTGTACGTAACAAAGTCATTTTAACGTTGCTTTCGCTCATACCGTAATCCTTTGCTATTTCCTTGACAGAACTAAAATACCAGTAACGGCGCGTCAACTACCCACGACCTAAAGGTCACGGGCTTGCAACTGCCCAGTCGTAGTAACGGCATGTGCCTCCGACCTTTAACCCCAATACATATTTCTATCTAAAGTAGCGTTACATCATAGGGTGATTGACAGCACCCTTTATAACAGAGTTTACTCTGCTGTAACTGTATTTGGTACTTGACTATCGACAAGATAGTTTATTCCCATACGATACAGATTCATGGCTCCAATACGGTCGTCATTAGATTTATAACCACAGTTTTTACAAGTAAACAAGT
>CALCRE010000301.1 GCA_937894465.1 uncultured Clostridia bacterium
AATCTCAGCCAGGGCGATCGGAAGCTATGATATATAAACAGTAAAGGCAATAAAAGTTTTTTTAACAGAGGTTAAAACATGTAAACATTTTAAAAAACCTTCGGGTTATGACTCGAAGGTTTTTCATATAGATAGTTTTCTACTCGATTGCTGCTTTCCGTGAAGTGATGGAGCGGATTAGTTCCATGTCAAATTTACATTTTCGATCATAAGTATATATTCCGTTCATTTCTTGTTCTACATCGGTAAGTTGGGTGTAGCAAAAAGCACATATTTTTGGATGATCCAAAAGAGTATCCACCAATCCTCGATATCTCTCGTAAAATTCCTCCAAGGAAGTAGGCTTGTTCCCATAACCCCATGATACTTTCCGATCCGTTCCCGCATTCTCGGCCTCTTCCTTCCACCATGTTCCACCGAATTCACTGACAAAATAAGGGCCACCCCGGTATTTTTGTACATCTTCAAAGTTGGTGAAAACCTTGTCATATTCCCCGGTGAGCAGCGGTTGGAAACTTGCTTTAAAACGCTCCACATCTTGCGTATAATTATGGACATCAAATAGATCGGTCTCCACATGGATGTATCCTGATGTATCAATCACCGGTCTGGTGGGATCCGTCATTTTAGTAATTCGGTAAACATTCTTAATGATATCGTTATCTTGGCTTTTGTTGGTTTCATTAAATGGGCACCATCCGATAATGGCCGGATGGTTAAAGTCCCGTTCCATGGCTTCCAGCCACTCGGGTAAAAAAGCATAGAAACCGGTTGGATTTGAGATATCCAATCCCCAGTTGGCATGTTCTTCCCATACTATGTATCCCAATCTATCAGCATGGTATAAAAAGCGAGGTTCAAATATTTTTTCATGCAAACGAGCACCGTTGAAGCCGGCATTCAAAGACAACATTATATCTTCTTCTAAAGCCAGATCTGTCGGTGCTGTATAAATACCATCCGGATAGAATCCTTGATCCAATACCAAACGCTGGAACACCGGTTTGTTATTAATCAATATGGCGTTGTCCGATAAAGAAACCGACCGCATTCCGAAATAGGACTTTATGTGATCCACCTCTTGCCCGTTTTCAGTTAATCGGATGTCAAGATCATATAACCTTCCGCAGCCGGGTTCCCATAAATGAAGTTCCGATAACAAAATACTCATATGAAAGGTGTTACCGTTCACCGGGATCTCGCAAGAGCCTGTCGGATGCCCGCGATAAGCGGTATCAACCTCTACTTGCATATCCCGGATGACTCCGTCTAGTCTTCCTGATATATGAACCTTACCATTATCAATATCCGGTACGATTCTTATGTTTCTTACGGATCGATCCGGAACCGGCTCAATCCAAACCGTCTGCCAAATACCGGTGGTTCTGGTATAATGACATCCGAAAGAATCATATTGAGGGCTTTGTTTCCCACTCGGTTGAAGTCTTGATCGAACTTGATCCTGTGCACACACCGTAATAACATTTTTTCCTTCAAGCACTTGATCTGTAATGTCAAACGAAAAAGAAGAGTAACCGCCTTTATGAGTGCCTACGCTTGTACCGTTCACCCAAACCTCGGTTTTGTAATCCACTGCACCAAAATGCAGGATGAACCGTTCTTGATCACCTTTTACAAGGTCCACTTCTTTTCGATACCAAACCGCAGGCATAAAATCCTTGTGCCCTATCCCTGACAGTTTACTTTCGGGACAAAAAGGTACAACAATTTCATCTTTCAGCTGTCGGGCGTCAAATAAACGTCGATCTCTTCCGCTATCCCCACAATCCTTTTCAAAGCCCCATTTACCATTCAAATTTGTCCAGCGATCCCTGACAAACTGCGGTCTGGGGTATTCAGGCCTTGGCATACAATCATTACTCATCAAAAACACCTCCGATTTTTTATAGCTCAAGAAACTTCATCCATAACAAAGGATATTTGATTGCTGTGTTTCGCATGACTTCCTTATCAACTGATGTGTGGGGTAAGGACCTCCATAAGGTTGTAAGATGCTCTTTTTTCAATCGGCTTCCCGCCAATAAAAGAAAAGGAAATCCGATGGGTAATGAATCATAATGCTCCACATCTATGCCAAAAGGCCATAGGGATTTGTCCTTTATATATGGGTAAATAAAATCCAGAGCTTTTTCAAGGGTTTGCCCTTCTTTTCCCTTCAAGTCTAGCACATCCCCTAATTCATGAGAGAGCAAAACAGCCAGTGTGGTCAAGTTATCCAATATAAATAGAGAATAACTGTAGGGCTTGGTGCGAGAAAGTTCCTTTGGGAAGCTTCCGTCCGGTGCCATCTGGCTGTTTAAATACTCTATATATTTTTCTTTGCAAAGTATTAAAACGGATTTTTGATCGGTAATGGCCGCAAATGTGGCTGCTTGAACACAAAAGCAAACCGAGTGATTGTTATGTTCATTTAACTCTGAAATTCCGTAAGGATGATGAAGCATCCAAGAAAGGTATTGCTCAAACCACGATGTAACACCTTCTAGTACTGCTGATTTTTCACCGTCTTTTATTTCATCATTAAGTAATTTTACCGATATGGCTGTGTCGATTAGATGAAGTGTATCAATGATACCGATTCCCCTTCCGGTACATACACCGGGTATGGCTTGGGCATAGATCAAAGACGGATTCATTCTAGTTTTTGGGTGGACAAAAAACACTTCCATAAAAGAAATGGCTTTGTTCAAATATTTTTGTTCTCGTATCAAAAGGTAGGCACAAGTCAAAGCGCTGATTGCCATTGATGTATCGGTTAAGATTCGTCGATGTTCACTAAATGCTCCGGGATAAGATTGCCCGTCCTTTCTCACATAAGGAAGTCCGTCTTCCGTATTCCCATTCGGCCACCAATAATCACCGTTTGAATAATAGTCATTTGAAGATCCGGGACTGCTTTCGCATACCGCATCTGTTATGCTCTCTTCCTTCACGGTTAAAAACCGATCGGCCTCTACTATCACTCTGCATACTTCCTCTTTGAAAGCATCTATTTGCATCAATGGATACCACTCCTTTTACGAACTAAAACGTTTTTATGATTTTCTCCAAACCTTCTAAATCCTCATGATAGGTTTCTGTTAAAGATCGATTGTATATAAGGCTTGCCGGGTGATACAAGGGATACACTTGAAAATGCTTTCCTTCTATTTCCACGTCCATAACCCTACCGTGTACATCCCCTATTTTCATCCCGGTATCCGTCAAAGCATTCAAAGGAACATTCCCTAACGGTACAATGAGTTTTGGAGACAAAACCAAAAGTTCTCTGATCAAATAGGGCCGACAATTTTCCAAGTCCTCTTTTCTTGTAGGGCGGTTCACCTTGTTGTTTGTTTTCTCATTGATCCTGCACAATCTGTACTTCATCACATTGGTGATATAGATGTCTTCCCTGGTGATACCGGAGCGATCCAAAAAGTCTTGTAGTATCTTACCGGCTGAACCTACAAAAGGCTTTCCTTGCTTGACTTCATCCTTTCCGGGAGCCTCCCCTATAAGAACGATGTCACTGTCTTGATTACCGTCTCCAAGAACAATTTCCATGTGACCGAAGCAGTTGCAAAATTCCTGATATATCTTTAAAAGGGCTGTTTTCTTGTCATTATTTAATATATTCATTAAGGGCCTTTCTAATTTCCATAAAGTCATTCCATTGAGTAACTTTTTCTTTTTCGTTTCGCAGTAAATAGGCCGGATGATACACCGCCATCATTTTGGTGCCGCCTTTATCAAACCACTTTCCTCGATTCTGTGTGATTTTAAAGTCCGGGTGGATTAAATATTTTGCAGAGATTCGACCTAAGCACACGATGATTTTAGGACGCATCAATCGGAATTGATTTCTCAAATGAGGAAGACAGTTTTGTGCTTCTTCATCAGAAGGATCTCTGTTGCCCTCAGGTCTGCATTTAACAATATTCGTTATGTAATATTCATCCGGTTGAAATGGAATGGCATTTAAAAGATGATCCAACAATTGACCGGCTTTACCTACAAAAGGCAACCCTTGCTCATCCTCTTCTTTTCCCGGCCCTTCTCCAACAAACATCAACGAGGCATTTTCATTTCCCCGTCCAATCACCACATTCTTTGCTGTGCGTGACAGTTCGCATTTATTACAGGCCAAGCATTCATTTTTTAAATCATTCCATGTAACCATACCAACATCCTGACTCCCTTTTCTTTTATTATATCACACCTCCAGGTCAAAGTTTGACCGAAGAAGAGAAAGAAAAAGCATTTGTTAATAAGTTGTTTAATGCATTCGTTGTTCATGATTATTGTGATATAATGAAAGAAAATACCATATTTGAAAGAGGGGAATTTCTGTATGAAGATCACAAATATCGGCTTGGAGCTATATTCGGTAAGAGAAGATTTGGCTGAGGATTTATACGGTACATTGGAAAAGGTCAAAAAAATCGGTTATACAGGGGTTGAGTTTTTCGGTGAATTTAAGTACTCCGCTCAAGAAGTTGCAGATGCACTGGAGAAGACAGGATTGGTTTGCTGCGGTTGGCATACCCCTTGGCATTACGTACAAGATGATAAGTTAGAAGCAACCATTGCTTACAACAAAACAATCGGAAACAAGTACATCATTGTTCCCGGACTTCCACAAGAGCTTACCAAAACCAAAGAAGGATGGCTTTCAGTAGCGAAAAAATTTAATGAGCTGGCAAAAACATTGAAATCACATGGAATGATTACAGGTTACCACAATCATCATACGGAGTTCATTCCTTTCCCGGATGGAACGCTTCCCTATTACCTGCTGTTTGACAATACCGATCAGGATGTGGTGGTTCAATTAGATAACGGTAACGCATTAAAAGGCGACGGTAAAATATATGACATACCGGTACGTTACCCGGGCCGCATGACAACGGTTCATTTGAAACCTTATTCATTCACCAATGGTTATGACACCATGATCGGTGAAGATGACATCGATTTAAACCGATTCGTCTCTTTATGTCAACAACACAGCAATACTGACTGGTTTATCGTGGAATATGAAAGCAAAAAGCTATATGCACCCATGGCTGGTGTTGAGCTATGTTACAAGCAAATGGTGAAGCTCGGTTTAATATAAAAACATAAGCTTTATATGATCTTAACAAGGTGCTTGTAGATTTTCTACAAGCACCTTGTTTTTCTCGTGCAATATGCATGTACTTAAAACTGTAGTGGCATAAACCGCATGGTATGGTTTAACAGAGTAAAATAGTGTTCATTTAACAATTCTCTAACGCTGATTGTGGTATAATTGATCTTAATTTTGCTTTAGGAGTATTGAATTTGAATACGTATTTTAAAGGAACAGTAAATATATATAAAGGGTTTGAAATAGATATTGAGGACCTACCGGAATCAAATGACGTTTTTGTTTCTAAAATGGAGTGTTCCATTTCTGATTGGGAAAAAAATTGCATGGAAGTCGTGTGGCTTACCATACCTGAGTCAAAAAACCAATTGATCTGTACAGCGCTGTCATACGGTTTTCAATTTCATCATACCGAAGAGGATCGGTTGATCCTATTGAAGAAAATGCATCCGGATGCTTTTGTCATCCCATATGCGTCCCATTACATAGGAGTAGGCGGTGTGGTGATCGACGATCAAAACCGTCTGTTGGTCGTTCGGGAATTCTACCGTAACGGTTCATCAGCACACTACAAGTTACCGGGAGGAACATTAGAAGAAAACGAGCACATAGAAGATGCAGTCATTCGTGAAGTGTTCGAGGAAACCGGCATTAAAACAGTTTTTCAATCATTGGTCTGTTTCAGGCATCGTCATCATTTTCGCTTTGGAAAATCGGATATCTATATGATTTGTCTCTTAAAGCCTTTAAACCATGAGATTGTCAGGGAAAAAGAAGAAATAGCCGAAGCCTTATGGATGGATGTTGATGAATACTTAGCCCATGATCATGTGCATGCCCTGAATAAGGAAATCATTCTTGCGACATTAAAAGGCAATCATTTGTTAAAGAAAGATGTGGAAGGATATCCGGTGGATCAAGCTGAATACGAGATCTTTTTACCATAAAAAAAGTTGCACGGGGGGGATCAGAAAAACCATGCAACCGATACAAAGTGCAAACATGTCGCGTACACTTTATACTAAATTATGTTAACAGTATATGCTGACGCTCGGTGAAAGGTTCTTTTGTCAATCCATTTTTACACATATAATTTTATAGGTACTATATCGACAGATTATGAGGTATAATAGAAATATACTTTAGGTCTTTTAAGGGAGAAATTAATGAGTTCACAAAATAGAGATACAAGAAATACCGTTGAATCGGGGGAACAAAACGGTAGAAACAAAAAGCGACAAGTTGGCAGCAAGGTCTTGAAGTATTTTCTTCTGTTTACCTTGGTTGCATGCATTGCCGCTGTTGGTTACATGATTTACTTTATTCTACAACTTTTAAAATAAGAAATAATTTTTAGTTTATTTTAATTCTTCTCTGTTCTTTTCGATGATTTGGTTTGCTTTGTTCAATGTGTCTTGAATCTGAGCCAACAAATTGTCAGCGTACTCACGAGACCCTAAGCGGATTTCCCTGGCATTCTTTTGGGAATCTGCAATGGTTTGATTGGCTTGCTCATAAGCCTTTTTGGTGATCTCATGGTCATTGATCAAAGCTTGAACCTTCCCCTCGGCTTCATCTACGATCTTTTGGGCTTGAGCCTTCGCTTCCCCTAATATGCGTTCCCGTTCCTCTTTCACCCATTTGGCTTGCTTGATATCATCCGGAACTCTTTCTTTTAATTCACCGATATAATCGAGTATTTCGCCCCGGTCTACCAAACATTTTCCTGATAAAGGAACCGACGTGCTGTTGCTGACGATATCCTCTAAGGTATCTAAAATCTTTAAAATCTCCACTTTGTTTCCCCCTTTATATCAAATCAATATCTGTTTTTAAAGAACAGACATCATTCCTGATTTTTCATTAATTTTTTATTACTTAATGCAATCATATCTTGTCTGATACTCTCCGGTACCAATCCGGTGATATCAGCATTGTTCTTTAAAAATTCCCGAACCGCTCCGGAGCTGATATAGCTGTGATCCGGGTTCGCCATCATGAATATGGTTTCCACATGAGGTTTCAGCTTTTTATTCAGCATTGCCATTTGGAACTCATACTCAAAATCACTGACTGCTCGCAATCCTCTAACCAAAGCCGAAGCGTTCTTTTGTTCGGCAAAATCCACCGTCAAACCGGTAAAACTTTCAATTTCTATTTTATCATATTCCTTGAATACTTTTTTCAAAAACATGATTTTTTCATCCAAAGTGAAAAATGAGTTTTTCAAAGAATTATCCCCTACCGCTATAATCAGTTTGTCACAATGGGCCATAGCTCTTTTTATAATGTCCACATGTCCGCTTGTTACAGGATCATAACTGCCCGGGCAAACATAAGTCGTCATATATGTCTTCCTTTCCTTAACGCTTAATTAACCTCTTGCATGCAATATCGTTATTTTTGTACCCCCGTACAGGTATTCCCTGCCTTTAAAAAAATGAACGTATTGATCCTCAATCAGGTCTTTCGAACTGCTTTCACATACAATAACTCCCTTATGGCTCATTATATCATTTATATCCATCATTGATAATGACTTTTGTATAAAATTTTTGTCATATGGGGGATCCATAAACACAATGTCAAACTTGGTTTTACAGCCTCTCAAATAGGAGAAAGCATCGGTTTGAATAACTTCACTTTTGTCCAAAAACCTTGTCTTTTCCAGATTGGTTTTTATGGCAGCGATACTATTGCGGTGGTGATCTGTGAACACACAGGATTTGGCACCACGGCTTATGGCTTCAATACCCAATGCTCCGCTTCCGGCAAACAAATCCAGCACTTGCGCATCAACAACTTGATCGGATAAAATGGAGAATACCGCTTCTTTGTTTCGATCGGATGTAGGGCGGGTTTCCATTCCTTTCACCGAAATTAAATTGGTTCCTTTGGCAGAACCTGTGATCACTCTCATTTAGATACCTCTTAAAACACCGTGCGTGTTGAACTTTTCAAATCCGGTTTGCCTGTATGCTTCATAAAGTATAATGGAAACCGAATTGGCCAAATTCAAGGATCTTGTATCATTGATCATGGGTATGCGAATACATCGGTCATAATTATCTCTTAACAAGCCCTCCGGCAAGCCTTTCGTTTCTTTACCGAAAACCAAAAAGGATCCGTCTTCATACTGTGGTTGGTCATAACGACGGTCTGCTTTTGTACTGGCAAAATAAAAAGGACTGTTCGGATATTTTTCCCTTAGTTGTTGAAAGTGATCATAATAATAGATCTCTACTTCATGCCAATAATCCAATCCGGCTCTTTTTAAATGTTTGTCGTCAACCGAAAAGCCCAAAGGCTTTACCAAGTGCAATACACTACCGGTAGCGGAACAAGTCCTGACTATGTTGCCGGTGTTTTGCGGAATTTCCGGCTCCACCAGAACAATATGAAACTGTGCTTCCTTGATCAAATTCAATTCCCCTTTCAACGGTTCACCTTCTTACCGTTTAAAAATTGACCGGCTAAGATGCTTCTTTTAATATCAATGGCACCTTCCGGACATAATTCCTGACAACAAAAGCAGCGAATGCAGTTGTCCAAGTTCACTTGTGGTAGTTTATTTTCCATTTTAATCACCTTAGGGGGACAACTTCTTGCACAAATCCCGCAACCAATACATTGATCAAGATGAAATCTTGGTTTTGGAGTAAATATCTTAAAAGCTTTTCCGAAAATTGATTTTTGCGTAAAATCCAAACGATTCAATGAATCATAAGGAGGAGTTTCAAAATCATAAACAATTTGTGATTTTAGATCTTCTCCGACAATCTTGATTTGATCAACATCAGTTTTACAAAGCCCTCTTTCCATACCTTGATTCAAAACCGGTATGTGTTCCGGCTTTATATTAATCAAGGTTGATGCCACCAAATCTAAATCAAATGCATTATCCGATGCGAAAATCAATCCTAAATCTCTAGGCGTTCCATTAGAGGGACCCATTCCTTCCATGGCAGTGATACCGTCCATCAATACAAGGCCCGGTTTAACGCTTAAAAATATATCAATCAATGTGTTGGCAAAATCCTTGTAATGATGCATTCTTAAATGATATTCGGCCTTTTGGGTTCCCGGTATGGCACCGAACATATTTTTCACTGCACCGGTATACAACATTTGTCCATGGGTTTTCAACTTAGGTAAATCAATAATAAAATCGGCTTCGGTTAAAGGTTTTAACACAGTGATCTTTTTTAAGTAAAGGCCTTTGGGATTATCTACATCAATGATGGATGTGTCATAATTTAATTCAATTTCGGCGTCTTGGGCAATTTGTGTTATACCGCAACCGGAGTATACGGCTTTTAGCATTGCAACAGAGTAGGGGCCTCCCGGACTTTCTACAACTTTTACATCGGCTCCCGCTTCTTTCACTAATTTTCCTACAGCATAAACAACTTCAGGATGTATGGCTGCAGCAGATTCCGGCGATTTTCTGGTCAACAAATTGGGCTTTAAAGCAACTTTCATTCCGGGCTTGATAAATTTGCCGATCCCTCCGATAAGATCGAAGGATTTTTTAACCGCTTCCACTACCCGTTCTCTTTCATAATTTTCACACTTTACGATTGATACTTGATTCAAGGCCTTCATCCTTTCTTTGTCCTTTTAAATGACCCTATTATAGCACATGGAAAATTGTGTGTCGATATTTGACAAATCATCGGTTTATTAACCTGAAAAATTTTTCATTACGTAATGCGTAATGGCTTATGATTAGAATTGCTGTGGATGTCTTTGGATTACATTTAGGTGGGTCGGTTGCATCCGGCTCTCTTTTTATTTGTGCAGATTTTTTATATTTACTTTACTTCACACATAAATATATTCAGTTGGCCAACCCAACCATAATTCACATGATTTATCAAGTTTTGTTCATGTTTGTTCACCCACAGACCGTGAATATTGCATACAAGCAAAAAGGCCTCATGCAAGGCCTTTTTGATGTATAGAACTTATTTTTTATTTTTAATATTATGTGTTGATAGCTTACGCCATTTGCATGGTGATGGCTTTTGTGGGGCACAAAGCTTCACAAATTCCACAACCTAAGCATTTAACAGGGTCGATAATGGCCTTTTTATTTACCATTGTAACTGCATTACAATGTGCCGGTTTTTCACATTTGCCGCAACCGATACACTTTTCCTCTTCTACTGCAGCCCACCCGTTTATAGCATCTAAATCCTTGGATGAACGAAGGTATTGTAAGGATTGCCCTGTTATTTGGCTGTAATCGGTGTAACCCATTTTCTCAAGGTACTTTTCCATACCCTCCACTTGCTTTGAAATATTCTCCCAACCGTACCACATAGCTGCCGTGCAAACGGTCACCAATTGAGCGCCCCACATCATCATCATAATGCTGTCCTGCCAAGTTTCAAGACCGCCTCCTCCAACAATAGGAAGACCGGCTTTCTTTGCAATATTAGCCACAAGAGAAAATCCCATCAGTTTGGTAGCGGGACCGCCTAAACTTCCATGAGCAACGCCGTTTAAAAGATGGTATTGAGGTTTTCCTTGGTTATAGATATCCACAAGAGGGAGGGATGATTGTGCTCCTGCAACGCATACACCATCTGCCCCGGCTGCTTCAGCCGCTTTTGCCGTTACGCCGATGTCTGCTACATTAGGAGTAAGCTTCACCACGACGGGTATTTTCACAGAGTCTTTTAATACTTTAACAATATCCGCAATTCTTTCCGGGTTTTGACCGGTAACGGCACCACCGTGCTCATGAGCGGATATGGCATCAGAGCCTTGAATATTTTTTGTTGATAACCCTACATTCGGGCACACCATATTGGCTTCTATCAAATCCACTCCTGCTTCTTCATGTTTTTGAGCAAGTAATCTCCAGCCGTCCAAATCGGTGCCGTCGTGTGTAATATTTGCAAACAGTTTTAATGATGTTCTTTTTTTCGCTTCATCAATCAGCTTTAGACTTTCATCTAAATCATTTCTTCTATCGTAACAAATAATGCTTCCGTTTTTTAAATAGGTATGCATGCGAAGCTTACCGTAAAACGGTTGTTTAATAAATGTCAATTTTGTACTAACCGCTGCAGCTCCTGCCTTTTCGGCGTCAACCAAGTGCTCGATCTTACTGGTTAACGGACTGGATGCGATCACCATCGGATTTTTAAAGTCAACTCCACAATATTGAATCATATAGACACTCCTTTATTAAGAATTAAATAACTAGTTAGTTACATTAAGTTCAAAAAATTTCCCTGCTAATGCAAGGATCTTTTTAAGTAACTGTTTAGTTATATTATATCCTCTATCTCTGTATATGTCAATCGACAACTAAAAAACAAAGAATCTACCGGGATTCTTTGTTTTTTGTATAATCTTTGCCCGTCTTTGCTTTTTGTGATTAAATCATTGAAAATCGATTCTAGTGATGTGTTGGATCATCCGACGCAGAACCTCATCCCCTTCATCTTTTGTCAATTCCCCTTTTTTCACCTTTTGTTCAATATCAATCTTGGCTTGTGTAAGAACAGCTTCTTTGAAACGACTTAATTCCCCTTGGGCATGAACCAACTGCCAAATATTCTTGTCTTGTTTCTCACACTCGGTCTTGATCTCATCGACTTTCTTACCGGTTAAATCGGCATAAATTTTGATGAATTGTTCTTGCCGCTGTTGCATCTGTTCAACTTTGTCCTTGCTTGGAACCGGACATGCGGAGTCATTCTGTTTCGGTGCCTTATGCTCAGGCAATTGTTTTTGCGGATTTGAAGGACGATCTTTCAGAGGAGCTTTTCCCATTCTATGAGTAAATCGTTTGTAAATAATATCCTCATCCGATTCGCTGATTTGCTTTTCCAATTCAGCAATCATTCGGTTGGCATCCTCCTTAGATACAAGTTGATCCTTAACCTTTTGTTCCATTAGAACTTTATAAAATTCCAACCATTTCTTTTCGATCTTCGATGTTTTCCCGGCTGCAAAAGAAACCATACTTGTTGACAATACAAGAACTATTGCAAGCATCAACGAAAATACTTTTTTCTTCATGACAATCCCTCCGTTTAAATAATTCATAGTGTTATTATCTTTCGGATTGACCACCATATACTTGCATCTTTATGGAAAGCAAAATTTTTGTTATTATCAACGTTTCAATATGAAAAAGGCCACCACAACAACAATAATGGCAATGACACCCAGCCGTATCTTTCGGTTTGCCATAGCACCGAACAACAATGCAATTAGTAAAACCGCAACAATAACCGGTATTAACAGCCTACGATTATGTTTAAACATACCGGACACATTTCCGGTCTCCACAACATAGCGAGATAATTCCTTTATGGTATCGGTGAAATAGAATTTCCAAACTTGAAAATTATCCCTGAATGTTCTCTTGTAAAAATCCTCTTTATGGAAGGGATTTTCATCGAGTTCCTTTACCGAGTCATTATGAACCATCATCTTCTGCCCTTTATTCACAGACTTTAGCTCTCCGGTCATGTCTTGTTCGTGTAATGCATAAAACGCCGTTCCGGAATAACATGAAACCGATTGGTCCAAGTCGGTTTCCATCAAACACTCGGAGTTTTCCAAAGAGCTTTTGTATGTTCCGGCTTCTCCTTTAAAAAACAATACATTTCTAGTTTTTTTGCTTTTGTTCCTTATATATGCTCTACCTTTTTCAAGATTGCCATATACAATACCCTCGCAATATTCACCGGGTATATAAACAGAATGCTGATCCAAATAGATTTCTGAAACTAAAATCGAATCCACATAAATTTGAATAACAACCTTTCCGGCTCCTGTGATCACTCTTTCGGAAACAGGCACTTGATAAGGCAGTTTTGTCTCTTCGTTCAACACATAGGTTTCTTGCCCTGTGACGCTTACCTCCCCTTCCCATTTGGAAACAAAGGTCTTCATATGATACAACTTTCCCGCTGATATATCCTCTGTCAAGTAACCTTGGATGTCCTTATACACTTCCTCGGAGTACAGCAATGCAGGAACATTTCCGGAGAAAGATTTGGAATGAGCCAACTGCCAATAGACCTTATTGGTCACTCCGTTTATATAAGAAGACCACAAGGGAATGACACCGTCCCCTTCCATAAAGGCGGGTTTCCCGGAATAGGATGCAAGGTTGGCATATTGAACCAGTTCATTGATATGTTCTGCGTATGATTCTCCCTTATTTAGCTTCGTTAAAAAGTCACTTCCATAGGTCAATTGTTTTTTTAATGTCGCATCCATATCCGTCCATTGCCCAGTGGAGTCAAAAGTGTTCACTTCCAATCCATGGTTGGGAACAGCAATCAAAATACATTTTCGTATATCATTTCGGTATGAGGAGGAATTGATGTAATAGCGAGTGATCAGCCCGCCTAACCCGAATGATACCGTATCAAAACGAGAGACCTTAATACCGCTGTTGATCATACGATCGGCCAAATCTTTCATATAGGATGTAAAACGTTCATTCATAATCTCCATGGCATGCACTTTAGATAACTCATCATACCTGAAGACCGTAAATTCATTCTTTTTTAAAAAGCCGTACAAACCGTCCGTTTCATTGACCGGTATATCCCAAGCGGATGCAAGAACCACCGGAGGACGATATACATTGATTTGGGTTTTCAATTCTATGGGAATACCGTTATCAGGGGTATAGGTAAACGCAATGGGTACTGTTATGTAATACAGATCCTCTCCTTGAAATGTCTCCTTTTGCATTTCACCTTCAATATATTTTGGCGGTATGTATTCAAATTCAACGATTTCATCCGGATTTCTTATCTTCTTTCTTTGTAATATTCCAAAGCTTACAACCTTCCCTGTATCGGGTTGATGAATTTCCAATTCCCCCTTGTTCATCCCGGCTAAAGTCACACGGATTTTCATAGTCTGGAATCCGTCTGCTACAATCCCGGTGTATCGGACATTGGTCAACGTATTTTGTTCTAATTCCACTTGAGTCTCTAACACCGGCACAGAAATATCCTTGCTAAAATCACCGCATGTTAATGTAAATTCATAAAGCTTTATGTTCTCATCGATATGCTTTATGGAAAACACTCCTACACCGGTTCCGATCGGTTTGCTCTGAATTTGTTTTCCGGTTTGTGTATCGGATAATTTGATGGTATCCAAAGGTTTTTTCCCTTTGTAATTGTCCGGATAGTGGATGGTAGCGGTAATTTCTACAGTGTCGGTCTCCTCGGAAAAACAAGAAGGGCTGAATATCACTTCCATATAGGTGCGACCTGTGCTTTGTGCATCCTCCACCGAAGCGTTTTCCAAATTTTGATCCAATAAAACTATAAGGCTTTGAGCGTCTTTCGAAATTTGTTCCGGATAGGATAAAACAATTAAAAAATTGTGTTTTATAAATGCTATGGTTCGTTTGGGGATGTTGTCCATGGTGTAGACAAGACTCTTCACAGGAATCTTATCAATCCGTTCGTCGGCTTTTTGGATTTTCATACGACTTTGCTCCAACCCGGCTATACCCGTCAGATATTTACTGTAACCGTCGCTAAATTGCTCTAATGCTGCAACTGCATCTTGTTCCAAATAAAATGAGGTGACTTCTGCAGTCATGACATGTTCTTTAGACTTGATATCACATTGATATCCGTAATAGAGTTTTTTATCACCACTTAAAGACAGCCCGTATCGAATCACAATATCATTGATACTGACCTCATCTGTTTTGCTAATTGTATTTTCAATGGAGAACCCTTTGGGAACCGACTGTTTGACGGCATCAGCAACACCTGCAGAAGAAGGTTTTCCAAGGACATTTGTATGAAACATCATGCTTAAAATAAGCAATAATGAAAAAATGATTTTTCTCATATCGTACCTCATCACAACAATATATACACCATGATTGTATCATACCAAAAACCGATATGCTATTTTTTTCCCACTCTTACGACAAAGACAGACCATAAACTACAAATAAAATCGACTTTTTGAATACTGTTTCTATTTTTACATCTACCCTATATACTTTAAAAGATGACATGTCAAATAACGTGCAGTACAGCCTTCGCAT
>CALCRE010000302.1 GCA_937894465.1 uncultured Clostridia bacterium
ATATGGGTAAAGTCCCGGAGACTGAAGATGAATATTTTGGCATTTTGCGGACGACGCCACAAGACACATTCCCTTGGATGCACACAACATTCCGATTGGACTGGTTGGAAAACTTAGGTTACGAATTTGATGACATTACGCCTATCGATAGCAAAGGTCAGATTTTTATAACCAACAGGCAGTTTTCTTTTGAGGAGTTGAATGAGCTATATGAGGCATTTACATTGGATGACCCGGATGGAAACGGTGAAGACGATACATATGCCAGGCTATACAACGATTCAGCCGAAAGTGAGGGAGATATTACCGGTATGTGGAACTATATCCCCCACAACAAATACATTTATAAAGATCCTTCCACCGGTGATTATGTAGATTTCCGCGGATATTCCGGTATGAGAGATTTTTGGGAATGGATCACGGATCAATTAGACAAAGGATATGTTCACCAAGCACCTTCTACAGAAAACATCACGTTACTGGCACTGCCGAATGTAGGAAATCTGCAGATAAATGCATTTGCATTATGTTCTGCTAAGGATGCCCATCAAGTGAATCCACCGAACATACTGCTTCGTGACAATCCTGATGTAAAGTTGATCATTACACCGCCTCCCCAAGGGCCTGACGGTATTGGAAACATGTACATACGCCAATTTACAAAATGGAACGGTGTTTTATGCTACATAGGAGAAGAGACCACAGATACTCAATTGGCAAGGCTATTGCAAATTCTTGAATACACTTGTTTTGGTGATCAAGTTATGCGTTACACAAAAGGAATCGAAGGCGTTCATTATACATGGGAATCAGAGCCACAAAAGAGCAGGTTGATCATGACAGATCCGGCTAAAGTTCCTGTAAAATATGCTGGAGCCGGTTCTGCTTTTACAAATATATTCAATACGGGTGTCTTTGCCACTACAATGTATACTTATCTAGGATTAGGATTTACATGGGAAAATCACGTCTTGGAAGAATATTGGAGAGCCAATGAATGGTTTGAACAATACGGAATGGTTCCTGCAAAAAATACCGACTGGACTAGGATTGGTTTAGACATGCAAGAGAGATATAACGAAATAAACAAAGAAGTCTCCGGTAGTGTCAATACAGTATACAATGACTTTAAAAAGCGTGTATTTGAAGGGCAAGTGGGTGATATGAGAACTGAATGGAGTCAATACATCAATGCTTTGTATGCCGCCGGATACCAGAAAATAGTTGATCTTTACAACGATGACACATGGCCAATGACCACCGAACTATACAAAGGTTCGAGATGGGTTAAGTAAGGAATCTAAGTGATCAAATAATATGATTGGATGCAGAAGTTAAAATAAAGTCTCTTCTGCATCCTATTATCTTAGAAAACGTACGATTATGATAATAACGGAAAAAGACAATAAAAGTTAGGAGACTCTACACATGATTATGAAAGCCGAGACACCTATTGCAAGAAAAGCGGAGGAAGTATTTCGAAAAAGAATCAATGAATGGTTAAAAAACAATCTATGGTAACATTTAGTAACACATGAAAGTTAATGCAAACAAAGAGGTTTCGGCTTTATGAAAGGAATTGACGTAATGAAAAGGCACATTGTGAAGTTAGTATGTCTGTTGGTGTTTATTATGTTATTTACTGCTTGTAGTAAAGGAAATGACAATGATATGGATGATGTAAATGCTGTAACAACGGTTTTTGAAACTGAGCAGGTACAAGAAAGTGAACTTGAGCCACAGTATGTACAAGAAATGCCGTTTTACCAAGCGGATTTAAGGGCTTTGCAAACCAAGGGAAAGTCTGTAGAGCAAATACTTGAACTGTTTGATCAAATGCCGTCTTATGATATATCAAGAAGGTTGTATTATGGTGAAGAAACTAAAGTGAAGGATTCTTTTAAAGTAATCAAGGATGAAAAGTTCTTGTATGTGAAGCTGTTTTATGAAAAGTTACCGGAACACGATATTTCAAAAAGCAAGCAGCATATCATCTTGTTAAGAGAAGCCGATAGTAACGGCTCCATCATGACCGCAACGGTTACATATGAACAAATGTGGAATGTTTCACTTTATATAAAGGATGCAACAAAAGGTGTTATATCAGGCGTCACATCTAAAGTTGATGAAACTGACAACGGATTCGATGCTTTTGTAAAGATACCGTTAGAGTATTTGAATATAGATCCGGAACGTATTCAAATGAATGTCATGAGGATTGATTGGAGTGCCAATCCGGTCACCACCTATTTTCCCATTGAAAATTCTTACTTCCTCGATTATTCCGGCAATGCTGTAAACTTCACCATTTTCTTAGGACGCCAAGGGCGAATGGTTGATGTAAAGTATGTTGAAGATATGGCTGATTTGCAATTGGAACAACCTAAAATCCAACTGGCTTGCATCGGCTCAAACAAACTTCAAGTGACTATAGAAGGCAAATCCGATTACAGATTATCCTTCCAATCACCGGGAGGGATTGTATCTTATCCTTTTGTAAAACAAACAAGAGTAAATGACAGTGATGTATTAACATTTGATAACCCTCCGGTCAATGAAGAAGGTATCTATCGCATCCGGTTGGGAAATGAGAATGATACCGTCTTGTATGTGGAGAAAAAAGCTTTTGTTAGGGCTGCAAACAAGGATTTGGTGATAGAGGAAGTTGAAAAAGTAGATGTTGATATAAAAGAATTCAGTGACAGAGCAAAATTTATAATGGAGATTGTTCCGCCCTATTCAGGGCTTAAGAATATACCGGATCCGAAGGATACTTCTCTTCGCCCTTATGCTTTATACTCCTATGACATATTAAATCCCCATCATATCAAGTCTAATAAAACCGGGGATTTGTATCCTAGTAAGGACTATCCTGAAACAGAAGTTTATCGGTTTGACAATGGAAACGGTAACATAATTGAATATCCCTATTACAAAGATGAAGACGGAATCATATTCTTTTTTACACCGGCTCTTTGGTCATACCAGAAGGACTATGTCAATAGTGCATTACCGGAACTTGCTAAGAGTGACCCTGTAGGTGCTGCTCATGTGTTGGCCAAGGTTTGTGAAAACTATGAAAACCATGCACCCCAATTGGATTATTACTTTACCAATTACCCGGTGTCCAAGGTCACCGGACCTCCATACCCCTATTACGGCGGTTTGTGGACCAGATGGTTCTATGCCGATTTGGACATGATCGCAAACATTGCAGAAACCTATGTTGAAATCAACAAGACCAATGCACTGGAAAAGCTCAGTGCAGAAACCGGAAGGGACCTTCATGAAGAAATCATGTATATTATAGAGGAAGGGGTGGATGTATCATTCTCCTATGGAATTCAGGATCACAACAAGGACTATGCTCAATGGCGTGGATTGATTCGAATCGGTAAAGCTCTCCAACAACCGGATTATATCCATTATGCATTGGAACGTATCGATTCTTTCGTTAAAAACAATTATCTTTATGATGGCTTCTGGAAAGAGGTTACGTTGTCTTACCATAAACAGATTACTACGGGATTATACAATGTGTTGGTTTTGGTGACCAGATACAGTGATCCTGTAGGGTATGTCTATCCTGGAAAAGGAGTGAGATTGGAAGACTTTAGATTCTTAGACTATTATCCACTTCTAAGATCCTCCTATAACCTACACAATATCTTGTCATATCCTAACGGCAAGTACCTACCGGTGCAAGACACCCATCCGTCACAAAAGGCGATAGTAGGTAATGACACCTATAAGGATGCGTTGATGTCTGCTTCCGGGATTGCTAAGCTTACCGGTAACACCGATGCTTTTAAGCAGGATCAGACCCATGTATACATGATGTTTACACCGAAGTACGGCCATAATCATAACGATGCATTAAGCTTGAGCATGTTCTCATACAACATAGAATTGTTGCCAGATATAGGGTACACCCATACGCGGAACAGATCTTGGACTCAATCCACATTAGGGCATAACACCGTCATAGTGAATCAAAGAAATTCCCAAAGCAAAGACGGTGGCAATGTTTTACGGTATGTTCCTTCTGAGAACACTGTAGGTATTATGAGGGCATATGATCAAACGGCCTACAATGAGATTGACATATATGACAGGGAAGTGGTTTATGTACCTTTGAATGAAAAAGGCCCAGAAGGATATGTATTGGATATCTTCAGAGTATCAGGAGGAAACACCCATGAGTATTCTTTGAATATGGGGGCTGATTACGATTATGAACTCTCCACGGATATTCGTTGGCAATATAGAAGCGAGACCATGTTGCCGGAAGGTGTCAAGTATACCAAACCTACAGTAGAGTCTTCCGTAGGTAATGCCTCCGGGCACTACCCTGCATACATGTTTGTAGAAGATGTTCAATCGGCAGAATTAGAGAACCAACCTTACAAGATCTCTTATTTGACAACAGGAGGGTTTTATGTCGGGACAGGATTAAATATAGTAGGAGCAGCTGACACCGGTGAAATTTTTATGGGGAAAGCTCCTTCCATGAGAGCCACCCGAACATCCACGACCAATGATTTGAATGACCAATGTGATGATTACTACATGGATAAGATGATTTACAGAAGGGAAGGAGAAGACCTGAACTCGCTCTTTGTTACCGTTATGGAACCTTATTCAAAGAAATATGAATCACAAATCCATTCTGTAGAAAAACTTTCGATCAAAGACTTGCATGAGTTTGATGCTGTCATCAAAGTAACGGGAGAAGAATTTGTTGATTACATTTTCAGTGCTTATGATGAAGATATGAGTGTGAGCATAGCAGATATCTATTTTGAAGGACAATTTGGGTTTGTAAGGATCAAAGACAATAAAGCAATGCTTATGCAAGGGCTAAATGCAATACTGACCTATGACGCAAATGCACTTGCTGAAAACATGTCTACATCCGGAACTATCAATGATGTCCTTGCCAAAACCACAGGAGACAATATGAACGGTTTTATTGTAACCGGTAAACCCGATGAAAGCTTAAAAGGTAAATATTTGATTGTGAAGCATCCTGACGGAACAACCAACGGATACTTGATCAACCGAATAACAGAATACAACGACTCCTACTTTGTGGATATAGGGGGAGAGGAGCCGGGGTTTGTCTTCAACGGACAAGACAGCACCAAGATGATCT
>CALCRE010000303.1 GCA_937894465.1 uncultured Clostridia bacterium
CGTCATCATATTTCTTTTGATAATCACGACTTTGAATACGTCCCCAGACACGAATATTTTCTCCTACCTTTAGCCTTTTGGAGTAGCGGGCGTTTCTTCCCCATGCGATACACGGTATGTAATCCGATTTGTTGTAAGCCCTGTTGATAGCAATCAGTATATCCGTTATTTCTCTTCCGAATGGCGTGGTTCTATAAATTGGCTTTTTACAAACAAACCCGCTTAAATAGATTTGATTCGGATTTTTAATTTCATTACAGTCGTTAATAAATTCAATCTCTCGAGCAAAAACCGTCAACAATAATTTATTCCCGTAAATATCCATGTTATTGTAGGATCTGAATTGTCCGTCTACTAATATTTGTTTCCCTATGCTTAACAGGCTTGTATCCAATAGGCGGTCGGATACCGTAACAAGAATAGTATCCGAGCTGGAGCTCAACCTGGGTATACGCATGTTAAAATAATAAAAAGATTCACCATAAATCTCGTGACTAAACTTTAATTCCGAAGCAATTTCTCCTGCCAGACTGGTGATATTGTTATCTACTGTAATTTCACTCATCTTTTCCTCCTTAGAATCATCTTGTATGGTCTACAAGGGATTCTTTATCTTTGTTCAAAGAGTTCACATAATCCTATTATAAACTACTTTGAATTCTTTTGCAATTATATTACAATAATATTAGTTATTTCATTTTTTGGATCTGTTATTATCAGATCATTCCATTTAAAAGTTGTTTTTATTGTATAAGCAGTAACTATTATTTCCGTATAGTTACTATTATTGTATCATATTCCGACTGAACAATTAAATGAAAAAGGTTAACAATTTGTAAACTTTTTTAAATATAAATCATCACCAAATCGTTGCTTTAATCGACTTGACAACATATATATGAACAAATTGGCAATACATAGATCCGGATACCCTACAGAACGCAGCTTTTGCGTGCTGATATCCATCTTATGAATCAGCTTTGATGTCATGGAATCCGGTTCTTCTTTCACCTCATGAGCATTCTCTTTCCTATTCCATAAAAGTCCTGAAATTTCTTTTATGGGATTTGTATCCTCCTGATCGTCAACTATTTTTTTACTCGCCATTAAAATGGCTTGGGCGAGACTTTCCAAAGTATATATTTTCCAGCGGTCTACTTTTAAAACTTCAGCAGTAATTTCCATAGAGGCAATAAAGCCGGACATATCGGTCAAATTCATGTCACAATAGGTTTTCAAACGTCGTAGCATTCGGTAGGTAATGAATCCGTCCGGATTTCCCTGTCGGTTTACGAGCTCTGCATCCGTCATCCAGTTGTGATATTCCTCCTGATCAGGAATCTTAAACAAATCAACAAACTGATCGTCTTGGTAGTTCAAATAATATTTTATACCCTTTACCTTTCCGAAGGCTTTCATTGCATCCAGATAACCTGCTTTCATATTTACAGGGACCAACTCTTTTTCAAACTGTAAGATACCGCCTGAGTCGTGGGTGCTTTTGATAGTGATAATGTTCAGATCTGTAGTGTCTACCTTTTTCACACGACCGATAGCCGAAAGATCCACTACGATAAGATCCTTGTACCCTTTGTCTGCCAGCACCGACACAGGAACATTGTCGTATACGCCTCCATCTACATAGTGTTTGTCATCAAATACATGATCTTGGAAAAGAGGAACTGCCGCACTGGCCATAATATAGTCAGCCAATTTTCCCTCGGGAATGTCGTCAATATATTTTATAACCGGCTTCATATCCGTTAATGAAAAAGTGACCAGTCCGTAGTAAATGTCCGATTCTCGAATTCTTTTTTCATTGAGATACTCAGTCAACATCGTTTTTAATGCGTGAGTATCCAATCCTCTATTTTTTATTAATGTTTTGACATAATCGATCTTTTCTTGAAAGGACATTTTAGCCCTTTCCTCTGAATCGAAAAGTGTAAAATTAAATATGGCATTATAATCAATGCTCTCCCATACACGCTTCGCCAATTCATAATCACCTTGAACAAAGACGGCACCGTTAATTGCGCCTACAGAAGTTCCCGCCACAGCGGAGATCTTAATATTCAACTCCTGCAAAGCCTTCCAAACACCCAATTGATATGATCCTTTTGCGCCTCCCCCGGCCAAAATCAATCCGTACTCGGTCATGTCATCACCTATATAATTTCATGATATATTTTTTATTTACTTATGTTTTGTTTTAAGCCTTTATCTTGATAGCCATCACATTGGATTTCATAGCCACATTACGTATCCAAGGAGTGTAATACACCTTGCTCTTCAATACTTTACCGATAATATTTCTTTTCAAGCCTCCGAGGCTTTTCTCGTAGAGCTTCAAGTAATGCTCCCGATCCGTCATAATCGCCTGATGCAAATTATAGGACGTTTTCATGGCATAGCTGATTCCTTCGGCTGAGCTTGTGCTGATAAACCCTCCGGCTTCCCCGATCAAGGGAATATCCCCCGCCGTGCCGCAAGGCAACGCTCCTATACCGGGACGGGCAATCAATGTACTTCGTTCATTTAATTTCCTCCCGGGCTTTATTCCCGATTCAGTCACACGATTTACAAAAGTATCAAAAGAATCATTTTGATACCGCTCCTTTGAAGCCGCAAACCCAATCACCATTTTATCACCCTTCGGAATCATCCATCCGTAAAAGTCTGTCAATCGTCTGTCAAAAAAGGAATAGTACATAAAATGTCGATGGTCCGATTCAAAAGCACCTTGTACGGAAATATATTTTGGTACACGATCTTTTTCCGAATTGCTCAGTCGAGCGGTTCTAGACATTGCCCCGTCCGCTCCCACCAAAATTTTGCACAAGAACTCTTCTTCCTTATCGTTACGTCGGACCGTTACTTTGTAATGATCTTTTTGTTTTACATATGATTGGAAAAGTGTGTTTTCCCACAGCTCCACCCGGTGGGAAGACAAGGAATAAAGCCACTGATCCAGTTTCGCCCGATCCACGTTGATATAAAAACGCTGATAAATCGCATGAACACCTGTCATCAAGTCAATTGCATCCACGGCGAAAATTTGAGGATCCACCAATACATGCACCGGTATGCTTAATCCCTGGGCTGCAAATTCTTTCTGAGCGTCCGGTGCCAGCAATCCTCCGCATAATTTTCCTTGTTCAATCATATTTTTTTGGACTGAAACTGTTCTTTTATCAATCAGCAAGACTTTCATTTTGTCTTGCAGCAATCTGGCCAGATTCAATCCGGCGATTCCGCACCCTACGATACATATGTCGAACATGGTTTTTCCGTCCTTTAAACACTATTTCCCCATCCAAATATCCACAACAATGCTTTTTACTACAGCTAAAAATTCTCTTAAGTAACTGTTTGGTCGTATAAACCAAGGAGTCTCCCCCGGTATGCCATATGGGTCAAATCCATAATGCCTTGCCAAAAGCTTGGAACGGAACATATGAAAATCACTGGTTGCTATGGCTACCTTCCTGCCGGAATCACCGTAACGCTCTATAATCAACCGTCGGGAAAATTTCATGTTTTCGTTGGTGCTGGAGGATTCTGGTTCGGATAATATCCTTTCTGTCGGTACTCCTTTTGACAAAAGGTACTCCTTCATAGCTTGGGCTTCAGGAACAGGTTCCTTAGGGCCTTGTCCTCCGGTGACCACAAAAATTGCGTCAGGATCCTGCTCGGAGTATGCTAAAGCGGCATCCAATCGGTTTTTTAATGTCAGTGTCAAACTTCCGTCCGGAAATATTCCGCATCCTAACACCATGATATAGTCGACATTTTCCTCCGGTTTCACCTTCATTACCGCATGACGGATAATCAAGCCTTCGATTACGAAAAAAAACGTCATTCCAATAATTACCACAGCGATCACAACGATCCGAAACACCTTGTTTTTGATGATAGATCCTTTTATTTTCAGCTTTGCCACGGCAAATAAGATCATTACAATCCCCAGCAATGCCGGTAAAAGCAAATCCATACCTATTCCCGGCATAAAAGGGATTAAAACAAGGGTATCTAAAATCCCTAAAATCCCTATGATGATTATAATATAATAAAGTGTTGTTATATACCCTTTTGGGTTCTTACATTGTTGTCGAGTCTTAATATCTTTTACCATAAACACAGTATAATCTTTTCCATTTTGTGTGTCAAACAGATCCGTGTAAAATGATGTAGATCAAACGATTTTTCGAATTCTCTGCTCATTTTTCACTGCAAGCTTGAAACCTTGATCTTCTTCAAAGTATTCATCACTTAAAGATATTATTTTTTCTTTATGCTTTCTTTCAAAATAGTCTTCCACACCTACAACATAAAAACCCAAAGACTTGGCGGTCTTAATACTGTAATAAGCATCTTCGAACAAAGCCGTTTCACCGGGACTACTGCCGAATCTTCTTAAAACCTCAAGGAATATAGCCGGATCTTTTTTCCCCTTCGGATATTCATCCGGAGTAAGAATAAATTCAAAGTAATCACGAATACCGGTGCGCTGTAAAGCGATTTCAACCAATCTGCCCGGCGTTGCAGAAACGACACACATAGGGATATTTTGTTCTTCAAGGAGATCTAAAAATTCTCCGGCGAAAGGCTTTAATGTTGCGTCATTTCGATAGTGCCTCTCGATTATGGCAAGCAAGTCCTCTGCACAAACATCATCTAATCGATCGGTTTTCATAACAGATTTAATATATTCAACCCCGCGTGTGCAGGTCATATAGCGAAGTGTCTCCTCAAGTTCCTCATTGATCTCGACTACCCCTTTTTCCTTCGCCAGTTCTAAAGCGGCATTTCTCCAATACTTCATGGTATCAAGTAATGTTCCGTCCATATCAAATATTGCATATTGGTAACGCATCGTTACCCCCCCTGGTTTCTTTTCTTGATTCATATCATTCAGCTGAACTATTCTATGATAAAATAAAGCGCCCCATATATTCACTACGGAGCGCTTTGGTGGAGGAAGGTGGATTCGAACCACCGAAGGCACTGCCAACAGATTTACAG
>CALCRE010000304.1 GCA_937894465.1 uncultured Clostridia bacterium
TTTTCCCAAAACGCGGTATGCCACTTTGATACCGCTTGTAAAATTAATTGGTAGTTATTGCGGACATGCAATCCGGTTTCATTATCTTCGTCAAAATGAAATCCTGAACTATACTTCATGCTTAAATCCTCTTTCAAAACCGTCTTGTTCACAAAATCAAGCTGATAGATCTGCGGAATGCACTGAATATAGGAGCGAACCAGATCATAACGATATAATTCAGTATTGTTTTGCCCGTATGTTTTTTCAATCAACCGGACTTCTTCCTGTGGAGATGTACTTGTTATATGTACAAGGGTATTTCCGTCCAATTTCTCCGGTGCACTGCGAGTGACGGTATACTCATAGATACAATTAACATTATTAAAAACGGCTTTTATAATCGTATCATCGTTTTTTGTTGCCGAGCCATCCCCCTTTTTCAAAAGGTCCATAATTCGTTTTGCCGTTTCAATATTTCGTGATTCATCTTGCAATGTCGCTTCAAGAAGAATTGCTTGCTTCTCACGCATCGCTTTTCCTTTATCCGAACCTAAAAAACAATAAACACCGGATTTTAAGAGTTCTTCTTTAAATATGTGCAAGTGTTCGGTAAAGCTACGGTAGATATCAGCCATTTCCATGAGCAGGATAGCAATATCTCCGTCTACAAAATCACAACATTCGGTAAGATACTTGGCGGCGCAGTGGCGGGCGTCCACCAAATGATAAACAGTTGAAAGGTGAACATCAAACCGGCGGTCAAGATCGTTTTGCGGACAGTTTTCGTTCCATAGGCTATCGTTTCTAAGACCCGCAATCCATTTTTCATAACCTTGTTCCCCTTGAAAATAGCCATCTCTTGGCGATGCTTCAAAGGAATTAACCAACGCACGCAAAGAGCCGTTTAAAATTTCGATATCCGATGGTTTTTCGTGTTTCTCACCGAAATGTGTTATTAAAAAAGGCCAGTTTTCTGTTTCGAGATAATCCTTGTTTTCATTCAGCTTATCACCATCAAAATAGGTACGGCAGTAGAGAGTTTTACCTTTATCGCTATATCCGGTAATCGCACCCCACTCCGGTGCAACTCGCAAATTTATGGCAACAACCGGCTTCCCGTTCAAAATATCCGCGACGATCCGCTTTCGTTCTGCAACGCGAGCATCTTTATCAAGTCTGCATGCCCACACAGGCTCATAACCAATGGCATGATACAACGGTATATCATAGGAGAAGGCCACTAATGCGTCTAGTGCGCTCCAATCCCAAACCTCACAAAAAACAATGCGATAACAAGCACCGGACATACCCATAATCTGCTCATATGTATAATCTTCACCCATAAATTTCAGTGCTGCATACAATGCCCCCGCCCAAGTGCACGGCATGGTATTGTTAGCACCCCATTCAAGAGGTATGATACCGGGCAATATGCAGGCCGACGTATCTTTTATTTCAAGTGCCGTGCGGCTTTGGGTATAACGCAGTACGCCGTTTTCCTCACAGGATATAACATGAATCCCATTCTTGTTCATATAAACCAGTGTCAAATATTCCAATTCATCAATACCGGGAGAGGACGGAAACGTTTCATGATTCACATGAATCTCATCCCACTTAAAATATTCGTAGTGATGCATTTTTTGTAAAACAGATTTGTATTGTTCACCGATTCCGTAATATGCCCCGATAATTTTAAAATCCGATTTTGCAGCAAAATCTTTTGAATTGATATTTAACTCCAGAGTTTCGCCCTGCGGAACAAAGGTGTAATAAGTGCCGTCCGGAGTCTGATATTTAACCGTCAACACAAAAACCGCCGAACCGGTGACAGTGTTACCACCGATGGGACATTCCGCTTTAAATTTCAAGGTGTTTCCATCGACTGCACGGTTTACCACATCTGTTACGACAATATAATTATCTCCGCATGTGTACCTTGCATCAAGAACCAGAAGTTCTTGGGGGATCAAGATAGAGTCTATAGATGTTCCCAACAATGCTGCAACAGCAGGAAGCAAAGCAGTTTCAGGCAGACATTTTCCGTTTTCCCACTTTGAAACGGCCTGTGGTGAAACACCCAGCGCTTCTGCGAATTTTTCACCGGTTAATCCTTTTTCACGGCGTAACAACGCTATACGGTTGCCAATTTTATAATGATCGAGCATGGTGTCAGCTCCTTTGGTTATGATGATCTTATTCTATCAGCAACCTAGAGAAAATCCCATACATCACGGATTAAAGATTTTTGCAATACATCAACCTAAGGTTGATATGGGTTTATTATATCAATACGCAAATTTATCTTTGTAGTTCTTTTTCCAAGCTTTCTGTGTTTTCATACAACCAATTCGTTAAATTATTTATTAGGTCACATATGGGTTTATAGGTGTTGGGTATACCGTCGTATGGCGGTGAATAATGGCATATTATCTGTTGAAAGTAATACAAATATGGTATTATTTTTATATCATATTCGCTTAAATAAAAATGTTTTACATAATGGCTTATATATCGCTTTAATCCCTCACTGCTTATTTCACCGCATTTGCATTCGGGGGCAGTAAAAGCATATGACATCATAACCTCAAGAGCAATAGGTAACTTACATGCTGAAGTCCAGTCGATGACGGTGACATTATGATCTTGAACCACCAACTGCCCGATATAAAAATCCCCGTGAGAATTTGCGTATGTAAGCTTATCGGTGTCGATGGTAAACCTCTCTATCCGCTCCAAATGTTTAATACGCTCCTTTAAAGCAGAAGTCAAAGAAGTGTTTTTTGCTTCAAGAGCTTGGTCGAGTCGCTGAAAATACTGCTGTTTGCTCTCATTTACATGGGAAGGATCAAAAAAATTCCTGCTGAAATTGGTTTTCATCTCCACATAACCTTGCAACACATGATGGATTTGCCCGAGCAAAAGTGCTGATTTATCCATCAGCCATTTTGGAGCGGTGTTGACCATATAAGCCGTGCCCTTGATAAATTCCTGTACATGAAATTGCATTTGATCTGTTTTAACGCAACCTTCGCCGTTCTTTGTCAATAGAAATTTAGCCACCTGAATACCGTTTTGAGTTAAAAAGCGTGTGATCTTTTCCTCGTTTTCAAGATTTGGGACCGACAGGGGTAGCATTTTTACTATATACTGTTTGCTTTGTGTTTCGGCTAAATAGATCTTTGTACCGAAATATTGGTCGAGGAGCTTTAACCCGGTGATTTGTATATCGTAGTTGTCCCTAATCATCTCATTTAACATTGTTATATAACCTCCGCTTTATAAACCTTAGTAGGTCGTCCCCATGCGAAGGTGGTCAAACCGACTTCACGGAAGCCATATTTTTCATAATATCCAATCTCACCTGTAGTCACATAGAGTGTTTTGAAACCCAATTTTCCGGCTTCCGTTCGGACATGTTCCAGGAGGAGCTTACCGTAATGGTTTCCACGCTCATCGGGATGTATAAGCAAGGGTGTAAGCCATGGTGATAGGTCTTCACTAAAAACTTCTTCTTTCGTGAAAGATCCTTTCCATCCATATACTTTGCCGCTAACAGCTTCCTTTTCGCAGAGTCCTGCCCAACCGATAACCCGGTTGTCTTTTAGCATAAAATACCCGTGAGGTAACAGCTCTATGCTCTTTAGTACTTCTGCGGGATCTTTTGAAACAAGCTCGTTGAAATGTTCATAAAGAAGTGCCCGGCATTCATCCGCTCGTTCGGGGTGATCGCACAGAGTTAATATTAGAACGCCGTAATCCACCGCATAATTTCTACAATATTCGGTATCTGTTTCGGTATAAACATAAAAACCAAGCCTTTCATACAATCTCGCTGCCGCATAGTTTTCTTTGCGGTGATTTATATGAATGCAAGGGACATGATATCTGCGAATAAGGTGATCCATTATCAGGTGCATTGCTTTTTCACCAATGCCTTGGTGTTGGTATCCCTCATCTATCATTAACGGATTGATGTATCCGCTAATACCGTCTTCATCCAAGCCGCAGCCAATCAAACCCACATAGTCTTCACCGCTCTTAATTGCATACAGATCGGTATGTTCTTCATATCGGCTTATACCTATCCAGTATACATTGGGAACAGTAAATAACAGTTTCTGTTCTTCGGAAACAGACAAACCACAGATTTCCAACCAGTTATCTACATTTAAGGGCTCAATAGTTATGTTCATTCCATATCGTTTTCCAGTATGAAGCACAGCGTATCCCCTTCTCCCGTGTACGGACTTCCACACACATCATCAAATACACCTTTTAGCGAAAACCCATAGGAAGATACCTCGCCGGTCAACCTTTGAACGGTATACGCAGTATCCCATATCAGATAATCTTTGATACCATTTTCACCAATTATCACATATTGATCGACAGCGACCGTGTTATTTTCATAAAGATATGTTGCCTTAAGGCATATGTGCGGTTCTGCGTTCCAAAAGCCGCCGTTCTTATGAAGTGACCAAGAGGGTGAGGTGTTCTTACTTAAAAATTGTTTCTCCGTGAATACATCCAATATAAACAACCCACCCGGCTTAAGGGCTTTATACACCTTCCCCACAAGCGTTTTTCGCTCATCAGGCGTAAGTGCGGCATAATCCCCGTAAATCAATGTAATTGTGTGGAACTTATCAATATAGTTAAGCTCCAAGTAGTTCTTGCGAATGTATTCGGTTTTTTTATCTTTGCTTTGGGCATAAGCGATAGAGCGTTTGGATAAATCAACACCGGTTACGTCATAACCCATGTCTGAAAATCTTTTTGTATATAACCCCGGTCCACAACCAAGGTCAAGAACTTTTCCATTTGCAGGAATGACATCAGAGAGCCATTGCACAGAGCGATCTATAAACTTATGTTTACGGCTCGCAGCATCCCGTTCGGGATTTAAGTGAGCTTCAAGCATACCTTTAGAAATGTGCTCGTCATCCCAAAAGGCTTCTGTACTTCTTTGCCAGAGTGTTGGTTTCTGTAACAAACGAAATAAATGATCAATCATCTATACATTCCTCATTTCGTAGATTTTTTGGAGTGCATTAACACCCTGATTCTTTTCTTCTGGGTCTTTCGAAAACATATACTGTTGCATCATACGGTATCCGAACTTGATGAGAATCATTGTCAGAATAAAATTCTCATCTATCGGCGGCAGTTTAGTATACTCCGAAACACCTTTTAGGTAAACCGGTACAAGTCGCCGATAATTTTCCTCAAACCGCCCGACATCCATTCCATCCACAATCAAGCTTGCCATATCCTCACCGAGAAAACCCCAACCGGCTGTGTCCCAATCAATCACCCTTATTTCACCGCCCGAGTAGAATATGTTTTCATTCCAAAAATCCCGATGGCACAACACGATGGGAAGTCCCTTCAACATATCGAATATTTCGTCCTTTTGGTCGTCAATATCAATTAACATCTGCTTCAGGTGGTCGGGTATATCACATCCTCTTGATCTTAAGCATCCGTATTCAAAGGATTTACTCTCAACTAACTGAATGTCACCGTCTTTGAGCATCTTTTTCAAGAACCCCGGCATACGGCACGGCTCGGATATGAGAAAGTCATATGTAAATGACTGTGTATGCCATTGATTGAACTCCCTTTCTAAAAATCCCTCATCACCAAGACATGATATGCTTTTAAACTCATCTTGCCGTTTGGCGATTCTACCTTGAAAACGTCCCAATTCCCACGTAGCTTGTTCAAGCATTTCGATGGTGAGGTCGCAGCCGGATACACCGTCTATATACTCCATCCAAATTTCCATGTCATTGTCTCTAATCTCCGCATAATGACATTCCGGCCATCGGAGCGCAGTTATAAACGCCGTACCGAGGTTGCTTTGATATAGGTCATACTCCCTGCGCCATGAATTCAGGTCACCGGGGCGTTCCCATTTCTTCTGTTTCTTCCATACTACTTTATAAGGTAAGTTTGAACCGTCAGTAGTTTCTGCAACACCCGTAACAAGACGAACATCACCCAATGTTCCCCCTTGCAGTTGTTTTGTCTGATAATCAACATGAATGACGGCTCTTCCGAGCAACTTACTTAATACATGTGTCAATATCTTAGGTTGGACATGCTTCATAAATTCATAATACTCCTGATATACACCATCACCGGTTTTATATGTCATTTTGAACGCTCACCGCAAACTCCTCTGCGAACTTTAATGCGAATCCTCCAACCCCTTTATGTTTATACATATGATCAACGATCAACATTGATATCCAAATATCGGATTTATGTAAACAGTTCATCTTTAACCATGCGACGGAAATATGATCGTCCATAATAATAAAATTAATTTCATGGGAGTCTTTGTTTTCCACCAAGCATTCATTCCATTCATTCGTTGAAATGGGATTTCCGTGCAACACACCCCTGTTTTGTTCATAAATGATATGGATAAAAGGGATATCTGCTTGATTTAATTCTCTGACATACAACTTCATTAATGAGACCTCCGTATTCCGGTTCGTTTTGGAATTCACTGTTCCCGATATGGGTTAAGCTAAAACTACCATTACCTTTCGAAGTAAACAGTCGAATACAAACTTCACATACAGTATATCACTGTCAATAATTCAAAATCAAAGTGCTTTTCAATTATGAACCAAACTGTATTGGCTTTAAAGCTCCACGCTAAATAAATAGCCAAACCGGTGCGCTCCGCTACCCGAAAAGAAACCTTCTGTATATACTTCCGCAGTCCAATAAGCCTGCGGATATGGTATGTGAATATTATCACCCAAAATTTGATCACGCGTGAACTCATATGCGGCATCGAAATAATTTCCATCAAAACACGGACTGAAGTATACCGCATATGCGGCATGTTCGGTAGGCACATCGTAGTAGTCATATCCTTCCGGTACGGGTGTGTCCGCTTTGCAGAAATACCCCATCATATTACATTGGTTCACATTAACTTCGCCACCGTGATGATGTTCAAGATGACAAAGGGCGCTGATTTCTGTTCCGTGCTCAGGTAACAGAGAGATCAATTCGGGTAAGGCTTCAGCGGGACGGGCAACATGAATTTCCGGATTTTTAGCAAATTCCTTACCGATAAACCGCACCTTTCCGATTTCAATATATTCAAAACTGTCACGATTAATTTTATGCCCGTGCTTTTTCACCACCTCAGGCATAAACAACGCCCACTGCACCGCCGCATCGCAGTCTTTTAAATAATTGATATAACCCATATCGGTGGCATGCATGGAACCTGTGCTGTATCCCGCTATTTTTTCACGCACTTTGCGGTTTTTCATAACCGAAAAATTCGCAAATACTTTTGCGACCGCTTCGCGTAGTCGTTCATCATGTGGTTTGCCGGACAACTCATCGTCAAATCTGTCAAGAGCTTTGAAAATTGCTCCGTTAACCACCCCTGCAGGTTCAAGCTTCTTCAAATAGACCCGAAGTTTAGAGTTCTGTTCTTTGAAACGAGCAAACACGCCTTGCATCAAAATCTGTTCATTTTCAGAGAGTTTTTTCTCTACCCATTCGGAATCATCCAGTATCCACGCAGACAATGCATCAAAAACTTTCTGATTTTGTCCTCTTGCTTTACTTGCCCAACCTATAAGCCTGTTATAGATTTCAGTGCTCGTTAACTTTTCCTGATCCCCGTCAATTTCATCCCAATCAACAAATAGAATGTCATCACTAAATCTTCGAGACATATCAAATCCTCCCTGAATGCTTACATGAATAGTCAGCGGAAGAAACAATTTTACTTGCCCACGCTGCAACTTTGAAGGCGGTACACCGTGAAACCGTGTAAACGCTTTGGAAAAGCTCTCCTGGGTGTCATACTGATAACGCATCGCTACGTCAAGTATTTTACTGTTCGGTTTTAATAAATCTTGAGCAGCTAAGCTCAACCGCCTGTTGCGTATATATTCGCCTATGGTCATACCCATTACCAAATGGAAAACCAGCTGGAAATGAGAACTTGATGTATAAGATTCACATGAGATTTTCTCTATGTTAATTTCATCGGTCAAGTGTTCTTCAATATATTGAATAGCTTTAATGGGAGAACCTTGTCCGGTAGTAAATTCAACTTTATTGTAAAAAATTATTAGAGCAGTTCGTATCCAGCTTCACGGTCACAACAAAGTACGCAATACTTAGATGCTATTTATATAGTCTATCGGGAAATACTCACCCATATATTGGATAGTTAGCCGATAAGTACCTACTCAATTCTGTATAATTTGATCTTTGATATATTTTCCATCTTCAGGTTTCAAGCTGGATAAAAACTCATATATAGCATTACCGTCTCCGTTATACAATTTATATATATTATAATTATATGAATTG
>CALCRE010000305.1 GCA_937894465.1 uncultured Clostridia bacterium
ATCAAGCGCTTATCGGTTTCAAGCGGTCATCATCGGGTTTGTATTCAATTACGCTGCATACTTTGCGGAAATTTATAGGGGCGGCATTGAATCTATTGCACCGGGACAATACGAAGCGGCTAAAATATTGGGATATAATAAATCCCAAACTTTTGTCAGGATCATTATGCCTCAAGTTATAAAAAGGATCATACCTTCCATTACCAATGAAGTCATCACCTTAATTAAAGACACATCCTTGGCATTTGTCATATCGGTTATGGAAATGTTCACCATGGCAAAGGCTTTTGCTTCCGCTCAAAAATCCATGGTGCCGTATCTTGCTGCGGGTGTCTTCTATTATGTCTTTAATTTCTTGGTTGCATCCGTCATGGAACGCATCGAGAAAAAGCTGAGCTATTTTCAATAGTTAAAAGGAAGGGAATGAAGATCAATGAAATTACTCGAAATAAATAATATGAAAAAGAACTTTGATGATTTAGAGGTCATTAAGGACATATCCCTATCCGTGGAAGAAGGAGATGTTTTAGCCATCATCGGGCCTTCAGGCTCCGGAAAATCCACTTTGTTGCGATGTGCCACATTACTTGAAACAATGGATTCCGGTGAATTGAAGTATGTGGGGGAAACAGCCGCCTCAACAGACCAAGACGGAAAAGCTATTTATGCATCTGCACAGGATTTAAAGAGAATTCAACAATATTTCGGATTGGTGTTTCAAAACTTTAATCTTTTTCCTCATTTTTCTGTGATCAGAAACGTTATTGACGCATTGCTTACAGTGCAAAAAAAGAGTAAGGAAGAAGCCTATGCAATAGGTCGAAGTTTGTTAAGTAAAATGGGATTGTCCGAAAAAGAAGATGCATACCCCTATCAGCTGTCCGGAGGACAGCAACAAAGGGTGTCCATCGCAAGAGCGTTGGCTTTGAATCCAAGGGTCTTGTTTTTTGACGAACCCACTTCGGCATTGGACCCGGAGCTGACCGGAGAAATTCTAAAAGTCATCAAAGATTTAGCAGCAGAGGATATGACCATGGTGATCGTCACACATGAGATGAATTTTGCCCGGGATGTATCCGATCATATCATCTTTATGGACAACGGCGTCATTGTGGAGCAAGGCACTCCGGATCAAATCATCAACCATCCTGAAAACGACCGTACAAAGGCCTTCTTAAGCAGATTCGAAAACTAGTAAATATTTACCCCAAATGTGGTACAATAATGATATTACGAACGTTTTCGGAGGATTTTAATGCCTGTAAATTTAAGCAATCAAATACTGCAGGGGGTGGAAAAACCTGCTGCATATACCGGTGGCGAGTACAACAGTATTGTTAAGAATATAGAGCAAGTCAATATCAGGTTTGCTTTTTGTTTCCCGGACACATATGAAATCGGGATGTCCCATTTGGGAATGAAAATATTGTATCATGTATTGAACAAACGAGAAGATATCTGGTGCGAGAGAGTCTTTGCACCGAAGACCGATATGGAGCAGATCATGAGAGAAGAAGGTATCTCTTTGTATGCCTTGGAATCCAAGGATCCCCTTTCTGATTTCGACTTTTTAGGTTTCACACTGCAATATGAAATGTGCTATACCAATGTATTGAATATGTTGGATTTAGGGAATGTGCCTCTTTTAGCCAAGGATCGAACAAAAGATCATCCCTTTGTTTTGGCAGGAGGATCTTGCACCTATAACCCGGAACCTATGGCTGACTTTTTTGACTTCTTCGTTCTTGGAGAAGGGGAAGAAGTCACTTTGGAAATCATGGATGCATATGCCGTGTGGAAAAAGCAAAAAGACGCCACCCGCAAGGATTTTCTAAAAATGCTCACCAAAATCCAAGGGGTGTATGTGCCTGGTTTTTATGATGTTGAATACAATGCTGACGGCACCATCAAAGAAATGACAAAGGAAGATTTTGCTCCTTCCGTCATTCAGAAAAGAATTATTACGGATTTTGATAAAGCGGTTTTTCCCGACAATGACATAGTCCCCTTTATAGAACCGGTTCATGACCGGGTGGCTTTAGAGCTGTTCAGGGGCTGTATTAGAGGCTGCCGATTCTGTCAAGCCGGGTTCACATACCGGCCGGTACGGGAGAAAAAACCGGATACCCTGGTAAAGCAAGCGTTGCAATTATTGGATTGCACAGGCCATTCCGAGGTGGCTTTGACTTCATTGAGCACCAGTGACTACAGCAGTTTAGGTGAATTTGCAAATAAATTGACAGAAGAGACTGAAAAGAGAAAAGTAAACTTATCTTTGCCTTCTCTTCGGGTGGATTCTTTTTCGCTGGATTTAATGGAGAAAACTCAAAAGGTGAGAAAAAGCGGATTGACATTTGCACCGGAAGCCGGAACACAACGGCTGAGGGATATTATCAACAAGAATATCACTGAAGAAGACATCTTGAATGCAGTGAAAATTGCCAATGCCGGAGGATACACCACCATAAAGCTTTATTTTATGTTGGGCTTACCCGGTGAAACCATGGAGGATGTAGAAGGCATTGCGCATTTAATCAACAAGATCACCGATGTATACAGGCAGTCTGAGAACAAAAAGCTGTACAACAGGTTGAGTATTACGGCCAGCACGTCCTTTTTTGTGCCTAAACCCTTTACACCGTTCCAATGGGTGCCCCAACTAAGTAAAGAAGAATACCTAAACCGTCAACAGCACCTGGACAAGTTGTTGCGGGACAACAGGAAAGTCCGATACAACTGGCATGAAGGTGATTTGAGCACATTGGAGGCTGTCATGGCAAGAGGGGACCGGAGAGTTGGGAAAGTGATCTATACAGCCTGGGAAAACGGATGCAAGTTCGACTCCTGGGATGAACACTTTAAATATGATAACTGGACGGAAGCTTTCAAGACCTGTGGTATCGATCCTTTGTTTTACAGCATGCGGGAAAGAGAAAAAGGCGAGGTATTGCCTTGGGATCATATTGATATAGGGGTATCGAGAGACTTTTTATGGAGTGAATACGAGTGTGCCAAAAAAGGCGAAACCACTCCGGATTGCAGAACATTTTGTTCCGGTTGCGGAGCAACTACATTCGGCGGAGGTGTTTGCTATGAGTGAAACGGTTCGGTTTCAATTCGGGAAGGGCGAACAAGTCCGATTCATATCCCACTTGGATTTAATGCGATGTATGGAAAGAAGCTTCCGCAGAGCAGGGATCATGCTGAGTCATACCGAAGGGTTTAACCCTCATCCGAAATTGTCTTTCGGTTTACCGTTGCCTGTTGGTGTTATTTCAAAGGCATGCTATATGGATGCGGTGATTGAGGATCTCTTACCTATGGAGGAGCTGATCCAACGATTAAACAAAGCCCTGCCGGAAGGCTTGAAGGTGTTCCATGCAGTGATACCGGAAGACAAAAAGGCTGTCATGAGTTTAGTAAGCCATGCCAGGTATTTGTTTGTTGTTAAACCCTTGGATTGTCCTATTGATGTTTTTACGGATGAGATTAAAAACATACTGAATCAAGAGAGTGTGTATATAGAAAAAGAAACCAAGAAAAAAAGCAAGATGATTAATATAAAGGACATGATCCAAAGTTATGAAGTAAAGCAAGACGGAGACAACGTTGTGATGGAGATCATGTGTGATGCGGGCAGCGTCAGTAATTTGAACCCCATGTTGATTTGGAAGGCTATAGCCATGTATACCGATTACAAGTCTGAGCTGCCGTCGGTGGAACGATTGGGGTTATATAAAACGGAAAATGGAAAACCGGTACCGGTCATTTGAAGGTTGACGGAGGAAAAGAATTTTAAGTGTCAGATACATTATTTATTGGAAAACATGAAAACGAATTGAGAATCGCTTTATATGAAAATGACCGTATTGCGGAGTTATACATTGACAGAAAAAACGAAAGCGGGATTATGGGAAATGTGTACCGTGGAAAGGTTCAAAGCTATTTGCCCGGTATGCAGGCGGCGTTTATCGATATCGGCACGGATAAAAACGCCTATTTATATACAGGTGAAAACAGCACGGTTGTCAAACGGACATTGTTCGGGGAGCAAACAGCCGGAAGCTTGAAGCCGGGAGATAAGATCACCGTGCAGGTGTTAAAAGAAACACCGGGGAACAAAGGTCCTCGAGTGACCACAAATATAACGTTTGCCGGCATGTATGTCATATGCATACCCGGTAGCCAAGGGGCTTATGTTTCCAAAAAGATTACGGATGCTGAAGAAAAGGATCGCTTAAACCGATTGGCTTATCAATTAAAGCCGGAAGGTTTCGGTTTGATTATCCGAACCGAGGCTGAAGACGTGGAAGAAGAGTTGATCCGTAATGATTTGGACTTCATTATGCAAAAGATAAAGGGCATTGTAAAAAAAGAGGCGGAGGGTTCCGTACCGGCTTTAATCTATGATGGCGCAGATGCGGTGGAATTTGCCGTTCGTGAATTGTTAAAACAATCTACGGAGAAGGTGATCACGGATGATCCGGATGTATACCGGACAGTAGAAGAGCTTTTAAGTTGGGTTTCCCCTGATATGAAAGCCTTGTTAAAATATGCAGGTGTAGAGGAAAGCGCTTTTTGGCATGATAAAATCGATGCTTGCCTAGTGAAAATCGGTGCAAGGAAGGTTTGGCTCAAATGCGGAGGCTATGTAGTCATTGATAAAACAGAGGCGTTAACCGCCATCGATGTCAATACCGGAAAAAATGTAGGCAACAAGCAATTGCGAGATACAATTATGGAAACCAACTTGCAGGCAGCAACGGAAATTGCCCGACAATTGAGACTTCGGGACATCGGAGGCATCATCATCATTGATTTTATCGATATGAAGCAAGACAAGGACAAGCGTGCCTTGCTGGATGCATTACGAAAAGTATTACGGGAAGACAAGATGAGAACCGTTGTGGTGGGAATCACCAAGTTGAACTTAGTGGAGATGACCAGAAAAAGAAGAAGACCGGACATGAACAGTCTGGAGAAATAGCATGAAGCGAGGATTGACTGATGAAAAAAGGGATGGAACAATTAAAAAGAGCATATGTACATGTTCATAACATATTAAAACGAGATGTAACCTACGGATTGATACTAGGTTCCGGATTAGGAGCTGTGACCGACTCCTTTGAGAACGCGATAGAAATACCTTATTCGGATATACCGGAGTTTCCCGTTTCCACCGTACCCGGACACGACGGGAAGTTGGTGATCGGGGAGTATAACGGGAAAACCGCTGTTTTGATGAAGGGACGTTTTCATTATTATGAAGGTTATGAACCGGATCAAGTGGTGTTCGGAGTACGCTTGATGAAGCTTTTAGGCGTCAAGAAGCTCTTTGTCACCAATGCCGCCGGAGGAGTTAACACTAACTTTCAGCCCGGGGATTTGATGATCATTACTGATCATATCGGTTTATTCAGTCCTTCTCCTTTGAGAGGCGCTAACATCAATGAATTCGGACCTCGTTTTCCGGATATGTCCTATGCCTATG
>CALCRE010000306.1 GCA_937894465.1 uncultured Clostridia bacterium
CATTCACCGGGGTGTTTGGAGCGATCACGGTTCCAAAATCCGCCGGGTTTTATGTCAATGATTTTGCACATGTATTAAACAGCCAGACAAAAGATACCATTGAAGGGTTCTCTTTGGAGCTTGAGCAAAAAACCGGAGCCCAATTGGTGATCGTAATTCCGGAATCATTACAAGATGCTCCTGTTAATGATTATGCCAACACCCTTTTCAGGGAGTGGGGAATAGGGCAGAAAAATAAGGATAATGGTGTTCTTTTGTTGGTTGCACCGAATGAACGAGCTTCAAGAATAGAAGTGGGGTATGGTTTGGAAGCACGATTAACAGATGGAAAAACCGGGAGAATTCAAGATGAATATCTAATCCCGTATTTGATGGAAGGAGATTACGATCAGGGAATCTTGAATACCGCTTTAGTCCTTGCAGCGGAAGTCGCCGAAGAATACGGTGTTGAACTGACCGGTGTGCCTAAAAGTCCTGTTTCAGATGAGAATGAAGGAAATATTTCTATATTCACTTTGCTTATCATATTTCTAATCATTGATTTTTTGTTCTTCCGTGGTAAAGTGACAAGATTCCTCTTTCAAATGTTCTTCTACAGCTCATTCTACGGAGGTGGCCGGGGAGGCAGAAGCGGTGGATATGGAGGAAGGGGCGGAGGAGGATTCGGTGGCTTCGGAGGAGGAAGCTTCCGAGGTGGCGGTGGATCATCAGGTGGAGGTGGCAGCAGCCGAAGATGGTAAGAAAAAAGAAATAGGGAGAGAATTTAATGTCCAGGTATATAAAAATAAGCTCGGTATCTGTAAAAAACGGAGTCAATTATGCAGGAGATTTGCATAAAGATTTAACATTGGAAGTTGATCGAATGATCAACACATGGGACAGATTGTTAAACGGTGTTTTACCGGATAAACCTGATATCATTGTGGTTCCGGAGGCTTGTGACCGATATCATAATTATCCGTTAGAAAGACGCTTGGAATACTATGATGTCAGAGGAAACAGAGTACGTGATTTTTTTATGGACAAAGCAATGGGTAACTCTTGCTACATCGCTTACTCAGCAGCAAGAAAATTAGATGACGGTACTTACAGAAACACAACGCAACTCATTGATCGAAAAGGCCAAATTATAGGGATGTACAACAAAAATCATCCCACGATCGGTGAAACCGAAGACGGAAAAATATTACCGGGAAAGAATGCCGATGTCATTTCATGTGATTTCGGAAAAGCAGCATGTGCTATATGCTTTGATTTGAATTTCGACCCATTATGGGAAAAATATAAACCGCAACAACCGGACATTGTTTTATTTTCTTCAGCATACCACGGAGGGATGATGCAAAATTACAGGGCTTATCAGTTGCGTTCCTATTTTGTTGGTTCTATTATTAATTTGGAAAACACCATCATTAATCCTGTGGGGGTAACCGTAGCAAAGTCGACAAACTATTTCGGATACATAACACATGATATCAACTTGGATTACAAGGTGGTTCATCTTGCATACAACCGGGAGAAAATTCTCAAGGCCATATCAAAATACGGTAGCAAAATCAAGATGTTGGATCCGGGATATTTGGGAGCAGTACTCTTAACATCCGAAACCGATGAATTTACTATGGATGAGATTGTTGATGAATACAAATTGGAATTACTTGACGATTACTTTGACCGTGCACTGGCCTTTCAAAAAGATCACGTGGAAAGATAACAGTTTATCAGATAATAATAAATAAGCGTTAAAATAAACGGTAAAAAGATTTTCTTCTTGGAAAGTCTTTTTTTATGTTCATATAATGAGATAAATTCCCCATGACCGACATATGTATATATGGAAAGGCAGGTCTTGGGTTAATGAACTTATTAATAAAATTTTTACAGCCTGAAATCATCAAGCAGGGCAATGTCACTTTAAGTGGCAAATATTATGATGAATCCATACTGGCGTTTCCGGAGTTAAAAGATGAACAGATCTTAGCTCCGACACGTGCCGTCGGTGTTTATGCGAGAAAAATTGATGGAGGAAAACCGGCATACTTATTAAAATTATCATCATTCAAGCAAGTTGACAAAGGAATTAAAATTTTTTATAGCATTTCGGATATCCTGGACAGTTCATCGGAACAATTACTGGATTTAGCGACTAGACGTTTGGTTGGAGACGGTAAGATAAAAAAGTACGACCGACTGCCGCTTTGGAGTGTCTTGGATGACTTGCAAATAGAATCCTTGCTGAATCCTACTGCTAACCCGGGTTACAAGGCTGTGCTAACCCTAAAAGACAGGTTGGAATTTTTAAAAGAGCAAGAGCATTGGTTTAAAATGGTTGATCCATTCAGACCCATAGAAAAATTAAGTGAAAATCATCCGAACGTTTGGAAGGATCCGCTTTTGTTAAGAGATATTGCTTATGCTGCGAGAAAGTTGGCCGAAACCGAGGATCTCCCTATGGATGTGAGGTATGATTTATTCAAAAGGGATGCATTCATGAATGAAAAAAGGTTGATGCGAGCAGATGTGGACGCTCTATTAAAAAGATGTATGGAGTTGGAACCCGAAAATCCCGCACATCATTCTGATATGGGTAAATTTCATTACCGGAATGTGATGGAACTGACCCGAAGAAAAGGCAGAAATGATCAAGATCCTATCATCGAATTGGACAAAGCTGTTGATTGTTACCATATGGCTATTCAATTAGACCCGAATCGGATCAGTGATCTGTTTGATAAAGGATATTTATTAACGATTAAATACCCTGAGATCATCGGTGATCGTTCAGGGGGAAAAATTTCGAATCAAGAAAAAGCAATACGAATCAATGACGGTATAGAAAGTTTAAAAAGATTGATCGATATTTGGCAGGGATACAAGGACTATGTATTAAAGCAAAAGGAATTGAAAAATGCACATGCAGCAGAATATATTCAATCGCTGTTTTGTTTAGGACTTGCTTATGATGAGCTGGTAACAAATGATTGGAATGTCGTAGACTTTTATTTAGGATACCATTTGAAAAAAAATATTGCACCGGAGAATGATGATATGGAAAATGCAGAAAATGCATTGAAATATTTTGTAGCATGTTGGAATGCTGAATGTGAAACAGGGTGCTTGCCCGGTGTAAAACTCTCAGAGTGTGTTTTGCCAACATGGGTGGTCAATGGAGTTGACAAATTACATCATTTAGGTTTAATAAATTTAAAGTTGTATGGCATTTATTTAGATGCGGGAATGCAAAATGAAGCAAAAAGATCAATTATGGACGCCGAGATGTTTTTGTTAGAAGCGTTAGAAGCCGATCCGTCTTTACTTAAACCCAAAGATCCCCTTGCTGATTTGTTGGCAAAGGTGTTTATCACACAAGGACGATATGATCAAGCTTTGCAAATAATACAAAAATATTGTAATATAAGACGCCTGAAGGGTATGGTAGCAAATACATATGTTATGGCTTTAATCATGAAGAAACAATATTCGGAAGCAGAAAAGATATTGGAAAGAGCGTCGATTGATCGAACAAATAAATATGCGATGCACTCAAGCTTTCTTCTTGGAATGATGTATTTAGAACAAAGTAAACAAGAAGAAGCAACTGATTTATTTAAGAAAGCGGTACGGCATAAATATAAAGATCGACCTCAGATAAAAGATGTTTTTTACATTGGATTAGCGGAAATTGAAGCTAGATCCGGTAACAAAAGAAGTGCCGGTATGTATTACAAGAAGGTGACCGGAACGAAAAAGTATAAAAACTATGCAGGGGTTAAATTAAAAGATCTTTAATTACTCAATACATATAGTATTCTCAACTATTCACAGTGCATTATTATCCTTCATATAATAAGGTGGTTATGTCAGAAATGTATTTGACTAAGATGGCTGAATATGACATAACCGCCTTTTTTACTTAGGGGGAAGGCCTTTTCAGACCTCCAAAAAAATAAAAATTAATAGAAAAAAGACCTTGACAGCCTCTGAACGTTATGTTACCATAAGCAAGTCGCCTTAAAACGGCAACAGAACCTTGAAAAATAAACAGTGTATTGAACCCGTCAAACTTTAGCTTTTAGGAGCGAGAGTTTAACAACA
>CALCRE010000307.1 GCA_937894465.1 uncultured Clostridia bacterium
TTACATATTAACGGAAATAGTGTCGATTTTATTTAATTTGATTCTTCACAACTGGCGACTAATTCGAATTTTTGACATTTTGTAAAAATTGATGTATAATATACTTGGTGGTAATCCGGCAGTAAGTTATGTATGGATTTTAGTACAAATTAAATACTGCAGGAGGATATTATGTTTGAAATTGGAGACAAGATTGTATACCCGCTTCATGGAGCAGGTGAAATTGAAAAAATCGAGGAAAAGGAAATCTTAGGTGAAGTAAAAGAATACTATATTCTGAAAATGCCTTTCGGAGATATGAAAGTTATGATTCCCACTGCAAACTCAAGTGAAATTGGTATCAGGGGAATCATTTCTAAAAAACAGGCTTATGATGTAGTTGATTTTTTCTCGCCTAAAAAACTGGATGACAACTCAAATTGGAACAAGCGTTACCGTGAGAATATGGATCGCTTAAAAACCGGCGATATAGAAGAAGTTGCTGATGTCGTGAACTGCTTAATGATGCGTGAGAAAGAAAAGGGATTATCTACAGGGGAACGAAAAATGCTATGCAGCGCAAAAAAAATATTGTATAGTGAATTGATACTGGCTGCCGGTTTTGACGCAGACGAACTCGAAGACACAATTAAGCATAAGCTATATGATGATGTCCAATGCTAATGGTTGGAATACAAGTCCATCATAGAATAGGGGAGATATTATATGCTCAACCGAATCATTAAATATTTATTTGCCCTTTTCGGTGCCTTTACCGGTGTTTCATTAATAAGATACTTTGTTAAATCGGTTGAATTTGAAGCATTAGGTGCCGACCAAATAGTGTTGTATCTGTTGGCAAGTGTTATATCAGCTATCTTTTTTTACATGATCGGGTCCGATATCATTCGCTTGATTGACAATCTGTATTCCCAAACCGAAAAGATTTTACACAATATGACCATATACGAAGTGTCGATCACAGCCTTAGGGTTAATTGCCGGATTAATTATAGCCAATTTAATTTCCATACCTATATATAAAATCCCTGTGGCCGGGATGCCCATTGCTGTGTTGCTTAACATTTTTTTCGGCGTTTTGGGTATGGCTGTTTCTGTCACAAAGAAGAATGAAAACTTTATTGATTCCTTTAAACAGAGAAGCCAATCGGATCTTAGACCCAAAGTCATCGATACCAGTGTCATTATAGATGGCCGTATCGGTGATTTGGTCAAATGTGGTTTTATTGAAGGGAAGCTTGTGATTCCTTCATTTGTTCTGAATGAATTAAGGCATATTGCCGATTCGAAAGATGATCTGACCCGCAGCAAGGGAAGAAGAGGCTTGGATGTTATAAACTCTATGCAAGAAGACAGTAAAATATTTGTGGATACACCTGTTGTTCAATTGGATAAAGATGATGAAGTTGATACCGCATTGTTAAGGTATGCCTCCAAGATTAACGGTCAGGTTCTGACATTGGATTATAACCTGAACAAGGTGGCTGCAGTTCAAGGTGTACAAGTGCTGAACATTAATGAATTGTGCAATGCGTTAAAGCCTATTGCTTTGCCTGGAGACGAAATGAACATCCATGTAATAAAGAACGGCAAGGAAGAAAAGCAAGGCGTCGGGTTTTTAGAGGACGGGACTATGATCGTGGTTGAAAACGGTGTCAAATATATTGGCAATCATGTAGACGTAGTAGTAACCAAAGTCCTTCAAACTAATGCCGGTCGCATGATATTCTCAAGAATCAAAGGTTAGTTATATTTATGGATAATGATTTTTCTGTCAGTGTGGTGATTGTGGCCGCCGGAAGGGGGACACGAGCCGGATTGAACATGAATAAAGTATATGCCGATTTAAAGGGACAATCTGTTTTGGTTCGTTCCATTTTGCCATTTTTAGAAATACCCCGGGTTTGTCAAGTCGTTGTTTCCATATCAGCGGATGATACGGATCTTTTTAACTCGCTAGTTAAAAATCCTGAAATTCTAAAACATAATAATAAAATATTAGCAGTAGAAGGCGGCGCCACAAGACAAGAGTCCGTATATAACGGGTTGTTAAAGACACAACCCGAATGTACATTGATTGCTATTCATGACGGTGCAAGGCCTTTGGTTGATAAAACCGACATAAACCGGGTCTTTGAAAAAGCATATGAAATCGGTGGAGCTTGTCTAGGCGTTAAAGTGAAGGATACGATCAAGAGAGTGGATTCCGATCTTTTCGTCATGGAAACATTACAACGGGAAGAATTGATTGCAGTGCAAACCCCTCAGGTATTCAAAAGAGAAATTATTTTAGACTCCTACCAAAAAGCCTTTGCGAATCACATACAAGGAAGCGACGACGCCACCTTGGCAGAGTTAGCCGGTTACAGAGTAAGCATGGTTCCGGGCTCCTATGACAACATTAAAATCACCACGCCGGAAGACTTCCATATAGCAGAACAGTTTTTAGAAGAAAAAAGGATTTCTGAATAGCTTTATGCCATATTCCGATCGATGGAGTTCAAGGTTTTTCGCTTTTATTTATAACCATTGTTTTGTGTTTTTTTGATTTAATTGTATCACAATACAGTTAAAAGGGAATGTACAAATGGCGTATCAAATAAAAGTATACATTAAGCATATAAAACCTGCTATTTGGAGAAGGCTGATAGTTCCCGGAAATATTACGTTCTCGCAGTTACATCAGATTATCCAGGCAGCGTTTGGGTGGCTTGACTACCATATATATAAGTTTGAGTGTGATAAAATAGTTGTTACCGTCCCCGATGATGATTATGCACCTGGTGAATTATATGGTGAAGATATTATAGAGATCAATTCAAAGACTACCATAATATAATTAATGAGCTGTTTGATGCTAATGGTAGCTGCGAGTATGAATATGATTTTGGAGACTCATGGCAGCATGAAATTATCATTGAAAAGCAATTGAAAGATACTGAGAAAAACAGTATCCCGAAATGTCTTGATGGTGCAAGACAGAGACCTCCGGAGGATGTGGGAGGGATAGCCGGGTATGAGGACTTCCTCAATATTATTAAGGACAATAAGAATCCCGAGAGAGTGGAGATGCTATCTTGGGCTGAAAAAGACACTAGGGGACGCATGTTTGATCCTGAATACTTCAATATAAATGAAGTAAATCGAAGGCTTCTGTATGTGCTGGAAGATGATAAGGAGCATGCAGAAAAACTATTAACCGGAAATGGCCTTCAAGGAACAGTTGTATGGGGATGGTCAGATACTTGTTCCGATGTAGAAGGAAAACGCTATTCGATGGAACATATCAGTAACCTACTGCTTCGGATTGGTGAAGGAAGTAAAGTGACTATTCAAGTAGAGCCGGGCAGAAGCAGATATTAGAGCGATTTGGAGGGCGGTATCCGTCCGAGGCTGTAAAATATTCTATGGACAATAGGGAAGAAGCTATACCGGAGTTGCTTGAAATCCTGGAATACACCCTGAGTAATGTCGAAAGACTACCTAAAGATGGGGAATATCTTATCCATTTTCTGGCCGTATATATGCTTGCTTATTTTCGTGAAACAAGAGCATTTGACTATATGATAAGAATTGCATCTATGCCGGATGAACAAGCGTACAATTTGCTTGGGGAAACAATTACCGAAGACTTCGGAAGAATACTTGCTTCAATATGCGATGGAAATATTGAGCCTATTAAAGGGATTATTGAGGATTCCTCACTGGATGAATATATAAGAGAACAAGCGCTTAACTCCCTCCTGATCCTTTTAAACATCGGTGCGGTTTCAAGAGAGCAGCTTGTTTCATATTTTAAAGAGCTTTTCAATGGGAAACTCGAAGTAGACTATAGCATAATATGGGATTCACTCCCCTTCGCATGTTCTTTAATGCATCCTAAAGGTCTTGAGGATGACATAAGAAAGGCTGTAACAGATAACAAAGTGATGGGAATCATTGCCGAACCGGACTTTATGGAGCGTCAGCTTCAACGGCCTGTCAAAGAGGTTCTTGATGAACTGAAAGCAGATGAATCGTATTCTCTGATTTCTGAAGAAAACGTATACTCGTTGGAGAGATGGATTTTGATAAGGATTTTAATGAGTGCGTTGACTGGGACTTCGAGGATGAATATGCGGAGGACCTTGATGATGAAGAAATTCTGTTGAGTATGCCTATCAAACGGGAAAACTTTGTTGGAAGAAATGATCCCTGCCCGTGCGGAAGTGGAAAGAAGTATAAAAAGTGTTGTGGGAGATGAGGATAATAATGTCAGGGTAATACCGGCACACATCTATTGAAGTAATGAACACTGATTCCATAAGAAAATCAGATGTTAAATAAGTTTGACGTTGCCCCTTGAAATATAGTATATGTCACCTATGTAAGTGGTTTTGCCGTCCTCACATATGATTACACTATCATCACACATTCCGTAAAGGGGATAGTCTTGTGAGATCTGTAGCAACTCATCGGAAATATTTCTGCTGTTGAAATGCGGTTCAACCGATAGATCTACCAGCCCGAGCCCTTCGTAGATACTTTGTTCTTCGTGCCCACACGTGACAGTGCAAACAGCGGTTTTCGCCATATTGATCGATCCTGCGCTCATTCCGATGGTGATACCGCTTCTTGATTGGATGACCGGTATTAGACCGTATTCTTTTATATTGTGTATCTGATTAATGGTATCTCCTCCTGCAAGCCAAAGCACATCCGCAGATGCAACGACTTGGTGTGCCTTTTCAATGGACATTCTACTGTCAACCACACATGCGCGATTAAATTGTATTCCACAATCCATAAACATATCAAGAAAAAGATTGAAATATCGGTCTGTTTTTTGGTGGATATGTTCAAATTCCGATGCAAGGAAAACAAAGAATTCTCTTTTTGTGAGTATTCTTTGTAACTGTTGAGCAAATTCAGAAGGGAAACCTTTGTTAAATCCACTTGTTAACATATTGGTTTTCATGATTAACCATTCCCTTCAACGGTTATTATGCACAAGGCTTGGATTCCGAGTCCTTGGCCGAAGGGGGTAAGGTCTTCTCCGGAGGTAGCCGTAATTCCAACGGAGGTTTTTGATATGTTTAGAACGGATGCAATGGATTCTTTCATAAAAGGGATGACCCCGGCAAGTTTGGGTGTTTTGCATTCAATGGATATGGCTACATGGTGGATGGTCATTTGATTCATGTATTTCATGGCTTCTTTTATATAAGCTTTGCTGTCGGTGATTCCGGATTTGCACATTTCATCGGCAATTCTCCCTAATATATTGACACCGGTAACAGAAGATATGGCATTGGTGATGGCATGGTACACTACATCCGCATCACTGTTTCCGTCTAATGCCACATGATCCTGTATAATCGTTCCTCCTAAAACTAATTTTTTTTTCGTATGCACTTTTTCAAATCTATGACTGTCTTGCCCTAATCCGACTTTTATCATAAACCAATTCATCTCCTTTTTGCCATTATAGCATGGCAAGACCTTTTTGCCGACATACAAAGAAAAATTATTTGACAATATTCCAAATTTCATATATATTGATAAAACATATAAAGGAATTCGTCGACGGGGAATAGAGTAGTTTACTTGTAATTTAGAGAGGAAAAGATTAGGTGAAATTTTCTTACAGGTGATGCATCTTCCCACCCCTGAGGAGCGGTTTATGAAATAATCGCCGTTTGAGCAACGATACAGGCTTGAAAAGAGGAAGCAAAAACAAATAAAATTGGTTCTTGTTTCAATAAGGGTGGTACCGCGGTTTATACGCCCCTTGCATGAATGTATGCAAGGGGCTTTATACATTTTAAAATTTTTACGGAGGTTCATATGAAAGCTTCAAGGTTGTTAATGCCAACTTTAAGGCAAGTACCCGCAGAAGCGGAAATTGCAAGTCATCAATTGATGCTTCGGGCAGGATTGATGAGAAAATTAGCGTCCGGTATTTATTCATTTTTACCGTTGGGCTTAAAAGCTTTTAAAAAAGTTGAAAATATCATCAGAGAAGAAATGGACAATAGCGGGGCACAAGAGTTGATCATGTCGGCTCTCTTGCCGTCTGAAATCTATATCGAATCCGGCAGATGGGAAGTATTCGGCCCTGAGATGTTCCGGCTACAAGACCGGGGCGGAAGGGACTTTTGCTTAGGACCCACCCACGAGGAAGTGTTTACAACGACGGTTCGAAATGAAATCAAGTCCTACAAAGCACTTCCGGTGACACTGTACCAAATTCAAACAAAATACAGGGACGAAATCAGACCGCGCTTTGGTGTGATGCGTTGCAGGGAATTTGTTATGAAGGATGCATACAGCTTCGATCGAAACGAAGAGGGGTTGGATCAATCCTATCAAGCCATGAGGGATGCTTACTGCAAGATTTTTGATCGTTGCAAATTGGATTATTCCATTGTGCAGGCAGACAGTGGAGCCATGGGAGGATCAGGATCGGAAGAATTCATGGTGAAATCCGATATAGGGGAAGCCACATTGGCATTCTGTAATGATTGCGGATATGCCGCTAATGATGAAAAGGCTCAATGCAAGCCTGTTCCTGAGGAGAATAATGATCCCTATTATACTATGGAGAAAGAATCTACACCGGATGTCAAGACCATTGAGGATTTGGAGAAATTTTTCAACTGCAAGTCGTCACAGTTTGGAAAGACTTTATTATATCAAGCGGATGACCAAGTGGTTGCAGTGATGGTTCGGGGAGATCGTGACGTAAATGAAACAAAGCTGAAAAATTACCTTCGATGCGCTGATTTGGCATTGGCGGATGAAGAAACGGTTGTGAAGGCAACATCTGCTCAAGTAGGTTTTGCAGGTCCGGTGGGTCTTAAAGTAAGACTGATTGTAGACTTGGAAATACCGGAGATGAAAAACTTTATCATAGGGGCTAATGACACCGGATATCATTATAAAAACGCAAATTTCGGAAGAGATTTTGAGACGAAAGAAATTGTGGATTTGCGTAACATCACCGAAGGTGATGCTTGTCCTGTATGCGGAGGAAAGATCAACATCGCACAAGGAATTGAAGTAGGCCACATCTTCAAGCTTGGTACCAAATATTCCGAAGCGCTAAACTGCAGGTTTTTAGATGAAAACGGAAAAGAACAACCTGTGATCATGGGCAGTTACGGTATTGGAGTAGGCCGTACGCTAGCATCCATTATTGAACAAAACCATGATGAAAACGGTATCGTGTGGCCGGTTTCCGTTGCACCATACCATGTGATTATCGTCACGGTTAACAATGCCGATGAACAGCAAATGGCATTGTCTGAAAAAATATATAAGGATCTACAGGCAAAAGGTATCGAAGTGTTGTGGGATGAGCGAAATGAAAGACCCGGCGTTAAGTTCAAGGATGCCGACCTGATCGGATATCCTGTTAGGCTGACGGTAGGCAAAAAAGCAAGTGAAGGTATTGTGGAGTATAAGCTGAGGAAAGAAGAACATTACACCGATATGTCGGTTGAAGATGCCTTGGCTGCGGCAGTAGCCTTTGTGAAAGGGATTTAAGAGAAAAATTTTACGAAAAATCTTGTCCGGACAAAAATTTTTTCTAGTTTTAGCTAATATTATTCTAGTTTTTGTCAATACTATATTTGAACGAACATTTTGTACCAAATATGTATAACGGAGGGATTGTATGAACAAAAAAGTTCTTTTCTTACTAACACTGCTATTAGGTATTGCGGTGACCTTGTCAGGGTTGTCTGCAATGGCTGTGGATGCAGATAAAGAAGAGGGATTGCCTGTGTTTAAAGGAATGACTTCCTCCACAGGTTTAGTGACTGCCGATTATTTGAATATTCGTCGAGGACCGTCCACCGATCAGGAAGTAATACAGGTGTTAAAAGGTGGAGACACGGTTTGGGTATTAGGGCAAATAGGCGAATGGTATGCAGTTTATGATGAGAAAACCGGATGTTTAGGCACGGTTAACAGCAATTACATCATATTGAATGATCAGAATCAAGAAACGCAAATTCTGTCAAGCGAGAATGAGGTAAAGCAACCTGTCAAAGACAAATCCGATAATGATACCGAAGATGAAGATGAACCGGTACTAAAGAAGATGAAGCTGAGCAAGGATGAGCAAGCCATGCTCAAGTTGGTAAATGACGAAAGACAAAAACAAGGTTTGGCTGCATTGGAAGTCAATGAGACATTAATGGATACTGCAAGAGCAAAAGCGAATGACATGGTGGAAAACAACTATTTTGCACACCAGTCTCCCAAATTTGGTTCTCCTTTCGATATGATGAAGGAACATGATTTGGAATTCCGTTCGGCAGGAGAAAACATTGCCGGCAACAAGACGGTGGAAGGCGCTTTCAAAGCTTGGATGAAGAAAGAAGGAAACAAAAGCAATATATTGAATCCGGATTACAAGTATATCGGAATCGGTATATGTAACAGTGACCGGTATGGCAAGGTGTTTGTTCAACAATTTATAGGTAACTAAAAGGGACTGTTTACATCCCGTCAATTACAAGGCAAAAGTTTTATAAACTTTTGCCTTACATACCGGCATTTTGATATAATATGTCCAAAATACAAGGACAGGTCTGGTTTATGTTAATAGAACGTATCATTCCCAAAGAACTTCATAATAAAAATATATTAACGGCAATTAAAAAGTTGTGCCCGAATATTCCCGTTTCAGTGATTCATAAGGCTTTTCGAAAAAAGGATGTAAAGTATAACGGTATAAGAGTCCCTAAGGAAACATTGGTTCAAGAAGGAGGCAAGGTGTCGGTTTATGGCGTGGAAGAGATGACTTCTGGTAAAAAAGCCGACATTATTGTGTATGAAGATCAAAATATATACATTGTGGATAAACCGCAAGGGATGGCGGTTCATTCCGGAAGAACTTATACCGGTGAAGAAACACTGATCGATTTGTTGGAAAAGCAAGCCGGACAGAAGCTCCATTTATGTCACCGGCTGGATCGGAACACCGGGGGATTGATGATGGTGGCCAAAACCAAACCGGTATTGGATGAAATGTTAAAAAGAATGGCTGAGGGGCAAATTCGCAAGGAGTACACAGCGTTGGTGTTAGGAAGAATAGAGCCCGGAAGGCACACGGAAACTGCTTGGTTGGAGAAAAATGCCCGGATGAATATGGTTTTTGTAAAATCTGAAATGACTGATAACTCCTTTAAAATTGTCACCACTTATGAAATGGTGGAAAACAAAGACATGGAAGGATTGGAGGTTACAAAGATTCTGGTGAAACCGGAAACCGGTAGAACTCATCAAATCAGAGCTCATATGGCCTATTTTGGCCATCCCATTCTCGGTGACGGCAAGTATGGTGATAACAGTGCGAATAAAAGGCTGCGGATGAATAAGCAGCAGTTGTTTTCCACATTATTATCCTTCGATTATGATAATGACGGGTCGTTGACGGGATATTTGGCGGGAAAAAAATTTGAAAGGCAGGTAGTGTGGTAAAGTGTTACAGCTATGTTTCAGATTCATTAAGAATCGACACTGGAAAATATTTCTCAGCCCCAAACTCTTTCGCACCCTATCCTGATATGCTATAATATGGACAACAATTATATACAAGGAGGTTGTCGCGAATGCTAAGACCTAAGGGAGCAACGGCATGCATATTGTCTCTTATGCTTCTCTCGGTGCCGGTGGGGTCCGGTGTATCTGCAGCATCAAATCTCCTGCAAAAGGGAATGAGTGGGGAAAATGTTGTGCAACTCCAAGAAGATTTAAAGAAATTGGGGTATTTCAACGATAAGTGCACAGGGTATTATGGTGATGTGACAAAACAAGCGGTTATTAAATTACAAGGCAATGAGGGTTACATAAAGGATGGAATCGCAGGAACACAAACATTGTCTTTGATTGAATCGTTGTTGAAAGAAAGTACATCCTATGATGGAATTCTACAAGAAGGCTCATCCGGCAACGATGTTGCAAACTTGCAGGAAGATCTGGAAGATCTCGGCTATTTTAGCGGAGAAGTGACCGGATATTTCGGTAACAAAGAATTCGGTAGTAGCTTTTCAAAAAGCGTATAATTTGTATTGTGATGGTGTGGTGGGATCAAAAACAATCAGCGCAATCAAACAAGCGCTTCAAAATGATAAGTCCTATAGTGATGTCCTTCTGAAAAAGGGTATGTCCGGTTCAGAAGTGAAGACACTACAAAACAATTTGAAAGCCGCCGGATATTATTTCGGAACTTGTACCGGTTATTTCGGACCTTATACCGAGCAAGTGGTAAAGAACGTCCAATACAAGTTCGGTAAGAATAGTGACGGTATTGTGGGATCGGGTACCTATTCGCTGATACAGGACATTTTAGCCGGCAAGGCTACTCCGATGAACAGCAGCACTGCTGTTGCAGCTAGCAATTCTTCACCGACCAACAGCTCTTTCAGATTATCATGGAGTCAAGCTCAAAATATTTTTACCATTGGAACAACGGCGACTGTTTTTGATATTGAAACAGGTAAGTCTTTTAATGTCAAAAGAACATTCGGGTATAATCATGCCGACACCGAGACATTAACGGCACAAGATACTGCGATTATGCGAAGCGTGTTCGGTGGTTGGAGTTGGGACAGAAGAGCGATCATAGTGAAGGTGGGAGACACCTATATCGCGGCTTCAATGGCAGGTATGCCTCATGCAGGGCGAGATGACAAACCGTCTGCAGTCAAAGTATACAACCGAAGCGGTGACTATGGATACGGAGATAACTTAGATGCAGTAAAAGGCAATAATATGGACGGCGTATTTGATGTTCATTTCTACATGAGCAAAACACACAGCACCAACAGAGTGGATTCTAGACATCAGGAGATGATTGACGTGGCTAATGAATACGCAAAGAAGAATTATTAAAAGCAGAATTTTTAATTGATTTGAAAATAACACAAAAAGTGAATCATACAAGAAGCATTCCTAAACCGGGTATGCTTCTTTTTTTGATGGTCTAAGACTTTACCTTGTTTACAAAGTCATGTATAATAGTGTGACTAGTTAGGATTTTGGAGATAAATGATGATACATACTTATAAAATGAACGGTTACCCGATTGTTCTGGATGTTAATTCCGGCAGTATTCATGTAACCGATGAACAAACATACGATATATTAAATACATTTGAAGAGATGCCCACTCTTGAGCAGGTATTGACAAAGTTCGGAGGATCCGTTGATGAAAACCGCCTGACGGAGGTTTGGCAGGAAATCAAGGAATTGAAGGATCAAGGAGTTTTATATTCCGAGGACATCGAATTGGACTTAGATCCGGAAAAAAGCCTTCACACCGGTTTAAAAGCCATATGCTTACATGTGGCTCACGATTGTAACCTTCGATGCGAATATTGCTTTGCTTCAAAAGGTGATTACAAGACCGGACGGTCTTTGATGAGCAAAGAAACGGCTTTTCAAGCATTGGATTATCTGGTGAAGCACTCCGGGACACGTAAGAATATTGAAGTGGACTTTTTCGGCGGCGAACCTTTGATCAATTTTGATGTGATCAAAGCAACGGTGGATTACGGGAAAAGCCTAGAGGAAACAACCGGAAAGAAGTTCTTTTTCACCATGACCACAAATGCGTTTCATGTAACGGAAGAACAAGCCGAATTTCTTAATGATCACATGGGGAATATTGTCATCAGTTTGGATGGTCGCAAGCCGGTCAATGATAAAATGCGAAAGAACATTGCCGGTAAAGGATCCTATGAAGAAATCGTCAAGAATGCAAAATTGATTGTAGATGGTCGCAAGGGGAAACAGTATTTTATCCGCGGTACATTTACTTCGTTTAACAAGGATTTTTCAGAGGATGTACGACATATTCGATCTTTGGGTTTTCGTGAAATATCCATTGAGCCTGTCACCGGAAAGGGCAGCCCGCTTCATATCAAAAAAGAGGATCTAGAAGAAATATTGCAAGAATATGAACGATTTGCCGCAGAATATGCCAAAGACGAAACGGATTATCGATTTTATCATTTTAATATTAACATTTATGACGGGCCGTGCTTGTCAAAACGAATTACAGCATGCGGCGCCGGAACCGAGTATACAGCGGTTTCTCCGGATGGAAAGTTTTATCCCTGCCATCAATTTGTCGGTCAAGAGGAGTTCTCCATAGGGAATTTGAAAGAAGGAATTAAAAACACCGATTTGCAGTTAGAATTTGCTGCGGCTAATGTATATGGAAAAGATGCATGCAAAAAATGCTGGGCGAAATATTTTTGCTCCGGAGGTTGTCATGCCAACGCTTATTATACAAATAACGACATCCATAAACCGGACGAGATTGCTTGTATATTGCAAAAGAAACGAATTGAATGTGCCATTATGATCCAAGTGGCAAGAAGCTGATGCCGAGGAGATAAGATTGTGATATTAGCTGTTTGTCTTAATCCGTGTTTGGACCGAATTGTGTTTGTACCTCAATTGAAGGTGAACACACTGAATCGCGGACAAAGAAGGTTGGTTTCAGCCGGAGGAAAAGGTGTGAATGTAGCAAAGGTTATTTCCGCCTTGGATGAACCGGTACGAATCATCGGCTTTTTTGCAGGGAGTGCCGGAAGGTTTATAGTGGATGACCTTGAAAAGCGACGCGTAAGGACACAACCGATTTGGATTGAAGGGCAAGAGACAAGAACAACTACGAATATATTGGACATGGCTACCGGCAAGGAAACGGAAATTACCGAACCGGGTCCTGAAATAGGGCAAGAGCAACTTGAATTATTTTTAAAGATGTATCGTGAGACGGTTCGTAAGGCAAGCCTGGTTGTTTTAAGCGGAAGTATTCCGGAAAGTGTTCCCGAGGACATTTATGCCCGGTTGATTCAAATTGCCGGGGAACAGGGTAAAAAAACCATTCTGGATACCGCCGGAGGTTTATTGGCGAATGGAATCCAGGGCCTTCCTTATATGATCAAGCCCAACATTCGGGAATTAAATACATTGACCAGAGCGGATTCACAATCTTTGGACCAAATAAAAAAACAATGCGATTTGTTGCATCAAAAAGGGATAATGAATGTTTGTGTTTCAATGGGTAAAGATGGTGCACTGTTGTCATGCAAAGAAGGTTTTTTTGTTCATCCTGCATTTTCTGTGGATGTGATCAACACCATTGGAAGCGGCGATGCCATGGTAGCCGGTTTGGCAGTAAGTATGGAAAGAGGGTATCCACCTTTCGAAATGCTTCGATATGCATCCGCTTGTGCCGCATCAAACGCAAGTTTTCAAGAAATCGGCGTTGTAGATCGGTATCAAGTACGGAACTTATTAGGTAATTGCTAAACCCTAGAAAACTAGAGAACCATATATACCAGATTATA
>CALCRE010000308.1 GCA_937894465.1 uncultured Clostridia bacterium
AATCCGGATAATTTGACATAAGATCCCTCCTTAAGTATGTATAATATATTATACTATACACTTAAAGAAAAACAGATAGGGAATTGCATTCTTTTACAATTCCCTATACATAGTTTTACTTGCTATGATTGGCTTTTCAGCTTTTTAAATTCTTTTTATGCGATTGCCCTGATGGTTTGCAAATTACATCCAGCCAAGACTTGCCACTTGCCTATCTCTCATATTAGAAAATTAGGAGAGAACCGTCCCCTAAAAGAAAAGACTGATGATCATAAAGATGCCACCGATGAAGATAAACAAATCTGCAAAGTTGAATACAATTTTTCGAATGAGTTTTGAGTGTAAAAAATCAGTGACCGATCCTTTAGAAACCCGTTCAATAAAATTCCCTAACCCTCCGCCTAGAACAATGGCCAAGGGAATGGATATCGAGTCTTTTTCAATAAGGAAATAAATTAAGGAGAGCAATATAAAAAGCACGGAAAGTCCGGTCAAGAAATTTAACAAGACAGGTTTTCTTTTTAGAAAACCCAAAAAAGCTCCGTTATTCAAAATAGGTCTGCGGATTCTTATCCAAGACCTTTTTAAAACCGGAGAAACTGATCCCGTCTCTCCGGTTTTATCAAAAATCTCATAATGCTTTTTTACCTTGTACTTGGTATATAAATCAATAAAAATTTCTAGCAGTACAATACCGATCACCAAGAAAATCATCAAGCACCGCAACACTTCTTGTATTTCTTACCGCTTCCGCACGGGCAAGGATCATTTCGTCCTGGTTTATTCCTTTTGGCTGTAACGGAATCTAATTGGTTCTTTTTAATTTCTTCTCTTTTTTCTTGATCAAAAATTTCTTCCCATTCTTCCATTTCATAAAGCCATGGTGCCTTTGAAGCATACATGTTCCACAATAACTTTTCAAAATCAATATCCAATTTTACATGAGAAGATGTTTCGAGGTCATCCAAATTAATTTCTTGAGTCAAAGAAGAATTGATTCCGGATAAAAAACCTGCCACTTCTACTGTGTTGATATTCCATTTTTCAGAAAGCTCTTCCACACTACCTTCCACCGTCGTTGTTTTGTTGGCTAAAATACCTTGGTATATGGCTTGTTCTTTTATATAATATTCTTTGATATAGGTTGCGTCTGTTTGTCGGTCCATCAAATCCGACCATTGTTCATAAAGTCCCATTTTTTCTCCTTTTCTAATTCATAATTTCTTTAGCTATCGCAACCGAAGCGCTGCATCCTAATCGGTCCGCCCCGGCTTCTATCATGTCTTTTGCTTGTTGCAAAGTCCGGATCCCTCCTGCTGCTTTCACCTTTAACCGGTTACCAACCGTTTGTTTCATTAAATTTACATGGTGAACTGAAGCGCCCGGTCCATTAAATCCGGTAGATGTTTTAACAAAATCCGCTCCGGCTTTTTCACAAAGCTGACAAGCCATCACCACTTGTTCATCGGTTAAAAGGCAGGTTTCAAGAATCACCTTTAGCAAGGCTTTTCCCTTGATCGCCTCCACAACACTTTTGATATCATCCACTACATAAGCATAATCCTGATCTTTCAAAGCACCGACATTAATTACCATGTCCACTTCATCGGCACCTTGTTCGATTGCCAAGGTTGCTTCATACACTTTTGCCTTCGTTGTTTGGGTTCCCAGAGGAAAACCTGCTACAGCCACGGTTTTTATGGTTGTGTCTTTTAATTGCTCCGTCGTCTTTTGAACATAGCATCCGTTGACGCACACGGCGCCAAAACCATACTCTTTCGCTTCATCGCAACACTTTTTTATATCAGACCAAACTGCATCCGGTTTTAACATGGTATGGTCAATGCATAACAATAACTCTTTCATCTGCTTACCTTTCTACCTGTTTTCCCTAAAATAAGGAATACCCATGGATTGAGGAGGCAGGTTCTTTTTGGATCTTTTCACCGATGCTATAACCAATATGATGATGGTTGCAGCATAAGGCAACATATCAAGAAAATATTGGGGTATATTCAACTGGAATTTCTGCAAACGGAATCCCAATATATCCAACCCGCCGAATAAATAAGCTCCTGCAATGGCTTTATAGGGGTTCCATGTCACAAAAATAACCAATGCCACGGCAATCCAACCTCTTCCTGCCACAACACTTTCCTGCCATGCGGGAACATAGATCAATGACAGATAAGCACCGCCTAATCCGCACAAAGCTCCTCCTATCAAAATGTTTACATATTTATATAAACTGATATTGATACCGGCGGCATCTGCAGCTGCCGGGTTTTCACCGATGGCTTTCAAATTCAACCCTTTTCGGGTCCTATATAAATAAATACCAATGATGATGACGACGATATAGGAAAGATAGACCATAGGATCTTTGTTAAACAAGATCTCTCCTATGAAAGGAATATCCCCTAACAAAGGAATCTTTATATTACCAAAAGCTTGTCTGACATTACCTGGAACAACTTTACCAACATATGCTTGGCCTAAAAATCCGGCAAATCCTGTTCCAAATGTAGTCAGTGCCAAACCTGATACCTCATGATTGACTCTCAAACTCACAGTCAAAAATGCATAAATCAATGATCCGAATGCACCGGCTAAAAAAGCAGCGATTAATGCCAATATGGGGTTACCTTGATTGTAGGCGGTGATAAAACCCACCACAGCCCCCATAAGCATCATTCCCTCAATACCTAAGTTCAAGTTTCCGGCTTTTTCGGTTATGATTTCACCTAATGTAGCAAACAACAAGGGGGTTCCTGCGATAACCGCGGCGGATAAAAATAGTTGTAGATTGGTTAAGTTCATTCTTTGCCTCCTTGTTCTTGTTCCTTTTTGATGGGAACAATTTTATATCGGATAAAAAACTCCGTGCCTAACACGAAAAACAAGATCATCCCTTGAATGATACTAGTCACAGCCTGAGGAATTTGATAAGCCGTTTCGATATAAACGCCTCCTTGCACCATGGCACCGAATAAAAAGGCCACTACAACCATCACAGGCATACTCAAACGTGACAACCAAGCGATGATAATCGCTGTAAAGCCTGCACCGGCTGACGTTGTCACCGAAAGAGTTCTTCCTACTCCGGATGCCTGAATCATACCTGCCAATCCGCATAAACCTCCACTTAAGAATAACGCTTGCAACATAATCTTCTTGTAATTCATTCCTGCATATCGGGCGGTGTTGACGCTTTCTCCAACCACTGAAATCTCATATCCCTTTTTAGAATGCTTTATGAATATATGCATAACAACTGCCAACACCAATGTGACAATCCATCCTATGTGAATACCGAACACCTGAGGTAGCCACGCATTTTGAGAAAAGTCGGCGATTTTGGGGAATCCCATACCCGAAGGGTCTTTCCATGCATTATATTGAAGGTATGTAACCCATTTGATCGCAATATAGTTCATCATCAGTGTAAACAATGTTTCATTGGTGTTAAATTTACCTTTAAAAAAGGCAGGAATCAACGCATACAACCCACCGAATACAAATCCCGTCAATGCCATTATGAGTAGCAGTAAAGGTTTGCTTAAGTCAGGAAAACTCAATGCAACCCAAGCAGCACCGAAAGCCCCCATCATAATTTGCCCTTCACCACCGATATTCCAGAACCTCAGCTTAAAAGCGACGGATATACCGAAGGATGTAATCGCAAGAGGGATTGCCTTTATGATAATACTTCGAATTCTATGATAAGAACCAAAAGCTCCGTTGATCATAGAAGTATAAACTTGAAGGGGATTTTTCTTGGCAATCAAAATAAATATGGAAGACACCACCAGTGCGCCGATAATGCCAATGAGTCTGTAAAGAGCGGCCCTTTTATTTGAAACGCCGGTTTTTTGTGCAATTCTATACATACATCATCACCTTTCCTGTCATCATCAGCCCGAGCTGTTCCTTCGTAGCATTTCTTGCATCCACGATACCCGCTATTTTACCCGAAAACATCACAATGATCCTGTCACAAAGCTGAATCAATGTGTCCAGATCCTCCCCGATGTATAGCACTGCGACTCCCTTTTCTTTTTGCTTATTCAACATATCATAAATGGTGTAGGATGCACCGATATCCAATCCCCTGACTGCATAAGCCGTTACCAGCACTTTCGGGTTGGATTCGATTTCCCTGCCTAACAACACCTTTTGGATATTTCCTCCGGATAGCTTGCTAACAGGAGTGCTGATTCCGGGTGTTACAATATCCATCTTTTTAACGATGTTCCGGGCCATTTCTCGCGCCGGGTTTCTGTTGATAAACAGTCCTTTTCCGTCGCGATAGGTTTTTAACAACATATTATCGGTAATGTCCATAGAGCTTACTAATCCCATGCCCAATCGATCCTCCGGGATAAAGCTCATACTGACCCCCATCTTAATGATTTCACCGGGGGTTTTACCGACGATTTCCTGATTCATGCAAGAAACGGAGCCTTTTTTTACCGGATAAAGCCCTGCGATGACTTCACACAACTCCCGCTGGCCACTTCCTGCTACACCGGCAACACCGACTATTTCATGGGAAGAAAGCTCAAATGAAATATTGTCGAGCACCTTTATTCCCTCATGGTTGTACGCCGTCACATCTTCTACAGATAAATAAACGTCTCCCGGTTCGCATTCCACACGCCTGATGATAGGTTCCATCGGTCTTCCCACCATCAGTTCGGTCAGTTCCAATATATTTGTTTGATTCGTATTTAAAGTTCCGACATTCTTTCCCTTGCGCAAAACCGTCACCCGATCACTAATTTCCATAACCTCGTTCAGCTTGTGAGTTATGATGATAATAGCATGACCGGCTTTTCTCATATTTCTTAATATGACAAACAGTTTCGTTATTTCTTCCGGAGTCAAAACAGCGGTAGGTTCATCTAAAATTAAAACCTCTGCTCCCCGGAACATGACTTTTATAATTTCCAGGGTTTGCTTTTCTCCTACGCTCATGTCGTAAACATATTTATCAAGATCAATGTGCAACTCATATTTATCCATGAGTTCCGTAATTTTTTTGACACTTTTTTTATACCCTAAGGTATTTGATGTGATTCCGGTCATAATATTTTGATAACCGGTAAAACGGTCAATTAATTTAAAATGCTGGTGAATCATACCTATTCCCAGCTTGATAGAGTCTTTGGGAGACCGAATGACGGCCGGCTTCCCGTCTATAGTGATAGAACCGCTGTCAGGCATATAGATACCTGACAGCATGTTCATCAACGTACTTTTACCGGAACCATTTTCACCTAATATGGCAAGTATTTCACCTCGTTGAACATCGAGGTCGATACTGTCATTGGCTACAACAGTCCCGAATTTTTTCACTATATTATGAAATCGTACATATGCTTGATCATTCATTATAAATCCTATCCGATTTTTCCAACAACACCTTTTACGAACCAAAGGAATTCCAACATTTCTTGGTCAGTCATCCTTTCACCTTCTTTAACCTTTAAGTTTCCGTCTTGATCATAGATCGGTCCTGTAAATACATCAAACTTACCATCAATGATTTGTTGTGTTACTTCATCTACTTTAGCTTTTGCTTCAGCCGGAACATTGTCCTTCATTTCAGCCAATCCTACCAAACCGGTTTCCATACCGCCCCAGTAGCTTTCAGCTTTCCATGTACCGTTCATAACGTTTTGAACTTGCTCAACATAGTAAGGACCAAAATCCCAAACAGGTGCTGTCAAGAATGCCTCCGGTGCAGACTCTCTTGAATCAATGTGATAACCGATTGCCCATTTGCCTCTTTCTTGAGCTGCAATTTGGGGCCCCGGTGTATCTTGGTGTTGAGCGATCACGTCGCATCCTTCATCCAATAAAGACAATGCTGCGTCCTTTTCCTTAGCAGGGTCATACCAGGTGTTTGTCCATCTAACAAATACTTCAGCTTCCGGATTCACGGATAGAACACCTAATGTGAAAGCATTGATTCCACGAATAACTTCGGGAATATCATAAGCTGCAACATATCCAACCTTGTTGGATTCGGTTTTCATACCGGCTACGATACCGGATAAGTATCTCGGTTGATACATACGTCCAAAGTAGTTGGACATATTGTCAGCCATCTCATATCCGGAACAATGCAAGAATTTTACATCAGGAAATTCCAGAGCCATCTTTTTGGTGGCGGACATAAAACCGAAGCTGGTGGTGAATATGATGGAACAACCTTGGTCAATCATATTACGAATGGACGCTTCAACAGCAGCATCTTCTTCTTTAACACTCTCTTGATAGATTGTGGTAACATCCAGCTTCTCCTCAAGGTATAATCTTCCTTGATCATGGGCATAAGACCAACCTTTATCCTCTGCCGGTCCAACATAGACGAAACCGACTTTGATTTGATCTTCACTCTCTTTTTGCGTACATCCGGTAGTCAACATCATAAAAATCATGATGAATACCAACGCAATAGCGCATACTTTTCTAAACATGCTATTTCTCCTCCTCAAATTTTGCATCCAGATTATTAAGTATCTATATTAAACCTTACTCACGGTACCATACAAATGAAAAACAAACATATAAATCAAGGTAGAGCCACCTTGAAAAATATGCTATTCCTCAAATATAATGTTCCCGTTTTCCATGGATTTAACAATGACAAGGGATTCCACCTTGAAACCTTTTTCACGTAACATATTACCGCCTTTTTGAAATCCTTTTTCAATGGCGTCTCCTATGCCGACGACCTTTGCACCTGCTTGCCGGGCAATTTCAATTAAACCCATTGCTGCTTCACCATTCGCCAAAAAGTCGTCGATAATCAACACAGAGTCATTGTTATCGATATAGCGTTTGGAAACTTTCATGATATACTCAGCGGATCTGGTGTAAGAATATGCTTTGGAGTTGTATGTATCTTCTTCCATATTCAAAGCGTTGCTTTTTTTTGCAAATATGACCGGAACATTAAAATAGACAGCAGTCATACAAGCCAATGAAATTCCTGAAGCTTCAACAGTAAGTATTTTAGTAACCGGGACATCGGAGAATCTTTTCTTGAATTCCTTCCCCATGGCATCCAGCAGACCTACATCCAATTGATGGTTCAAAAAGCTGTCCACCTTTAATACATTGCCTTCATAAACGCTTGCGTCTTCTAATATCCTTTTCTTTAACAGTTCCATGATACACCTACCAATCATACAAATGAAAAAGGCTTTCAGCCATTCCCTGATACAAGGATAAAACTAAAACCTGAACCCTATCATACACTTATATTATATAACAAGTCAACTGCTTACAAGCTAAAAATCTTAAATTATTTGACGATTATTTGACGATTATTAAACCTGCAAAAAGTCGTTTGGTTTTCAGTTGTTGATTTAAAATCGCTTGTGTATGTTTATAGGTATGATATAATCTTGTTGGCTTATCCACTTAAGCTTTATTTTAAGAAGAAACTAAAACTGAAAGGGTTCAGATTTATATGAATTTTGATTACGACGTTATCATTATCGGTTGCGGTACAGCAGGTATCATGGCCGGTTATGAACTGATAGAATTAAATCCCGACATTAAACTTTTAATGATCGACCAAGGCAATTCCATTGATAGAAGGCGTTGCCCCATTATAAGCAAAAAAACCGATAAATGTATCAATTGCCGATCTTGTGATATTATGAACGGATTTGGAGGCGCAGGTGCTTTTTCAGACGGTAAATTTAATTTTACTACTGAATTCGGCGGATGGTTAAGCGAATACTTAGGCCACGACAAAGTCATGGAGCTCATCGAATATGTAGATGATATCAATATGCATTTCGGTGCCACCGAAAAACGTTATTCCACTTCTTCTCCTCAAGCGAAGGGCTTGGAGAAGCTCGCTTTGCAAAACGATTTACATTTGTTAAAAGCATCGGTAAAGCACTTAGGTACAGAGCGTAACTTTGAAATATTAAGAAAACAATATCAATACCTGGCACAAAAAGTTGAAATACAGTTTAATACGACTGTTGAACAAATCGACCCGAAGGAAGATCACTTTGATGTTATCATTAAGAATAAAACAATATCCTGCAAATATTTGATCGCTGCTCCGGGACGTTCCGGTGCAGAATGGTTTTCCTCCCAGTGTAATAAAATGGGGATCAATTTAATTAATAACCAAGTGGATATCGGCGTTCGGGTGGAGTTACCGGCCACTGTATTCAACCATATCACCGATGCAGTATACGAATCGAAACTACTGTATCGTACCAAACAGTACGGAGACATGGTAAGAACATTTTGTATGAATCCTAACGGATATGTGGTATCGGAAAACGTAGAAGGGATCGTTACGGTAAATGGACACAGTTATTCAGACGATGAGATGGGAAGTGAGAACACCAATTTTGCTTTGTTAGTCAGTAACAAGTTCACTTATCCTTTTAATCAACCCTATCAATACGGAAAAAGAATCGCATCGTTGTCGAACATGCTAGGAGGCGGTGTATTAATACAACGTTTCGGTGATTTGATCAAAGGAAGAAGAACAAACGAGCATCGTCTTGCCCAAAGCTTCACAAAACCAACTCTAAACGCCACGCCGGGGGATTTAAGCTTGGTGCTGACAAAACGTCACTTGGACAATATCATTGAAATGATATATGCTTTGGATAAAATTGCTCCGGGTACCGCCAACCATGACACATTGTTATACGGTGTGGAAGTCAAATTCTACAGTGCGCGCTTGGAGTTGGATAAGAACTTGGAAACAGCAATACCCAACTTGTTTGCCGTTGGAGACGGAGCCGGTATCACCAGAGGATTATCTCAAGCCGGTGCAAGCGGTATACACACCGCCAGAGTCATAACAAACCGGATCCGGCAATAAATATAGATAAAACGGGAGTGATTGTATGAGTATGTACCAATATTTTTATGCCGGAACTACCGAGGATTCCATTTGGCTTATGGAGCTTTCTACCCAAACCGGTTCCATCCGAAATGTGGATCGATTCACCGGGTTAAGAAGGCCCACTTATCAGATATTGACCGAGGACAACCAAGTTCTGTTTTCAGTAGATGAATCCTCTGACAGCGAGGGAGGCGTCAGTTCTTTTAAAGTGACAAAAAGTTACGGTTTAAATCTCATGAATCACCGACCTTCCAAAGGATCGGGGCCTTGTCACCTCAGTTTGAGCAATGATGAAAAATACCTTATGGCGGCAGGCTACACGGACGGAAGCCTTTACACCTATCCCGTTATGCAAGATCGGTCATTGGGTGAAATGAGCCACTTACATTATCATGCAGGTCGCAGTGTCCATAAGGAACGTCAAACACGCCCTCATGCTCATTGCATCATTCCGTTAACCGGAACAGATTATATATTTGTGGCGGATTTAGGCACCGACAAGGTTTATGTATATCGTTTATATGAGGGTGCATTGGTTGAAAATGATCCTCCTTTTGTGAACATTCATCCCGGCGCAGGACCGAGACACTTGGTTTTTGATTCCGGTCGTAAATATTTGTATCTGATTAACGAGGTGGACAATACGGTAACAGTATTAAAAACGGAACCTAAAACCGGTTCTTTGACAGTCAAGCAGGACATTTCCACTATACCGCCGGATTTTACTGAAACCACTTGGTGTTCGGCCATTCGAATGTCAGCCGATGAAAAATATATTTATGCTTCTAACAGAGGTCATGACAGTATCGCCGTATTTCAAAGAGATTTAGGAACCGGTCTGTTGGAACGAAAAGGGTGGATTCCTTCAAGAGGCAGTTGGCCACGGGATTTCAACATTTCTTCTGATGGAAATTTTCTGATAGTTGCCAATCAACACAGCGATTCCATTTTCTCCTACCGGCTGGACAAAGCCACCGGTTTGGGAACATATACCGGGTACAGCGCTTTTGTAGAAAAACCTGTTTGTATCACATTTTTGAATAATAAATAAATCCTATAAATCAATAAATTATTAAAAAATACCCGAATACCTTCAAAAGAAGTATTCGGGTATTTTTGTTTCTTTATAATCTATGCAAACCCAAGTAACCGAGCTATGTTGGCAATCACAAAACATATAACCATACCCGTAACTGTAGGAACAGCAAAGGATACAATGGTCCATTTCCAGCTTTGCGTCTCTTTTTTTATGGTCATGCAAGTAGTTCCGCATGGCCAATGCATCAGAGAAAAAAACATTACGCAAACAGCTGTAAGCCAAGTCCACCCGTTATTTACAAACAAGTCATGCAGTTCGGAAAGGTTTCTAATGTCGGTCAACGATCCTGTTGCCATATAACTCATAATGATAATCGGTATCACGATTTCATTGGCAGGAAACCCAAGGATAAAAGCCATTAATATATATCCGTCCATGCCTAATAATCGGGCAAAGGGATCGAGAAATCCTGCACAGTGTGCAAGAAGGCTTACGCCGTCCGCGTGAACATTTGCGAGAATCCATATGATCAATCCTGCCGGGGCTGCTACAGCTATGGCACGCCCGAGTACAAAAAATGTTCTGTCAAAAATGGATCGAATAATGACTTTGCCAATTTGGGGGCGTCTGTACGGAGGTAATTCAAGATTAAAAGACGAAGGTAATCCCTTTAAGATTGTTTTTGATAATAATTTTGATATCAATACAGTCATCACAACACCGAGTACAATCACACCGGTCAACGTTAAAGTTGAAATTATTGAGCCGAACACACCGCTGACAGTTCCGACAAAAAACATTGTAATGATGGCAATTAAAGTCGGAAATCGTCCGTTACAAGGGACAAAATTATTGGTAACGGTGGCAATTAAACGTTCACGAGGTGAATCGATGATACGACACCCTATGATTCCGGCGGCGTTACAACCAAAACCCATACACATAGTGAGTGCTTGTTTTCCGTGAGCACATGCTTTTCGGAAAAAATTGCGACCTGTGCGGTTGCATGTACCACAATTTACCTTGTCAAGCTGCTGGATCTTTT
>CALCRE010000309.1 GCA_937894465.1 uncultured Clostridia bacterium
AAAAGGCGTCTTGAAAGGTGTTTCTATGTGTAAAATTTTTGGCATTGATGCACTGACCATCATCGGCGGAGACGGTTCCTTCCGAGGAGGATTGGACTTGAGTAAAGCCGGTGTTCCGGTCATCTGTATTCCGGCAACCATTGACAATGATGTGGGTTGCACGGACTATACCATCGGATTTGACACTGCATTGAATACTGTTTCAGAAGCGCTGGATAAAATAAAGGACACCGGATATTCTCATGATCGGGTCAGTGTTTTGGAGGTCATGGGAAGAAAAGCAGGTTACATTGCCATTAACACCGGGATTGCCGGAGGAGCGGAAGTTGTCTTAATCCCTGAAGAACCGGTAGATTATGAAAAAGACGTAATTCGCCCCATACTCGAAGGAAGAAACAGGGGAAAATCGGATTTTAACGTGATTGTCGCTGAAGGCGTGGAAATGGATGTTCCGGACATTGCCCGTCTGATTGAAGAAAGAACCGGTATCACGACTCGATATACAATTTTAGGTTACATACAGCGAGGTGGTATCCCAACGGTTAATGACCGTGTTATGGCCAGCAGAATGGGAGCGAAAGCCGTTATGGACATTCACGAAGGTAAATTGAACCGTGTTATTGCGTACAAGAACGGAAAAGTCGTAGATTTTGACATAGATGATGCTTTGAAACAAACAAAAAGTATTGATGAGGATTTGATCGAATTAGAAAGAATACTGTCACTATAAAGTAAGGAAAAGTATAGAGGAAAAAATGAATTTACCAAATTTCTTGACACTGATACGATTTATATTGATACCGTTTTGCGGATATGCTTTGTATACCGATCGGTTTTTACTTGCAGGGATTTTATTCGTCGCTGCATGCCTGACTGATTTACTCGACGGATATGTAGCCAGAAAATACGATATGATTACCAACTTCGGGAAGCTGGCCGACCCGGCTGCTGACAAGTTGTTGTTACTCACGGTCTTATTTATTTTGGCAATCAAAAACATTATTCCCATGGTAATTCCTGTGATCGTGCTGGTTAAAGAAAGCATCATGGGTATAGGCGGTTTGATATTATTAAAGAAAAAATATGTAGTCAGTGCTCACGTATATGGTAAATTAGCGACATTTTTTTTCAACTTTTCAGTGGCGATCATTATCTTTTTAAAACCTAATACCGTCATAACGAATATTTTGCTCGTCATTTCCGTAGTATTAATGTTTGTTGCTTTAATTTATTATACTAAAGGGTATTTTAAAATTAAAGAAAAGGTTGTTGAAAATGAAGCTGAAAACAGTTAGATAACAAGGTGATTTATGTTTGGTTATATACATCCGTTAAAACCGGAGATGAAAGTAAAAGATTATGAAAAGTTCAGGGCATACTATTGCGGTGTATGTCACTCCATCTCCAAACGGACCGGCCAATCAGCCAGGTTAGCTTTGACATATGATGCTTGCTTTTATGCGATATTTTTAGATGCGTTGTATATGGATTCCGAAACTAGCTTTGAAACGTTTCGATGTATCCGCCATCCGGTCAATAAAAGACCTATGGCTGTCAATTCAAGCTGTACCGACTATGCTGCCGATGTGAATGTAATCCTTGCATGGTATAATCTTATGGATAAATACATAGACGGAGACCGTGCAAAGGCTAAAACGGCAATGACCGTTATGAAAAGAGGATTCGAACGGTGTAGAAAGCGATATTCCAAGCTTTGTGACCAGGTTTCAAAGCGATTGGATGACTTACATCATTTAGAACAAGAAAAAAGCACTAACATTGATTTGGTTTCCGAAACATTTGCCGACATCATAAAAAATATTGCATGTCCGGACTTTTTGAACTTGACGGAACAATCGAAGGAAGCTGTGCAATGGTTAGGATATAATTTGGGAAAATGGTTGTACTTGATTGATGCTTTTGATGATCTCGAGCAAGATGTAGAAAAAAAACAGTACAATCCTTTTTTGACCCGATATGGATATAACCCTGACCTTAGTAATATGGAGGAGTTTAAAAAAGAAATTCGTCCGCAAGCGGAGTTTATATTGGTAAACTGTTTGGATCAAATAACCAAAGCTTACGGATTGATTGATGTTACAAGGAATCAAGAAATCATTGAAAACATCATTTATATGGGAATGTTGAATAAAACGGATCAAGTTTTACAAGGAGTTAAGAAAAATAATGAAAAATCCGTATGAGGTATTAGGCGTAAAAGAGACTGCCTCTGATGCAGAAGTGAAAAAGGCTTATCGGGATTTGGTTAAGAAATACCATCCGGATCAATATGCCGACAATCCGCTTAAAAAGCTTGCGGAAGAAAAGCTTCGGGAAGTCAATGACGCCTATGACGAAATCACACGCACACGCGCAAATAGAGGAACAGGCTCCGGTTATTCCGGATATAACCGGTCCGGAACCGGTTCACAATCGAGTTCTAATCAATCAGGTTATCAAAATAATACGATATTTAATGATATCAGACAGAAAATAAATAACGGACAAATCAATGAAGCGGATTTGTTGCTTGAAAAAATCAGTGTCAGAACAGCGGAGTGGTACTTTTTAAAAGGGCTGTTATCTTTTAAGAGAGGCTGGTATGACGCCGCCTATAACCATGTTCAGACTGCTTGTAATATGGATCCGAATAATTTTGAATATCGGCAAACACTTTCGCGCATGAGCAATAACACAAACACATACAGGCAAAGCTCACATAACAGGGGATACCAAAAAAACAACGACACGGATATATGTTCCATATGTACTGCATTGTATTGTGCCGATTGTTGCTGTGAGTGTGCAGGAGGCGACTTAATCGCTTGTTGCTAAAGGATAGTGAGGATGAACAGTAAAACTAAGAAAATTGCAATGGGAGGGATACTGACTGCTTTAACCGTACTAGCGGTATTTTCAGCATCGTTTGCTCCATCCGGAAAGATATCGATTTATGTATTGGCATCTTTTTTTACTGCTATATCCATCATTCATTCCGATATCAAGTTCGGATTATTGTTTTACATAACAACATCCGTATTGTCATGGATCGTCCTTCCGAACAAAATGGCTGTTGTTCCTTATATCGGCTTTTTCGGATGGTACGGTATTGTAAAAGCGCTCATTGAAAAATTAAACCGTCGATCCTTGGAGTGGATTATAAAAATCATCATCATGAATTTGGTAATGGTTGCAGCATTTTTTTTCTTTCAATCATTTTTACCTGAAATTGATTTGTCGAAACCTTGGATATGGCCGGTTATTTTAGTGTTGCTACAGGTAATTTATGTGATCTATGACTATGTATTTACACTGATCATCGATTATTACTACAGACGGTTCTATAATAAATTTAAAAATTAACAAACTTTTATGAGTTTGTTGAAATAGATGTAAACCGGGGTGTAATGTATGTTAGTTCGAAAAAAGCGACTGCTGTGCCTTTTGTTAACCGTTTCCATGTCCTTTTTACTGTTTTCTTGTTCCTCAGAGGATGGAGGAAAACCTTATTTGACCACAGAACCTAGAACAAGGTTGGTCATTGAAGGAAACCCCATGGCTGAGTTTTTTGAAATTACTTGGCTTGCCGGAATCAGTGATGATCAATATATAGATGGGGGACCGGACGAGTTGATGTTAGAAGAGCGGTATAATGTTGATTTTAAGATATGGAAAATCAGCAACTATGATGCTGAAGGATTAACTCAAATGATTTCATCCGGGGATATACCGGATATCGGCTACATACCTTATGCACCTTATGATGCGCCTCGACTCTTACAAGAAGGCTTTACCAGAACCGTACCTTTGGATATGTACCAAGACTACTTCCCATACTATTATGAACAGATGCAAAAAAATGCCCCTTACTCTTTCTTATACAACAACATGCCGGATGATGAAGGCAACCCCACAGACTATTTCTACGGTGTTTCATTCATTACTTGGAACTACAAATGGTATTACAATGTGCCGCTTATGCGATTGGATTGGTTGGAAAAGGTGGGGTATGGTATCTCGGAAGATCTGTTGTTTCCCATTACATTGACAGATGATAAATTAGGAAAATTCAGCGGTCAGTTGTATCAAACCAATCATATTTTTGGTCATGAAGACATGAATGATATTTTCCGTGCATTTACTGATGCCGACCCGGATGGTAACGGCCGGGATGATACTTATGGAGGAGTGATATTTCATCCGAATTTCAGATCCCATTGGATGGATTTGTATTGGGGACAATTCGGCGTCATTGCATCGGATGAGAACTTTTTGTATCTTGAACCTTCAAGTGGTGACGTGGTACCTTATTATGCCTATTCAGGATACAGAAGTTATTTGGAATGGGCTGTCCATATGCGAGACCAAGGTTATTTGAGAACTCTCCCGGAAGGGTATATCAGCAATTCTCCTCAAGGTGCTTGGTATGATCAATTGTTAGAGACTTGGACTACAGGCAAAGTCGGTTACTTTAGCGCCGATATGCAATATTTATGCAGACCGGATTTTCCGGAATACTCCGACAGACAACCTCCCCAAAGTATTTGGCTTCACACGGATGAAAATGCTGTATTCGTGGCTTTTCCCGCTTTGGCAGGTCCCGGGGAATCCGGAACCTGGGGAACTCGCAGATACAATATGGATGCATTTAATGAAGGTAAATTTAGAACCTACACCGTTGGCGCAACTGTTTCTGATCAAAAGTTGGCAAGGGTGTTTACCATATGGAATGATCGATATACCGATCCGGACAGCGACTTTTGGCGAACAGTGCTCTATGGTGTGGAAGGCATTCATTACAGATGGACCGGAGAACCTTGGAAAAGCGGTATGATACGAAAAACCGTTGAAGAGATACCGGAAAAACAAAGAATGTACGGATCCTTTGGTGGAAGCTTTTCTTCTGAGATCTCTCCTGTATTGAATGAAGCCATGTCTCAATTTTATTCCTTCTTTATTGAAAGCAAATGGGCTGACCAATATACCATCGAACCGTATAAATATATTAACACAAAAACCATGGGTTATGAAATGATTGAAGACTATATGGATCTAAGAAGTGAGGTCATAGAAGAGATCAATATACTTGTAGATGACTTTAGAAATCGTGCATGGGAAGGAAGTTTGGGTAACCCGGAAACAGAATGGAATCAATACATCGAAAAGCTCTACGACACCGGCTTAAAAGACTTGGTGAACAAATTCTATAACGACAGCGAATTTGAACCCTACGTCCGTCCGGACATCAACTAAATTATTTAGGAGGTAACCATGAAAAGGTTTATCTCAACTTTACTTCTTGTTGCAATATCAGCGATACTTTTTGTTTCTTGTGCACCAAAAGACAAGATTGAACAGATCCCTGTAGATTTTTTAGAAGAAAACAGAAACTTGACGATGCCATATGCGCCGATTTTTAATGAATATACCGATGTTTATAAAAGTACTGCCATTGTAAAGGGAACCATTCACAAGATGCAAGAATATGCATCGTATTTTTTAACAACTATGATGTTTTTAAAAAATATCCTGAACTTAATGAAGACTTTAATAAAGGGGAGGATCAATCCAAAAGCCGATATGGTAAAAATTACACACCCTATGGTGTTAACGGACAATGGGCCAGTCTGATTCCTTTGAATGATGAGGGGTATATTTTCCATGATAAATTGATCTATCTACTCAGCGAAAATACCCAATTACTATATGCTCCTAAACCGGAAGAGTTCGAAGGATTAGGACTCATACCGTATTACGGGAATTATTGTGTAAGAAATGACGAGGATTTCGAGGACGACTTAATGAATTTCATCAATAACGCTATGGAAAATCCACCGTCACCGGAGAAAATGAAAAATGCAGACATCATTTCACTGACAAAATACAACAAGCTTGTAGAAAAAAATAAAGATGAAGAATAGCAACGGGAATTTTTAATTATAACCCAATCTTGAGCCTGTATCTGTCATTGTTATTATCACATATTTGCGGTAGAATAGTTCCGATGGGAATTATACTTTCTGTTCATTCCCTTCATAAGTATTAGGATAAAAGTAGGTAAAGGAACTTGCATAAAACAAAAAAATTAATTGATTGTTTTCAAAAAAACAAATATACATGCTTAATCGCAAACAATGGAGAGATTGTTTATACATCCTTCGACAAAGGTGTTAGACCTTTAACAGAATTCTATCATTCACAAAACCGAATTGGATTAAATGATCTTCAGTTAATAGACAAGGTCATCGGTAAGGGAGCAGCTTTTCTTTGTGTTTTAATAGGGATTAAAAGAATTCATACGGATGTGATCAGTAAATCGGCATTGGATGTTTTGGATCAATACAAAATTCAGACAACATATGAAACCATGACAGAGTATATCGTCAATGCAGACAAGACCGGTCATTGTCCGGTGGAAACTTTAAGCGAAAAATTTGATACCCCGGAATCTTTTTATCCTGCATTATTGGATTTCTTTAAAAAACGAGGAGTGAAAAAATCATGTTGAAAATAGCTGTTATTGACGCTCAGGGTGGTGGCTTTGGAAAAGCTTTAGTAGAAGGGCTGACTGTTTTGGGAGATCAAGTGGACATACTTGCATTGGGAACCAATGTATTTGCCACTATGGCTATGAGAAAAGCCGGAGCTCACAGATACGCCACCGGAGAAAATGCAATTTGTTTTAATGCAGACAAGGTGGATCTCATTATCGGTGGGGTTGGAATTCTCGCGGCAAACTCCATGTTAGGTGAAATCACACAACAAATGGCTAATAGCATTTCTTCATCCCATGCAAGGAAAATTGTCATACCTTTTGGCAAATGTAATATTACCGTACCCGGTACCACTGACTATACTCTAAAAGAACTGGTCACTATGTCGGTGGAAATTATCCAAAAAATATTGGAGGAATCTCATGGATAATCATGCTCTTCGAGTGTTGGAGTTTGATAAGATCATTGCTAGGTTAACGGAATGTGCTGTATCCAAGCCTGCTAGAAAGCTGTGCGGGAAAATATCACCTTATTCTTCCCGTAGAATGGTTTTGGAAAAATTAAAAGAAACCACCGACGCGGTAGCGCATATGGCCAAAAAAGGCAAACCACACTTATCCGGAATCGATGATGTGTCCACAATGGTCACAAAAGCCGATAAAGGTGGCATTTTGACACCGGGGGAGCTGCTTAAGATCGCAGATCTTTTATATACTTGCAGGCAGTTTACCGAATACTTTGAAGAAAAAGAACCGGATGAAGAAAACAGTATATATTTACTGTACAAAAGAATTGTACGAAATGATCCGTTGGAAAGGGAAATCAAACGAGTTGTGATCTCTGATGAAGAGTTGGCAGATGACGCAAGTCCTGAGTTGTTTTCCATCCGTAGAAGCATTCAAAGAACAAAGGATGAATTAAAATCCGCACTGGATCGATTGATTCGTTCTCCCCAATATGCAAAAATGATGCAGGATCCTTTGGTCACCGTACGAAATGATCGATATGTCATACCTGTAAAAGCAAGCAATAAATCGGATATCAAAGGGATCATTCATGATACTTCGGCCAGCGGTTCAACCGTATTCATCGAACCTGCTTTTTCCGTGGAAGCCAACAACAAAATTCGTGAGCTCATGATTCGTGAAGCCAAAGAGATCGAAAGAATCCTACGGGTTCTGACAGGGAGAGTGCAAGAATTCGGCTTGCAAATCAATGAAAATGTATATTTCGGTACTAGAATTGATCTTGCTTTTGCAAA